>JACQPB010000042.1 GCA_016202305.1 Candidatus Iainarchaeum sp. | reverse complement strand
GCATGAAATGCTCTTCAAAGCACAACTCTACAACCAACTACTCTGAATAGCGCATAGTGAGCCGACAGGCTCAACAAAACCATGAGTTATGCAACACAGCATGTTGGAGGCACTCCCCAAACAGTTTTAATAACAATGGAGGTTAAAATGATTACTCAAAGCGACATTTCAACATAGCCGATTCATCTACGGGCTAAAGCCCATAGGGTTTCTCGGCCAGCGCACTAAAGAAGAGTAAAACCGGAAAAGCTGCCCGGCCAGCCGGGCAAACCTGCTTTTTTTCACCGCGCAAAAAATTAAATACGCGGCGCTTCTAATAATAAACATGACAATAAACCCGCTGACCGTGAGGCGCCTCGAATCACTGATTGCGGCATTCTCCGCCGGCAACAGCCAGGACGTCAAGAGCCTCGGAAGGAACTTCATAGAGCAGGCGGTTTCGCAGGACGACAAGGCGCTTGCAAAAATATCCGTGGTAGCGTACTCACTATACAAGATGCTTTCAAAAGAGCATTTCGTGAAAAGCCCCCGCTGGCCCACCATAAGCCGGAGCATAACCTCGTCGCTGACAAGAAGCACGCAGGCACTCCAGAGGAATGACGTCGGGGGCTTCTCCAAGAGCCTTGAGGACGCGGTGCACCGCATAGAGGGCGCGGACGACCAGCTCAGCAATTTCGCCCGGAACATATTCGAGAAGGCCAAGATAAAGCAGGCCTCTACGGCGTACGCAATGGGGCTAAGCCTCAACCAGTCCGCTTCCCTTACCGGCTCGGACAGGAAAGAGCTGCAAAAATACATAGGCGCCACCAAGATACACGACGAGCAGCCGGTGAAAATGAACATAGGGCAGAGGATGAAAATGCTCAGGGAGCTGCTTGCGAAATGAACAACGGGAAAACTTTCCACTTCAGCGGCGACGGCACCGTGACCAGCACCGAAGGCAATGCGAGAGAGCGGGGAAAGAAGTTCGTGCTCGATTCGAGCAGCGTCATAACCATATCCGACAACTGCCTCATAAAGGTCATGCGGCACCTCTCCGACGCGGAAAAAATATCATTCATGATACCGGAGTCTGTTTACGAGGAAAGCGTCGAAAGGCCGCTGAGGATAAAAAGGTTCGAGCTGAACGCCATAAGGATAAGGGATGCGGTCAACGAAGGGTATATCAGCGTCTCCAGGACGACGCCGGGCGTAAAGAGGCGGCTCGCGGAGCTTGACGCCATCACGCGCAGCCTGTGCACGGTAAACGGGAAGCCTACACAGATAGTGCAGCTCGGCGAATCCGAAACCCTCGCGCTGGTGAAGGAAACCGGCGCGGACTGCCTCGTGATAGACGAAAGGACCACGAGGATGCTCGTGGAGGACCCGGAAGACCTCTTCGCGTTCCTGCAGAGGAGGCTGGAGGGGAAAGTCACGATAAACCCCGGAGCCGTGAAGCGGTTCAGGCAGCTGTACGGCGACGTCAAGATAGTGCGCTCCGTGGAGCTCATTGCGCTCGCGTACGAGGACGGCTCGCTCGACAGCGAGGTCAGCCGCTCAAGGCAGGCACTGGAAGCGGCGCTCTACGCGGCGAAGTTCGCCGGCTGCGCGGTTTCCTTTGACGAGATACAGCGCTACATGAGGGAGATGAACAAGTGAGCATCGAAATAGCTTCCGCGGAGGATGCGGAGCAGCTGGAGAAAATAATATCCGCGGATTTTCCCTACAAGATGCTCACCAGGGAAAAGATTTCCGAGAGGATGAAGAGGCCGGGAACAACTGTGTTCAAGAGCACGGTAGAGGGCAGGGTGATAGGCTTTGCAGAAGTTGAAATCCGCGGAAGCGGGGGAATGTTCATGGCAATCAGCGTCCTTCCGGAAGAAAGGGGAAAAGGGCGCGCAAGGGAGCTCCTCGAATCGGCAATGGCCCACATGGAAGTGCATGGGGTGAAAAAAGCGTTTCTCCTCGTGAAAAAAACCAACAAGCGTGCGAAAAAAATCTACGCCAATGCAGGGTTCTCCTTCACCAAAATGCACGAAAAGGATATAGAGGGGGAGAAAATAGAAGTGTGGGAAAAAGAGCTTGCCGGAAACCCGCACGAAGTCCGCGGCTTTAACTAGTAAGCCTTCGCGAAAAGGGCCTTGCTTTCGGCCTTTTCCCCGCAGAAAATGCACTTCGAGCCTGCGCCTTTCACATTGAAAGGTATGCACCTCGAGGTTATGCCTGTCTTTTCCTTGAGTTTCTGTTCGCATTCAGGCAGGCAGCAGAACTGCGCGAGCACCATCTTCCTCTGCGCAACCAGCTTCGAGAACTCCTCCTCCGACTTCGCCTCGGCAGTGCTGTCATCTAGGAACTTCTTCGCCTTCGCGAACATGGCCTTGTGCATTTCCTCGAGCAACTGAGGAATGCGCCCTGCTATGTCCTTGTCCTTGACGAATTCCTTCGCCCCTGTATCGCGCCTCACTACGACGACATGGCCCTTCTCGACGTCCTTTGGCCCGACTTCGATGCGCAGGGGAACCCCTTTCAGCTCCCATTCATTGTACTTCCACCCTGGATTGTAATTGTCCCTGTCATCGACGAACGCGCCGTGCTCCGAGAGCGCCTTGCCTATTTCGCGCGCCTTCTTCAGCACCTTCTCACGCGAATCCTCGAAAACAATCGGCACCACCACAATCTTGCGCTTCGCGACGCGCGGAGGTAGCACGAGGCCCTTGTCGTCGCCGTGGACCATCACAATCGCGCCAATCAGCCTTGTCGAGAAGCCCCAGCTGGACTGCCAGGGGAGCTGCTCTTTTTTCTGCTCGTCAGTGAACCTTATGCCGAAAGCACTGGCGAAGCCCTGCCCGAGATTGTGCGAAGTGCCCATCTGGAGCGCGCGGCCGTCAGGCATGAGGGCCTCAATGGTCGTTGTGTAGAGTGCGCCGGCAAAAGTCTCCGACTTGGTCTTCTGCCCGGCAACGACAGGAATCGCGAGCAGGTCCTGCACGAGGTCGCGGTAATCATCTAGTATCATGCGCACTTCCCTGTCGCACTCCTCTTTCGTCGCGTACACGCAGTGGCCTTCCTGCCAGAGGAACTCGCGCGTACGCAGGAAGAGCTTTGTCTGCTTCACTTCCCACCTCAGCACATTGCACCATTGGTTTATGCGCAATGGAAGGTCGCGCCACGAGCGCACCCACTTAGCGTAAGAGTCATACATTATGGTTTCGGAGGTCGGCCTTATTGCGAGCCTCTCCTCGGCTTCGCCCGCGCCTTCACCCTGCCTTGACTCGACCCACGCCAGCTCCGGCTCGAAGCCCTGCGCGTGCTCGGCCTCCTTCTCGAAAAAGCTCTTCGGAATCAGCAGGGGGAAATAGGCGTTCTCGACGCCGTGCCCCTCGATGACCTTGTCGAAGTGGCGCTGTATCCTCTCCCAGATGGCGTACCCGTTAGGCCTCATGACCATGAAGCCGCGTATAGGCGCATAATCCGCGAGGCCGGCCTTGAGCACGACCTGGTTGTACCACTCGACGAAATCATCAGACTTCTTCACGGTGATGCCGAGCGTATTCTCCCCCTGGCCGGAAACGGCCTTCGCCACGGAACCCTGCTTCCGCCCCTTCCCGCCCGCATCGGCCACGACCATCAAAACCACTTAAATACTAGAATAAAGAGGGAATAAAAGGGTTTGTTCGCGACCGCCGAGAGCAGACGGCATTGCCGGCCTGCACCCATTATGGACCACGGATTCATGCTGGCAGCGGGCCGAAACCCGCGGATTTTCCCAGCAGCCCATTTAAAAGTCACGTACCTGCAATCGTATGTTATGGCCATCCGAATGAAGATGAAGTACCCGAAACTCGCGGCCCTCCTGCTGACTTTTGCCGCCGCATACGTTTTTGCAAGCAACGGGGAGTTTGAAAGTATCCGCAACTCCCTCGAAAGCACCGGCTATGCTGGCACGTTTGCAGCAGGACTGTTTTTTTCGTACGGCTTCACCGCGGCCCCCGCTACCGCGGCGCTTCTCGTCCTCGGCAGGCACCAGAACATACTGTTGGCTTCGCTCATTGCTGGACTCGGGGCCCTCATAGCAGACACCATAATATTCAGGGTCGTGAGGCACTCCTTCGAGGATGAAGTGAAGAGCCTCTCACGGGAAAAAAGCGTCACCTATGTCATAGAGAGAATACCGAAGCCAGCCCTCAAGTACCTCGTCCCGATGCTCGCGGGCTTCATAATAGCCTCGCCCCTGCCGGACGAGATAGGCGTCATCCTCCTCGCGGCCTCGAGCAACGTTTCCGGAAAAGCGTTCACGTTCTTCTCTTTCGCCCTGAACACAATAGGCATATTCGTCATACTCTACATCGGCACGGCCGTGTGATGGCAGGTGGGAGAGCCCGGATTCGAACCGGGGTCAATACCAAATCGGAAGCTTTTGCTTTCCCCAAGGTATCATACTGGACCAAGCTATACTACTCCCCCTTGAAAACATTATATTTTGGCTTGGAAGGTATTATAAATTTCCACACAGGGGAAGCTGAGCCGCCCGGCGCCGGCATTAACGCTCCCTTTCCATTTTAAAGGATTCCGCGGCCGTCTTTTGGAGAGGTGGTCCCTTGGACAAGGTAGTGCATTTCGAGATACCGGCAGATGACATGGAGCGCGGAAAGGCCTTCTACGAAAAAGTATTCGGCTGGAAAATCGACAAAGTGCCGAACATGGATTACCACATGGCGATAACCGGCAAGGTAGACAAGAACGGAAGGGGCGCGGAAATGAACGCGATAAACGGCGGCATGATGATGCGCGACGAATCAGCCCCTTACCCGCAGGTAGTCATGAATGTGGAGAATATAGATGAAACCCTGAAAAAAGTCAGGGCCAACGGCGGCGAGGCACTGACGCCCGTAATACCGGTCGGGGATTTCGGCAAGCTCTGCCGCATAAAGGATAGCGAAGGAAATGTAGTGAGCGTGTGGCAGGACGTCAAGAAGACGTGAATTTGAATAAAGGCTGGGGGAATCATTTCTCCAGCATCTTCCTCATTTTTTCCCAATAATGCTGCTTCCACCCTTCGCTTATTTCTTCCGCGAACTCCTGCGGGACGCCTGTCTGCGTGAATGAGAGCTTTGTGCCGCCTTTTGCCGGCGCCATCATGAAGGCGGCCTTCGAGTAGTGCCCTTCGGGCCAGTCAGAAGCCCGCCATGCCTGGACTATTTTCCTGCCCGGCACGAGCTCGATGTTTTCCCCTTCACAATAGCCATCGTAAGCAGTGAACCTCTCCCCGGCTTTCCTCCCGATTTTACACTCACTTTGCGTGAATGCAGAGTGTTTATCCGAGTCCATGAGGGCATCGTACACTTCCATGGGAGCGGCCCTGAAAGTGACAGACTGCCTAATGGTTTTCGTCTTCATGATAGCTTGTGCAGGCAAAGAGAATATATCCCTTGCGCCGTCCGCTATTTCGAGCGCACGCGCAGGAACACGCACTTGAGGTATGAGCCCGCGCTCCCGGAATGCGCCGGCACGGGATGGTCGCGAGAGGCGGAGCGCTGCTCAATGACCGAGACTTCCTTGCCAGCGTGGTTCGCCGCGTCGGAAAGTATTTTCAGGAAGCCCTCCGGCGAAACGTAGCTGCTGCACGAGCTTGTGATGAGTATGCCGTCATCCTTCAGCAGCTTCATGCAGTTGTAGTTTATCTGGTGGTAAGCCCTCGCGGCACGCTTCAAGTCCGCTGGCCTCTGGGCAAAGGCCGGCGGGTCGACGCTAACCACGTCGAACCTCTTGGGCCGGGAGAGCATTTTTTTCGTTTCCTCGAAAGCCTTGCCCTCTAGGAAAGAAACCCTCGACTCGAGGCCGTTGAGCTTCACGTTCCGCCTCGCCTGGGCGATTGCGTCCTTCATGTCAAGCATCAGCACATTGGCACCGGCAGCTGCCGCGTGCAGCCCGAAGCCGCCGGTGTAGGAGAACACATCAAGCATTTCGGAGCCTGCGCGGCAGTATTTCGCTGCGGCAACCCTGTTCTCGGACTGGTCCAGGTAAAAGCCCGTCTTGTGGCCACGCAGGACATCCACCTCGAATTTTACGGCCCCTTCCTCTATGACGGCCTGTGTCTTGGACTTTCCGGCCAGCACGCCTTTCTTCAGCGGAAGCCCGAGCCTCTCACGGCTCCTCGAATCGTTGCGCTCCACGACAGTGACAATTCCGTCAATGCCGAGCAGCGCGGCCGCAATCGCGTCCTTGAAGCGCTCTACTCCGGGGCACGAGACCTGCATTGAGCAAATGCCGCAGAACCTGTCCACCACGAGGCCGGGAATCCCGTCTGCCTCGCCGTAGAAAAGCCGATAAGAGCCGCTGAACCCGAGCACTGCACGCCTGAAAGAATCGGCTGCAATGACCTTCCTCGAAAAGAAAGCCGCGTCAATGGCCTCCTTCTCCTTCAGCGAAATGACCTGCGCAATAGGCTCCGCGCTCGGATTGCAGAAGCACTGCGCAATGAACTTGCCGTTCTCGTCCACGACCCACGCAATATCGCCTGCGTTCGGGGCGCCCTTGAGCTTGCGGACATGCCGCTTCTGGAGCAGGCGCAGGCCCTCTCTCACCCTCGCCTCGGCATCGCGCGCCACGAAAAGTTTCGGTATTTCGCCTTTCTGCTGCGCTTTTGGGCTGTCCATCCGGAAGTTATGATGCAAAAAGCTTTTAACTCCGGAAAAGAAACATTCTTCATGCAAATCAAAATTCACAACTGGAAGAGCCACAAGTTTAGACCGGAGATAATTAAAAGCGGGACTGTCAGGGCAATTCCTGCAAATGCAAGGTTAGGCACATGGAAGGACTTCAAGGCAAGGAACAGGGAACACTACACTTTCCAATCCAAGCCGTCTCACATTTATTATGGTCAGCACGAAATTTCTTATCCCCACCTTGTCCTCAATGACGCTGCAGGGAGGACACTTTTTGTGCTTGGATATTTACCGCCACATATGTTCAGCGGGACACAGAAGCACATAGAAATACAAAATTTGCAGAGAGACGTCCAAAAGGACGGAAATAACCGGCGGCTGACACAGGAGGCAAAGAGGCTGGCGGATGAATTCAAGGGAAAAACCGGAATCAACGCCGATGAGTTCCTCATGTCGGAATTCATATACCTCCACAAGGAGGAACTCTTGAAAGGCGTAAAAATGTACATACTTGACGACCCAAAACACCATGAAACCGTGGCCAGTACCAGAGACAGGTTCTGCAAGAAAACTCCGGTTACACTCAGAACAGTGGAAACACCAGAAGGAAAAACGGCAATTCGGGGCTATGAAATAGACATTGGCAAGGAGCGCATTAAGTGGATTTTCAGGTAAACGATGGCCACCGCAAGCGCCTTATTAGTTTGCTTCCCAAATCATGAAATGAAACTGCACTGCAAGCGCGTCCAAACAGTGCCGGAATTCGTGGATTCGGTAAGGCTCCGCGTGGACGTCTTCATAAAGGAGCAGGGCTTCGCCCCCGGCTGGGAGCCGGACGAGGATGACAAGGACGCGGAGCACTTCATCGCCCTCGCTGACGGGAAAGTCGTCGCGACCGCGAGGTGCAGGGAAGCCGCAAAGGGAGAGTTCAAGATTGAGAGGATGGCCACGAGAAAGGAAATGCGCGGCAGGGGCGCGGCCACAAAACTGCTGGAGTTCATGCTCAAGGACATAATGAAGAGGAACCCAGAGAAAATCTGGCTGAGGAGCCAGGAACAGGCAAGAGGATTCTACGAAAAGAACGGCTTTCGGGTGATGGGCGGGCCATTCGAGGTTTACGGGAAAATGCACGTGGACATGGAGTACAAAGCGATAAAGGCAGGCGCTAAATCTTCCTGATTCCGCTGCACGAGGGGAACGCCATGCAACCCCAGAAAGAGCCGTACTTGCCATGCCGCACGAGCATGGGCAGGCCGCAATCAGGGCACGCGGGCGCCTTCGCCTCTGACTTGAGGTGTGCAGAGCACACGGGCTGCTTCTGCTTATTGTATGAGGTAGCCGTTTTTCCGCACACCGCGCAGTTCATGGTGATTGCTTCTTTTCTTTTTTGGCTCAGCTTTTTTCTTTTCTTTGCAAGAAAAGAAAAAAGGTGAAATGGGGTTGCCCGGATTCGAACCGGGGTCGCAAGCTGGTTTGAATCCCGACAAAAGTCAGCGAAGCGGCCTCTCTTTCTTTTCCGTCAACGCTTTTCTTTCTCTTTCCGGGAGAAAGAAAAGGGTTGCCCAAAGCTTGTATGCTGGACCAGGCTACACCACAACCCCAGCACAACCAATGATTGGAGGAATTGTTTTTAAATGAAGCAACCTGTATGGGGGCCGAATAAAAACCTATTTTAACAGTTCAACCCATTATTTTACTCATGCTCTTCTCCGAACTCGCGGCCTATTTTGACAGCATAGAGAACATCTCCTCGCGCCTTGAAATGTCCACAATCCTCGCCGAAATGCTCTCGAAGGCGGAGGAAAAGGAAATCGGGATGGTCATCTACCTCTCGCAGGGCGCCCTCGGCCCGCGGCACAAGGCGCTCGAGGTCGGCATCGGGGAGGGGCTTCTCGAGCAGGGAATCGCGAAGGCGACAGGCTACACGAAAGACGAGGTGGCAAAGCTGTACAAGCAGATGGGCGACCTCGGCCTTGTCGCGGAAAAGCTCGTGGAGGGCAGGAAGCAGGGCTCCCTTTTCTCCGAGAAGCTCACTATTGCAAAAGTGTTCGGCAATTTCGTGAAAATCGCGCAGGCCGGAGGCAAGGGCAGCCAGGACTCGAAGCTCGGCATGTTTGCGGAGCTGCTGAACAGCGCGTCTAAAGTTGAGGCGCGGTACATCGCAAGGGTGCCGCTCGGAAACCTAAGGCTCGGTGTCGGCGACCCGACGCTGATGGACGCGCTCGCGCTCAACTACCTCGATGAATTCACGGAAAATAAAAAAACCCGGAAGGCGATAGAGAAGGGCCTCAAGGAAAAGAATGAGGAGAAAAGGAAGGAGGAGTTCCGCCTTCGCGCAAGGCAGGGCCTGCGCGAAGTCATCGAGGCAAAATACAACATCTTCTCGGATTTGGGGGCAATCGCGGAAAAGCTCAAGGCAAAAGGGCTCCGGGGCCTTGACGAGATTGACATGATGCCAGGCGCGCCGATAAGGCCGACGCTTGCCGAGAGGCTTCCATCGGCAGAGGAGATTGTCAAAAAGCTCGGGAAGTGCGCGGTGGAGACCAAATATGACGGGTTCAGGCTGGCCATGCACAAAAACGGGAATGAAGTCACAATCTTTTCAAGGCAATCGGAAAACATGACGGAAATGTTCCCGGACCTTGTAGAAGCGGTGAGAAAGCAAATCAAGGCGCGGAAAGCGATTTTCGAGGGCGAGGCGCTTGCATACAGCGAGGAGACGCAGCAGTACTTCCCTTTCCAGGTGACAATACAGCGCAAGAGGAAATATGACATCGCCAAGAAGGCGGAGGAGTTCCCGCTGCGCCTCTTTGCCTTTGACATAATGTACCTTGACGGGAAGAACCTCATGGCAAGGCCTTTCCGCGAGCGCAGGCAAATCCTCGGTAAAATAATAGGGAAGGGAGAGGCGATAGCCCTCACAAAGAGCATTGAAACCGACAGCCCGGAAAAAATCAACCAGTTTTTCCTGGAAAGCATAGAGAGTGGCCTTGAAGGCATAATAGCTAAGGACCTGAACTCACCGTATATAGCCGGGGCGAGGAAGTTCGCGTGGATAAAGCTCAAGAGGAGCTACAAGGGCGAACTCTCGGACTCCGTGGATGTGACAATAATAGGCTACTTCAAGGGCAGGGGAAAGCGGACGCAATTCGGCCTCGGCGGCCTGCTGACCGCGGTTTATGACAGGGAAAGCGACACGTTCAAGTCGGTCGCAAAAATCGGGACCGGCATGAGCGAGGAAATGCTGTCCGAGCTAGAGTCGAAGCTGAGCAAAACCAGCGTGAAGCAAAGGCCATCGCGCGTGGATTCCGAAATCGAGCCGCACATTTGGGTGGAGCCATTATACGTGATAGAAGTGCGCGCGGACGAAATCACTAGAAGCCCCATGCACACGGCCGGAAGGGACAAGGGCGGCACAGGGTATGCACTAAGGTTCCCGCGGATGATAAAGTTCAGGGAAAAGAGGCCCGAGGAGAGCACAACCGTCGAGGAAATAATCGCAATGTACAGGAAGCAGCCGAGCGTGCAGGTAGAGGGAACGGTGGCGGAGAGTTGAGAGCATGGGTGAATCTTACACTGGCCCGGTATTCTATGTTGTCCATGGACCGCTGTTCACACACGAAAAACCAGAAACTAATGCATTGAATGAAGCAGTATACATTGCTAACATGAAAAAAATCCGTGGCGCGCTGGAAAAAGCCGGACTAATGAAAATACCCGTGGTGTACGAAACAGGCCATTTTGACAGAGACAAAGAGCGGCTTCAAAAATTCGTTTCAGGAATAAAAAACAAGCCAAGAATTATTTGGGTGGAAAGGCCGGAAGGCATCCGTGCAGCCCTGAAAGAAAATATGGTAAACCCCAAAAGGTTTGTAGTTGCAGGGCATTTCAGGGACATATGCGTGCATAGCGGGATAATTGAGATAAGAAACGATTTTCCGGATGCTGAAATTTATCTTTTGGAGGGCGCATTCACAGCATATTTTGCCCCGCCAGGAAATCGGAGATATTACAGAGATGAACTGAGAGAAATTGGGGTAAAATTCTCCAAAAAACTTGCCAGAAAACACTTTGTTTAAAACCCGCTTCCCGCCGGCAACGTTTTAATAACCGGAATGCGGTTATTTAACGCATGGGCATGGCAAGGTCGCTCACGCTCCTGGCGGCATTCGCCGCAATAGGGATAGCGTTCTATTTGCTCTTCAAGATATGGGCAGACGGCAAGCTCGGCTATTTCATTTTCGTGGGAGACACCCAGAGCGCCGCGATAGTGCTCGCGGTAATACTGTTTTTCGGGTGGCTAGTGAAAAAGCTCTGGAAAACGGAAGTCCATATGCTGTTCGGCCAGAAGAGGGGAAAGTGAATGGCCTCGCCTTTCAGCCTGCTCGTGGCGGCAGTCGTAGCGGCTGCATTGCTTTATGCCGCGCTCGCGTACTTCTCCCCGCAGGAAGCCGGTGCCTTCGAGAAATTCTCCAGGGAGCTTGACCTCGCGGAGGCGACGGAAGGGAGCTTCCATTCTGCGGACATCCTGCTCAAGGGAGGCACGGCAATGAAGGCAGATGGGCTCGACACTGCAACGAGGAGCGTGAGATTCCAGTGCACATCGGAGCAAGCATGCCTCGGAGATGCGGTCGAGGTCATGGTAAGGCAGATGGTAGTGAGGAGCGACATCAGGGCAAAGGTGCACTTCAGGTGCGTGCGCTCGGGAGGCATAGACAGCTGCACGGCATACATCGGCGCGGAGCCCGCACAGCTGGAATTGAGCGGCCTCGCGGTGGATGCGCAGGTCGAGAGCGGGGAGGCGTTCGATGTTTCGTTCGGGGTGAAAAACACCGGGAGCCTCGATTCCGTGGAGGGGGAATACGATGTGGGCGTGTTCCTCAGGTCAACTGAAAACGGCAAGCCATTGGAAACGCTCAAGAAGGAACTGAAAGAATCCCTCGGCAGGATTGCCCCTTCGGACTCGAGAAAGATTTCAGTCAGACTTTCCGTGGATTCCCCTGGCAAATACGTCCTGAGGGCAACCGCGAAAGGGAAGGAATCAGGGGAAGCGAAGCAGGAAAAGGAATTCACGGTAATTGACACCGTAAACGCCGCCTGCAAGGCCACGGAAAAAGGCGCCATAACGCTCGAAGAAGGAAAATGCAGGACAGAATACCTGTGCGGAGGATGCAGTTTTGAATATGAATGCATCAGCAAATGGAGGGAGAAGGGAATAGACACAGGAAACGTGTATACTGGCGATGAGAAGGGCATAGTAGTGGAATCCGAACCAATCGGCGGCACCTGTGTATAACCTGGCCGAATGACCGCTTTCAAGCAACTATAAAAACCGATTCAGCGGCAATTGTCTTATGCTGCTGAAAAACTGCCGCTATTTAGTAACACAGGACGCGAGGCGCAGGGTTCTCCAGGGACACGACGTGCGGATAGACGGCGACAAAATCATGGGGATAGGGAAGGGCCTCAAATCCACGAGGGGGGAGGAGAAGCTCGATTGCTCCAGAAAAATAGTGATGCCGGGGCTCGTGAACACGCATACACACCTCGGAATGCATTCACTGCGGGGAAAATGCGACGACAGGGAACTCCTTGACTGGCTCGCGGAAATCTGGCCGCTGGAAAGGAAACTCACGCCGAGGCAGGTGAAGCAAAACACGCTTGACGGCCTCAGGGAGGCCATCCGCTTCGGAACCACGGCCATTTATGATTCGTACAGGTTCCCGGAGCATAGGCTGGAGGCATTTGCGCAAACCGGCGTCCGCGGCCTGTTATCATCTACCGTGAAAGACGGCGAAACATTCAAGGAGTCCGCGGCTTTTTTGGGCTCCATAAAAAACGGCAAAGGCCTCGTGAATGGAGCGATTGCGGCGAACGCGGTGTATAGCTGTGATGAGGAAACACTGCGCAGGGTGATTGATTACAGCGATGCTAATATGATGCTTCGCAGGATACATGTCGGCGAGACGCGCAAGGACAGGTTTGACACCCTGCAAAGGCACGGCAAGCTCGCGGTCGAGTACCTTGACTCTATCGGGTTCCTCTCGCAGAACTGCCTCCTGGTGCACTGCATCTGGATAACCAAGGGCGAAATAAGGAAAATCTCGCAGTCAGGAACGAAGGTTTCGCACAACCCGGTTTCCAACATGAAGCTGGCTTCAGGAGGAGTGATGCCGCTCACGGAAATGCTTGCGGAAGGCGCGATTGTGGGCCTCGGAACCGACAGTGTGGCAAGCAACAACAACCTCGACATGTTCGAGGAAATGAAGACGGCCGCCCTGCTGCACCGGCACCACAAGTGGGACGCCGGAGCCCTGAGCTGCCAGCAGGTGCTTGACATGGCCACCGTGAACGGGGCGAAATGCCTCGGGCTGGAGAAAGCCGGGAGCATTGAGGAAGGGAATTACGCGGACATAATCACGCTCAGCATTGGCGAAAACCTGCGGCCGATGAATGACGTTGTTTCGAACATCGTCTTTGCGGCACAAGGGATGAATGTAGAAGATTCCATCATAGGCGGAAATATCGTGATGCGAAACGGAAAGCTCCGGTAGCGCGGCAAACGCATGGAATCACCACCTGTTCCCGAAAATCTCGAGGAAAAAAGTGACAAGAATCGCTCCAAAGCCCATGGGCGAAAAAACCATGTCATTCGCCCCGAAAGCGATGCCTGCCAAAATCAATACCATTGACAGCATAGCGGCTTCCACGAAACTCCTCAGCAGCATGGCGGACACCTCACGGCAGAATCACGTTTATGAAGAACAGGCCCAGGTAGAATACGGCACTTGCAAACCATGGCCTCTTGAATGACTTGAGGCCCTGCCTGCCAAAAAAGGCGTCATATGAAGCCAGTGCAAGAAAACCCAGTATAGGAGCCCAGAAGAAGCCCTTCCTGAACACCCAGCCGAGCGCACCCGCAAAATCGAATGTCGCGAAAAGGTAAACTGCCACAAAAACCGTGCCTATCACCAGCCCCTTCCCATAAATGAAATGCGCAAGGCAGGCGAACAGGAACACCCACAGGAGATTGTCCATTACGAAAGGGACGAGCCACTGCACATCGAGCGCAATAACATGCGAAAGCACATCAGCAAGCATACATCACACCTAAAGGCCCCTTCACCATACAAATTGGCGCAAGCCGTGTATTTATTCAATTATTCTCCAAAAATGGAGGATAAAAATGCATTTATAAGGAGTTCTGCAGCCGTACTTGCATGGACACGCAGATACTCGAGGACATAGGCCTCACGAACGCGGAAATAAAGGTTTATATCGCGCTGCTGGAGCTCGGGAGCACCACTGCCGGGCCGCTTATTGACCGCACGGGCCTGCAGAATTCCGTAGTCCACATGACGCTTCACAGGCTCCTGGACAAGGGTTTCGCGTCATATTACATGGAGGGCAAGAGGACGCATTACCAGGCCTCGAACCCCAAGCATCTGCTGGATTACATAGGGGAAAAGAAGGACAGGCTCGAAAGGCTGCTGCCAGAGCTCCTCCTCAGGCGGGAGAGCGCGGAAACAAAGGCTGGAGTGGAGACTTACAGGGGCGTAAAGGGCATGCGGCAGATACTTTATGAGCTCCTCGGAGCCGGCGGCATGGAGCACCATACAATAGGCTCGCCCGTGGAATCCGTGATGATGGGCGAAGCATTTTGGGCAGATTACCACAGGAAGAGGGCCAGGAAAGGGATATGGGCAAAGCTCATATTCAATGAGTCTCTCCGCGGATGGACAGAAAAGGTCACGTACCCCAAGCGCGACCTGAGGTTCCTGGATGCAGGCGTGGAGCCGCTCACCGAGACAATAATCAGGAACGACACGGTAGGCATACTTCTTTGGACGGAAAAACCTACCGGCATACTCGTACGGGACAGGCCCCTGGCCGACTCATACGAAAAATACTTCCAGTTGCTCTGGCAGAGGGCGAAGGAATGACCGTCACTTCGGGGCGAGGCGCGCCACCCGTATTTCAAGCCTGCCGGCATCATCTCCGCCCATCAACTTTTCCGTTTCGAGCAGTTCGATTCTCTTCCTGAAAACCGGGCAGTCCGCCACAAGGCTCTCGTACTCGCCTCCCTCGCCGCCGACATGGAAACCATACTTCCCGTGCAATTCCATGAACCTGGCCAAAACTCCGCGGTCTATCCGCGCCCCCAAAAAACTTTCGTCGAGGCCATGCGCCGCAATCCCCACAAGCCTGACATCAAAGCCCAGCGAAATTATTTCCCGGAGGAGACGCCCCTGGTCTTTGTGCCAGAGAGGAGCAAAGCACTTCAGGCCAAGAGAGTGGCAAACCCTGTTGACGCGCTCGTGCTGGTAATCGGAAAGGAGGGCGCCTACCGCGACTGCGCGGATTCCGTGCTTTTCCTTCGCGATTTTCAATGCCTCTTCAAGGTCCCTGAGCTCCTCCTCTTTCTCGCCGCCTGTTTCGACAGAAACAATGGGTATTCCGAGGGCCTCTGACTGCAATTGCGTCATTTCAATGGCCGGAGTGTGGAACATCCAGCTATCCGGATTTTTCGAGCGCAGGGAAATGAGGCATTTCACGTCCCAGCCCTGCTCCAGATAGTAATAAGCCGTGAAGACCGAGTCCTTGCCGCCGGAGAAAAGTATGCCTAGCATCAAATAACCCATGCAAAATAACACTTAATTAATGAATTGCCCTGCGGCCACTTCACGATACGCTGTTTCCCGGCAACCTCCAAAAAAGCAAGCGTTTTAAAGCGACATCAATGCAGGGTTTAGGGTATGTACAAAAACGCCCTTGCCATTTTCATCCTGGTTGCGGTTTCCGGCTGCAGCATTCCGTTCGAGCCGGACAGCCCCAAGAGCGAAGATTCCCCGCAAAACCATGGAATTGTTGTCGAGAGGATAGCGGAAAACCTGGAAATACCCTGGGCAATAGGCTTCCTGCCTGACGGCAGGATGATTTTTACCGAGCGGCCCGGAAGGGTAAAAGTGCTTGAAAACGGCTCCGCCCATGAAATCAAAGGGGTGGTGCACCTCGGGGAGAGCGGCCTCCAGGGAATCGCGGTCGACCCGGAATTCGCGGAAAACGGATACATTTACCTTTACTACACCTACACCGAAAACAGCGCCCTGCTGAACAGGATTTCGAGGTTCGCGCTGAAAAACGATTCCCTTGAAAACGAAACAACCCTGCTGGAAGGCATACCCGGAAACGTTTACCACGATGGCGGAAGGCTCGGCTTCGGCCCCGACGGAAAACTCTACGCCTCCACAGGAGACTCCGGAAACCCGGAAAGCTCGCAGGACAAGAACTCGCTTGCGGGGAAAATGCTCCGCCTCAACAAGGACGGCTCGATGCCGGGCGACAACCCATTCGGAAACTACGTTTATTCATACGGGCACAGGAACCCCCAGGGATTCGACTGGCACCCCCAAAGCGGCACGCTCGTGTCTACGGAGCACGGGCCAAGCAAGAATGACGAGGTCAACATAATAGAGAAAGGCGCCAACTACGGGTGGCCGGAAAAACTCTGCGGCGAAGCAAATACGGAAAAAGGGTTTTCCGAGGCGATAGTCTGCTTCGGCGAATGGACAATGGCGCCTAGCGGCGCGGCATTCTATTCAGGCGGCAAGCAGCAACTGAAAAACGCATTTGTATACGCCGGCCTGCGCGGAGAGCAAATCAGGGCAGCATACATCGAAGGCGGAAAACTCGTGAAGGATGAAAAACTCCTCGACGGATACGGAAGAATCCGCGACATACAGGAAGGGCCCGACGGCAGGCTCTACTTCGCCACCAACAACACGGACGGCAGGGGAAACCCGAAAAAAGGCGACGACGGCATATACGCAATAACGGCAAAATGAACTATGCACGCCCATCGAGAGGCCGCAACGGCGAGACTGTCCATAAATTGTTTTAAAGGTTGGGTTTGCGCGGTTCGATATATAAGGAGTTCCTGCCAATTCCAATCAGGGGCCAGTCAGAGGTTGTTGACATGGAGATTGGTTACGAGAACGATTTGCTTGTGCTGCCGTTCGACCACAGGGGCTCGCTGCTCAAGAAGCTTTTCGGCATAGAGGGAAGGAAACCGACAGAGGCCGAGGCACGGGAGTATGCCTCATTGAAGGAAATGGTATACGATGGATTCCTTGAAAGCGTGAAGCTCGGCGTGCCGAAGGACGGCGCCGCCGTCCTTGTTGACGAGGAGTTCGGCGCGAAAATCCTCAAGGACGCGAAGGCGAAAGGGTTCATTACCGCGATGCCGACCGAGAAGAGCGGCCAGGACGAGTTTGACTTCGAGCACTCCGACTACAAGGAGCACATAAAAAAAATCGACCCCGCGATAGTGAAGGTGCTGGTGCGCTACAATCCTGAAGGCGACAGCGCGTTGAACGAGAGGCAGCTTGGCAGGCTCAAGAGTATTTCCGATTTTGCGCACGAAACAGGCAAGAAGTTCATGTTCGAGCTTCTTGTTCCAGCGACCTCAAGGCAGCTCGAGGTTGTGGGCGGCGATAAGGGAAGATATGACCGCAACATGAGGCCGATGCTTATGGTCCGCGCCATGGAAGAAATACAAAAGGCGGGCGTCGAGCCGGACATCTGGAAGCTCGAAGGCGTGGACAGGATAGAGGACTCGAAAGCGCTGGTCAGGCAGGCGCATGAGGGCGGGCGCAGGGCCGGAATCATAACGCTCGGCCGCGGGGAGGACCCTGAGAAGGTCAAGGAATGGCTCAAGGTTGGGGCGAAAGTGAATGGCATCATAGGGTTCGCTGTCGGCAGAACGGTTTTCTGGGAGCCAATGAAGGCGCTGCACGAGAAGAGGCTCACGCGCGAGCAGGCGGCAAGGCAGGTCGCGGAGAATTACAAGACGCTGGTTGATTTGTGGAACGGGGAAAGGGATTGACATGGACGGCGAAAACATTGTAAACGTGAAATGCGATTTCTGCGGAAAAGAAATCGAGTGCCCGGAAAATATGCTAAACTCGGAAAAGCATGCCTGCTATGAGTGTTTTTGAGAAAACCCTGAAAAATTGGAGGGAATAAGCGCGGAAAATATCCATGTAGACTTCCCAACGGATAAAGCGGAGGAAGTTTTTCAAATGGCCGAAAGGTTTTCATTTCGGCGGCTCTGCATAGCCCAAGAGCATCTCAAAAACCAGGAGAATGAGGATTACCAGCACCCCTAAATCCGAAAGCGCCATCTCGGCCAAGCGCCCGGGAAAAACCGAATCCAAGAATACTGCAATAAAGGTAAATATTGCCCCGCACCACAGCCCTTTCACAGCCAGCCCGAAGTAACCCATTTCATCCCCAAAAGAAAGTCATGAATATCAGAATAGCGTAAGAGAGAGCGCCCCATATTGCCGTGAAATTCCTTTCAAGGAAAGGAACCCCTTTCGAGAAAGAGGCCAGGGACACCCTCAAAACAATCCAAAGGAAGAAGCCGAACGCCCCATGCAATGAAATCCCGGTGATTGAATTGAAGTCTAGGAAAATCCACGCATATCCTGCAAAAATCACGAAGTGGAAAGGGACATCCTTCCCTCCTACAAGCATGTGGATAGTCGCATAGAAAGCGAAAGCCCAGAATATGTTGCCCAGCACTATATCCACAAAATATCCAATATCAACGGAGAATAGAGCACTGAGCGCATCAAAAAAAAGCATATGGACACCGTTTTAACGTTACAAAGTAAATTAGTGCTTTTCAATAATATAATGTATTTTGATAATTTTTTACGCAAAATGCAAAAATTTATATTATTAATTTCATATAGTATTAATATGGAAAAAGCGATGGAAAATGCCATTGATTTGCAGGACCGCAAAATACTCTACGAGCTTGACCGCAACAGCAGGATGACGTTCAAGGAACTCGGCAAGCGCGTGCGCATCTCAAAAGAAACCGCCGCGTTCCGGGTCAAGCGGCTTGTCAAGGAAGGATACATCAAGAACTTCCTGACTACCATCCACACCTCGGCCCTGAACAGGTTCTACTACAAGTTATTCTACAAGTTCCACCGCACAACCCCACAAATCGATGCGGACATTGTAAAATTCATAAGCGGCTACAAGTCAACAGCATACTTTGCAAGCCTTGAGGGGAGGTATGACCTCACATTCCTGCTGCTCTCGAAAAACTTCCACGACCTATACAGCTTCCTCGTCCCGTTCAGGGAAAAATTCGGCGAGTACATACTCGAGCAGGAAATACTTACTCTGACGTCCACGCACAGGTTCAACTTCAGGTTCTTCTTCGAAGGCGAAGCCGAACTGATGGACACAAAATACCCCGAAGAGATAAAAGAGCCGGACATTGATGAGGTTGATTACCAGATAATCGCAAACCTTGCGAAGAACTCCCGCATTCCCCTAATCGAACTCGCAAAAATCACAGGCACGGAGACGAACGTGGTAAAATACAGGATAAGGAAGCTGCTGAAGGCCGGAATATTGGGGGCCAATGTGCTTGACGTGGACTTCGAGAGGTTCGGCGCGCAGTTGGTGCAGGTGGACTTCACCCTAAAGGACCACTCCGTGACCGGCAAGCTGATTGGATTCGTGGCGCAAAACCCGAAATCGACATTCGCAACAATAACGCTGGGAAAATATGACCTCGCGGTGGAATTCGCGGTAAGGGACATGAAGGAACTGCGCAAAATCCTCGGTCAGGTGAAGGAAAGGTTCTCACATGACATAACAAACGAGGACATCTTCACGATGCAGGAGCACTCAATCAACTGGTTCCCTTACCGGATGGAGAAAGTTTAATATTCGCCCTAAATCAGTCATTATATTACATGAATCCGAATAGTACAAGAATATTGCATATACAATTTCTTGCAAAAAATAAATTGAAAAAGTCGCTTCCGCTAAATAGTTTTGCAAGAGTTCTTGAGCTCGCGGACAAAGGCACCCATGGCGCCACAGATATAGCAAGAGAAGTTCCTGGGACATATCCGCGCCTCATAAATAAAATAGCGGGGGAAGTAGGCCTCACCGTTCCCAAAACAAAAGCCCTGGCATCAAAAGAGCCTGAATTGGTTGCAAAATACCTGGAATTCAGAAGGTCTGGGTCATCCATTGCATCAGCCGCAAGGAGGGTGGGAGTCAGCTTTTCGACAGGCCAGATGTGGGACACACGGCATCTTCACGAAAGAACCAGGCATGAGCTCGAGGCCAGTTTGAGGTCGCAAGCCAAGACCCATGAAGAGCGACCGCTCATAAGGAAAATTCTCGCCATAAAGAATCCGGATGGCTCATTCCGGTATTCCAAGCAGATGATTGCAACAGTATTTGAAGTGAGAGAAATGACAGTAAGGAGGGCAAATAATAGCCCAAGCCAAATAAGGCCCCCTGAAGAGGGAGAAGAAACTGCAGATAGGTTCAGAAGAATGAAGAGGCAGACGGTAAGGGAGCTTTACGCCGAGGCAAGGGAACAAGTGAGGAAATTGAGAGTGGAAGAGGAACAAAGAAATATGGAGAGGCTGCGTAACCTTAACTTGGGCAAAAAGGCAGAACTCGGGCAAAGTTTAAAGAAAGCTGTTGATTTGATTGGGTGGAATGGTAATTCTGCCGATGCATTAATTGCTAAAGGCATAGTGGACGGGATAGTTGCAGCCCCCTCAATGCAAGTTAGCCAGAGAATAATTTCACAAATTTATGGCATTACACAAGAAAGGGTTCTCAAACTAACCGCAAAGCTCGAGGAAGCAGAAATAGTTACTAAGAATGGCAATACCATTGCCATAAACCACCGAACGGTAAAATTGCTTAGAACATGACTTCAATGCAACGCCAAGTGCTTGCGCGCCAGCTCAATCTCCCTCTTCCCACCCAGGTATAGAGGCGTTCGCTGCGAAAGCGATTCTGGCTTGATGCCATGCAAATTCTGCACGCCATTGGTGCCGGCACCGCCTGCCTGCTCCGCTATGAGCGCCATCGGGTTGGCCTCGAAAACGAGGCGCAGCTTCCCTTGCGGGGCCGTTGAGAGGGCAGGGTATGTGAAGAGCCCGCCGTAGTTTAGTATCTGCTGGAAGTCCGGCACGAAACCGCCAGAGAAGCGCAGCTTGTAGCCCTGCCCCTCCAAGTCCTCGATGAAACTCCTGTGCGGCTCCGCCCACTCCGAACGAAGGCCACCGGGGCAATATATTTTTCCGCCGGGAATCTGGATGCCCTCGCGCTTGAGCACGAACTTCCCTTTGGGATTTAGCACGAACTCGTGCACGCCCTTCTTCGCGGTGTAAACCAGCGAAGTGATTGGCCCGTAAAGTATGAACATGGCGCCGTCCATGCGCGAACCTTTTTCCATGACGTCGCCCTCGTTGAAGAAGCCGGCAATCGTGCCGACAGCAAGATTCGTCTTGATGAGAGAGCTGCCGTCGAGCGGGTCGAGCGTGACCCCGTAAGAGCCTTTTGCCTTCTTTATCTCCACGATGTCATCCTGCTCTTCGGAGGCAACGGTCTTCACGAGCCTCGACTTTTCCATCGCCTTCATGAAAACCGCGTCAGAATAGGTGTCGAGCTCCATCTGCTGCTCGCCATGGATGTTCCTAGTCTGGGCCACGCCCGAATGGGTGAAGAAGGCCTTCTGCACAAGCCTGCTCTTGTCCGCGAGCAGTAGCATTATCGCGGCCATGTCATGGTCTACGCCACTTTTCCTCAAATGCCGAGCAAAATCCAACAAAAGGCCCCCAAAAGTGATTAAATTGGCGGCAGAAACGAATAAAAAAAGACCTTCCAACAAGTCCATTCATGGCAAGGAAACCGAGGGTGCTTGTAATCGGAACCGGCGGCACCATGGGCGCGAAGCTGGTGGACGGCATATGGAAATACGGCGAAATAACCATGGAAACCCTTGTGAACAGCACGCCCAGGGTGAAAGAGCATTTTGAAGTTTCCACGACCAATCTTTTCAGGATGGACAGCGCCGACATGAAGCCGGATAACTGGCTCACGCTGGCAAACACCATTTATTACGCCATGAACGATTATGACGGCATAGTCGTCACGATAGGCAGCGACACCGCGGCCTATGCAGCTACCGCGGTCTCGTTCCTCATACAGGAGCTCAATATACCAGTAGTGTTCACGAGCGCCCTGATGCACCCGGAGCAGCTCAACACCGACGCGGAAGTGAACCTGCGCGATGCAATCACGGTTGCAGGCCGCGCCGATATCGCCGAAACCCTCATTGTATTCAATGGAAAAATAATGAGGGCCACACGCACCAAGAAAGTGAACGCCTCCGAGCTCGGCGGATTCGGGAGCTTCGAAACTTCCTACCCGCTCGGCGACATACAGCAGTTCATAAGCCTGAACACGCCCTACAGGAAAAGGTCGAGGTCGAAGCCAAAACTCTACAACAAGCTCGAAACCGACGTCGCCACGGTAAAAGTCTACCCTGGCTTCGATGGCAACAGGATAAAGAACCTCGTCGATTACCCCGTGAAAGGCATGGTCCTCGAAGGATTCGGCCTCGGAAACATACCCGTGCTGGACAACGGCATGAAGGAGGCCATCGCATACGCGAACAGCAAAAACGCGGCAGTAGTGATTGCAAGCAACTGCTACCTCGGAAAGCACTGGCAACGCATCTACGAAGCCGAAATAGGGAACCGCCTCAGGGGCCTCAGGGCGATACCAGTATATGACATGCTGCCTGAAACAGCATACGTGAAGCTCATGTGGGTGCTCGCACAGACAACCGACTACAAGAAAGTGAAAAGCATGATGCAGAAGAGCTATGCGGGGGAAATAACGCCGTTCTCCAAGAACAAAATCGATACGATGAAGTGAAACGATGGAAACCCTGAAATTCATGAAAACAACCGTTTCGGCGGTTGGGAGCGACGGCTATCTCGGCTTGGGCCGAGATAGGCCATATAATTAAGGGATTACTATGAAAAAGAACCGCCTGCAGGAAGGGGAAATGATAAGGCTCAGGGACGGCCCAAGGGAATATGTCGGCAGCGTGCTCCCGCCATCACCCGAGGACAAGGGCGTGATACGGCTCAAGCTCAAGTCGGGCTACAACATCGGGGCCAGAATATCTGCAAAAACCGCGATAGAAAAACTCGGCCAGGCGCAAAAAGTCGGAAAAGGCGCGAGGCATCGCACAGAGCAGGGCAATGAACTCCCCAAAATAGCCATACTGCACATAGGCGGCACGATAGCCAGCAGGGTGGATTACAGGACCGGCGCCGTGACAGCGGGCTTCGAGCCAGAAGACCTCCTGGAAATGTTCCCGGAAGTCACGAAAATCGCCAGATTCACTTCCAAGAAAATCACGCAGATAGCATCTGAAAACATGAGAGTCGAGCATTACGGGCTGATTGCACGCGAAATAGCGAAAGCCGCGCAGGACAGGAGCGTGAAAGGGATACTCCTGCCCCACGGCACCGACACGATACACTACACTTCCGCGGCCCTCGCATTCATGCTGGAGGACATACAAGTGCCAGTGATACTCGTGGGGGCGCAGCGCAGCTCCGACAGGCCCAGCTCCGATGCGGCAATGAACCTAGTGTGCGCATGCGAATTCATAGTGAAAACCGACTTCGCGGGCGTGGCGATATGCATGCACGAAAGCGTCGAAGACGACAACTGCGTGCTGCTGCCGGCATGCAAGACGAGGAAGATGCACTCGAGCAGAAGAGATGCATTCAAGGCCGTGAACGATACGCCCATTGCAAGGGTGAATTTCGAGACAAGGCGCATAGAGTTCATTAAAAAGGATTACCCGAGGCATGACCCGTCGAAAAAACTCAAGCTGCGCGACAAGATGGACCGCAACGTCAGCATCATAAAAACCCACACGAACATGAGGGCAGAGCAGTTCGACTACGTCATAAAGCACAAGTTCTCCGGGCTTGTGATTGAGGGAACCGGCCTGGGCCACACGGAAATAGGGGTGAGCGACGAGAACAGCAAATACAACGAGAAGATTTTCAGGGCCATAAAGAGAATCTGCGATTCAGGCACAATCGTGGTCATGGCCAGCCAGACAATATTCGGGAGGGTGCACATGCACGTGTACTCGCCGGGCATTGACCTCCTCAACATGGGAGTGATTCCCGCGGAGGACATGACTCCTGAAACAGCGTTCATAAAGCTTGCATGGCTCTTGGGAAACTACAAGCCCGCGCAGGTGAAAGAGCTGATTGGGAAGAACCTGCGGGGGGAGATAAGCGAATTCACGCGATACGAAGGTTGACGAAAGGAAGATTTTTATATACTAATGTATAATACATTATACATGCCTGCTGCAAAAGACCAGTCAACAATCCTCCTGGAAAGGAAGGTCATAGAGCTGCTGAAAAGGGTAAAGGACCACCCGAGGGACACCTACAACGACATTATATGGAAGCTGGCGCAGGAAAAGCTCCTCTCCAAAAAAGGCGTTATTGCAGCCGATATGTTCGGCAGGTTCCCGCGCTTTTCCGGAAAAACCGCCCAGCAGATAAAGGACGAAATGAGGGCGGGCTGGGCATGAGCTATTTCTGGGACAGCTACGCGGTGATAGAGCTGATGTCCGGGAATGCGAACTACGCCAAATATTCATCTGAAGAGATAATGATTACTGTTTTCAACCTCGTCGAAATATACTGGCATGCCATGCACGAGTACGGGGAGAAGGAGGCGCAAATGATTTATGGCACATACAGAAAAGCGGTTGTAGAGCCGGATGACGAAGCATTCATGGAAGCCATAAGGTTCAGGAAAGAGCATAAGAAAAAAGGCATCTCATATGCGGACTGCATAGGCTACATTTATGCCAAAAGGCACGGCCTTAAATTCCTCACAGGCGACAGGCAGTTCGAGCGGCTGCCGAATGTAGAATATGCCAAATAACATGCAAGACATTTGCCTTTTCATTAAATGTTTATTTTACTAAGCCATAATGTTTTGCAAGTTTGAATTCGCTTGAGCTATTTGCAAAATCATAAATTTTTGGCCAGTCAAATTGGGCAGGCAAGGTGCCTAATGCATTTGCTGCAGACAGCACAGCAACTTTGGTTTCTGGCAAAAGATTTCTCTTATCAAGATTATGTGGGTCAGACTCAGGGGGAAGTGGACTGAATGCCGATTCTGCTGGGGTCGGCCAGTGGGGCTGAGTTGGATTCATTATTTTTTTTGAAGTCTTAATCAGAATGCGGGCATCATCCTCGGTCATTTTTTGAAAATCAACGGTTTTTATGAGTAATCGCATTAGTTCGGGGTCTGAGTGCTCGGCAAGAGCGTGCCTTGCATACCTATAGAGCCATTTGTTCTCCCCATTCATTATCCCTAGTAACCTTGAAATATTGCCCTTTCCGCCAATTTTTGCAAGTCCATCCAATGCATCAATTTGCAAATAAGCTAAATATTGGGCTTTTGTCGGACGTCTAATACCACTAAGACTTTCGACACGCCTATCCGCAGCAGTATATTCACCCGAATGCCTCAATAACGGCGCGCCAATAAAATTTTCGCTTAAGTTCTGGAAAATCCAATCGGCTTTGCCTCTCAATACACTCGTAAAAATTTGTTGTGAGCGCGGGTCGCCAACAACAGCAAGATTGTGGAATGCAGATTGCTGAACTTTCCACCATGGGTCGCGCAACGCGGCAGTACTGGCCTGGACAGCAATGTCTTTCACTATAGGGTATGTTTCTTTGGATAAATTAAATTCGTATCGGTACAAACCATCCGAGTATTTCCTTTTACCAGAACACAAGTAACCCAATACATGGACGGCGTACAGCCTGAAATCCGCATCCCCTGTAACATTTTGGCTGAATCTTTTTAAATGATCATATAAACTCATTGATTCCCAATTAACCCTCGTTATTTTTGTTGCAGTTAGAACTGGTTTATATTCATGCCTTTCAATAAAATCAAAATTTGGCCTTGGGGCCAAACTACCCTTCTGAGAAGTTTGTACTCCTGCGGCTCTTTTGAGTTTACCAACAGCAGCGCTTTCTTCTCGCGGTTTTCGTTTGATTGCATTCTTCGATTTTTTCATAACTACGCCTTATTTACCAACACCCAATCCCATTTTCAGCTTTCCTACTTCCACGTATTTTTTACCTCCGGCATGGAAGCTAGAACATCGGCAAACTTGGGGTTCACAAGGAGCACGAGCATCTGCGCCTGCATCTGCACACCCGCATTGGGATTTCCGCTGCTGATATCCATGGCCGTTTTCGAGAGGATTGATTTGTCGAACACTATCGGGACTTTAACGGTGTGGAAAAAGGGATTGATGGTACCGGGCTTCTGACCGGTCACGGCTTCTGCCTCTTCCCTGGTTGCAAAGCTCAGGCGCGTCGTGCCAAGGAAAGCCCGCGCCTTCTCAAGGTCGAGCGCGCAATCCCCCGGAAGGCAGAAGAGGCAGTGCTTGTGCCACTTATCCGCGACAAGGATGCACTTTAAAATATCGGCGACCGGGATATTGCGCTCGCGCGAAACATCCTCACATGAATATGCGGGCTTTTTGTGAATAATCACCCGGTGCTCTATTTCCTTTGCATACAGCATCCGCATGAGCGGGGTTTCTATGATTTCCATGAAAAGCCAACCCACATCCGCAGCATTTTCGGATTCCATGATTCAATGCCAGTTAAACACGCATCCGGAAAGAAATTTTTAATGAGTATCAACAAATTCTTCCGTGTCCTCGGTGCCAGTGAGCAGTTCGCCCGCGACATTTGTGGAAATGAATTCCTGGATTTTCTCCCTATTGTCCGGGAACATGGCTATCGCTTGCCGGAACTTTAGGTCGGCCATGTCCGGGGTGAGGCTCTCAAGGCTTATGGCTCCGGCTTCCTTGGCCTTCATGCCGGGCTCATAACGCTCCAGGATGACCCTTCCGTCTTCGAAAGGGGATATGACGCCAACGTGTATTCCGGCCTTGGTGGCAGCGCCTATGACATCAATCCATGAGTACGTTTCATCATTCTGGTAATCCTTCCACTCGCGCTCCGGAATTCCACCCGCGCCCTTGCATTCCAGTATGGCCCCCTTGATGCGGTTGCTTTTGACAAGGTCCATTACAATCCAGGGCGGCGTGTCCGCAGAGACCCTGAAATAGGCCACGTTAGGCTCGAGCGCGCTGTCAATCTTGAGGCCCTGAATGGCCTGCACCGGGTCCTTATAACGCAGGCCTTCATCGAAGTGTATGTGCGGCCACACGCGCGCGACCGGGTAGCGCCCCGGAGTGTAAAATGCCATGAAGTTGGATTCAGCCCTCTTCCTGACCCTGCTCCCGTCCCAAACATCGCCAATGCACACGTTGTAGACCCCAACCACATCGTGGCGGGCAAAAGACGATGCGACCCTGAAGGCGTTCGTGAGCTGGAGCTGCACGTCAGAGCCGGGCTCGTCCGAAGCCATCTGCGCGCCAATCACGATAATGGATTTCTGCAATGAATGCTTGAAGAACAGGCAGAATGCGGCGCATGTCTCCGCCAGGCTGTCTGTACCGTGCAGAATGATGAACGCATCATGCGTCGCATAGGCCGCCGCTATGTCACGCGCCATCAGGACGCGCTCGCGGTGCATGATGTTAGAGGAGTCCAGCCGGTACTTGAAATCCTTCAGTGTCAGCTCAATTTCTACCGGAATGCGGATGCCATGCAAAAGCTCTGCCGCGGACTTTGCCGGCCGCAAGGGCTTGCCGACCGAGCCGAGCGTTCCGCCGGTGTTCAATACAAACACTTTGATTTTTTCCATCGATACCATTACTCCTTTACCCCGTGCTTCTCAAGCAGCGCCACAACCTGGCGGTGGTCCCCCCGCTTGGCATCAACCAGCGGCGTTCCGCCAAACCTGTCCTTCGGGCTGAGGTTGACCCCTTTTGATATAAAGAACTTCACGGCTTCGAGCTTGCCCTCGGACGCGGCCAGATGGAGGCCTGTGCGATTGTCATAATCGCCGACGTTAAGGTCAACGCCCGAAGCGACCAGGCGCCGCAGCTCGTTTATGTCGCCCTGCGCTGCGGCCCAGCACACCGCAAGAACCGAATTCATTTTGTCCGCCATATAGGTCACCTCCCCCCGTTTTTCTGCAGCAATGCGATTATTTCCTTGTGGTTGCCATTCTCGGCGTCCCGCATGGGCGTTCCGCCCCACCTGTCTTTCGGGCTCATGTCCAGCTTTAAGGATATGAAATATAGCATGGCTTCGGCATGGCCCTCTGCGGCCGCAAGGTGCATGGGGGTTCGCAAATCATAGTCCCCTTCGTTGAGGTCAACGCCGTTAGCGACCAGACGTTTGAGCTCATACAAATCGCCGCGCGAAGCCGCATCAACCGCAGCCATGATGCCGCGCATCTTTTCCGTATTCTTGATGAGGCGCGGATCGGCCTTGTTCAGAGAGCGCACCGTGCTGTCATACGGATGGAAATTAAACTGCTCAATCAGCTTGTGGCAGAAATCCATCCCGCGGGCGCTGTTTTCGAAATCATTGACCCGCGGAGACCAAATGGCTATCCCCATCACGTTCGGTATGACTACCAACATCCCGCCAGACTTTCCGCCGATGGCCGGCAGGCCTACAGTGAAAGAGAAATCGCCACCCTCCGCCCCCATTCCGCAAAAGTAGAGTGTGGAGAGGCAGTTGCGGACAGTTATCGGCTTGAAGACGGCCTGCCCCGTCAGGGGGCATATTCCGGCACCGGCAAGGGTTGCCGCAATTGCAGCCAAAGAATCGGCGGTTACATCCACGGACAGGCACTGGAGAAAGAGGTCAAGATGGCTCATGAAATCCGCCCCTTTCGGGAACAGTTTCTTTTCCTGCATGAAATATGTAAGCGCCGAATACTTGTTCGCGAAATTCTTTTCTGCGGCATAAGCCTGCTCATTTACGGCCATGCCAGCGCCCCCGCTCATTGCCCTCAAGACATCAAGCATGATTTTTCGCCGCGCATCAATGGGCTTGTGAGGCTCGATAAGGGAAATTCCGACGAGCGCGCCAGCATCATCCAGGGCGTTGTGCGGCAAGCCCTCCTTATTGAGCATCAGACCGTCGAGCACCCTCGTCTCCTGCTCGCGGCCTATGTGCTTGCGCACTTCCTCCTCCTTTAGCTCTTCGAGGATTATGCAGTAGGCAATCGCCTTGGCTATACCCTGTATGGAAAAAGAGGCATCGGAGTCGCCTATGCTGAAGCGCTGGCCGTCCACCGTGCAGACTGAAATGGCAAACTGTTCCGGATTGACCGCCTTGAGGACCGGCGTGTGGCCGGAAACCGCCCCGGCCTTATTCAGGAGCGTGCGGTTGTGCATGTTCACTATAAAGCTGCAGAAGTTCTTGAAATCCGGGATTACAAGGCCACCAGCCAGCGCCTTCTCGATAATCATGACATTCTGGCCTATGATTTCCCGGAAATCCCTGGAGGAAATAGGCCTGGTCTCATAGGCTTTCAGGGCCTTCACGGTTTCCCGTATCCTCAAATCATCTTCCAAAATGCCCTTTGCCCGGAGCGTTTCAATAATGTCTTCGCGCAGAATCTGACCCTTTGATTTGACGTCCAGCGAGTCAAAGAGGTTGTCAATGACGTCCCTTTTTTTGGCTTTTTCTTTGGCGTTCATTCCAGCACCTGCACATGACTTATCGTGTTCCAAAAAATATAAACCTATTCCAATAATTATCGTAAAAATTACAAGAAATTCGCCTAAAAAATCAAAAAATGGGATATTTTACCATTTCTTGTATAAAATGCCGAATTGCACCTTATTAGTTAATAAAGGTTGACCGGCGGAAATAATAGAGATGGAACCCGAAAAAATAGACCAGAAGGACCGCGAGATAATAACCGAGCTCATAAGCAACAGCCGCCAGACCGTCGGCCAGCTCGCAAAGAAAATCGGCATGCCGCCCACCACTATCCACAACAGGATAAAGAAGCTGGAGCAGCACGGCATCATCCGCAACTACACCGCCGAAATTGACTACAAGAAGCTCGGCAGGCCCGTGATGGCATACATCGGCATAACAGTGAACTACAATGTCGAGGGAAGGAAAATAAAGCAGCCGGAAATCGCGCGGCAAATCAAGAAGCTCGAAGGCGTGCGCGAAGTCACCATCCTCACTGGCGGGCTGGACATAATCGTGAAGGTCATGGCAAAGGACATTGACGACCTCAACGAGATTGTGACGGAAAAGCTGCGCGACATAGATGGCGTTGACAAGACGCAGACCATGATTGTTCTGACGCAGGTGTAGATGATAGGGCACTATTTTATACTTCCAAAAAACAAAATGATTATCATGAAAACTCCACCAAGGCACAGCGGTTATCCAAAAACACGTTTCGTGGAAGAGCACGGATTTGCAGAACGCCGGACACCGGGACAGGTCGCAGAAATAGGAATCGATAGCATCAGGCATGAAGTTGACCCGGAAATGGCCGCAAGGCTTAACGCAAGGCTCGAACAAATAAGGAGGAGCGGCGAAACGCCCAGACTTTTTGACGAATTATTCATGAAGACTGTTGGAAGTGAATTATCTCACATTTTTACGAAACCTTGGATAATGGGAGAGGCTTACGACAGGCTTGCCACGCCTCGAAGAAGTGAGCTCCACTATGGGGGCCATAAATTCCCGAACATTAGATATTACACACCAAGACCGGAATCCCACGAGACGTACATAGGATATCAGCCGCATGGGAGTGAAAGACCTCAGAACGCACATCCAGAACTCCTTGCAATAAACATGCTCACTAAACACGGGAGTTTTTACCTGAAAGGGGAGTCGACAGTCGGAGTTGGAGCAGACCTGATACGGTTTGACATGTATGGGACAGGACTGAAGATGACTATACCGGCGGAAAATTTCAGGATGGAAATAAAACGTAAGATGGATGAACTTAGTAAAACTAATGAAGCTCTCTGGTTCCACGCAGGACATGGCAGTGACGAAAGGGAAATAATAATACCGGGAAAAGTCATCAAATTAGGAGAACAACCTGTAGAAAAGACAATAGAAACCCTTTTTTCAAGGGTGGTGCCCCGCGGGAGATATTTAATTGAACAAACCATGCATATACCGCCATATAACGGCAAAGCATGGGAAATCCGCCATATAATCCAGTGCCCCAACGGAATCCCCCAAGTCACGGCAAAATATGCAAAGGTCGGCAAGGACATAAAATTCGCCAACATATTTTTGGGCGGGCATCCTGAAAAGCCCGAGAGCGTTGTGGAAGCCGTGATGAAGAAATCGCACCACGAGGCTCTTAGCAGAGCACCGCACACAATAGCCACTATATTCGCACAAATATTTGGAAAGCCTCTTCCCCCGGAACCTCCAACAGCAATGGATTATGACCCCATTTTCAAACTTTCAGAAAGCGGAGCCAAAAATAGGACGACGGACTTCCTGAAACAGAGCGAAAGGATAGCAATCAGATCCACAGAAGTACTGACAGGAATAATGAGGGGCGCTATCGGCAGGTCAAGGGCACAAATGACCGGGGCGGGAGGATTTCATTCAGGCTACATTTACCCGCGGATTCTCGCGGTCGACATAACCGGAACAAACGACATAATCGGCCGAATGATTCCGGCGGTAGTGGAGATACAATACCCTATAGGGTATAATAGTTACGTCCCGGAGCTGGAGCAAATTGACCAAAAGGCACTGGCAAGAATAAAAACAGTGAACAGGGAAATGGCGTTACGGGATAAGAGGGTAATCCATATGTTCCTTAACCCGAAATAGAAATCTGGATGATAGCGAAAGACAGCTCGAAATGTAAACCGACCCCGTGCCTGCGCACTCTGCCGGCAGTGTTGTAATGGTGCACAGAGGGCAATCCTCGCCACAGCTAAGGTTTAAATCACTTTAATGACGCCTTATTATCGTGTTTCCAATGGACTTTGACTACCGCGGCATCGGCCTGAAATGCGGCCTGGAAGTGCACCAGCAGCTTGACACAGGAAAGCTCTTCAGCAGGACTCCTTCACTCCTGAGGGAGGACAGGCCCGGATTTACAGTGAGGAGGAGGCTGCGCCCTACCGCATCAGAGCTCGGGGAGCACGACAAGGCCGCGCTTGAGGCATACAACAAGGGCCTCGCTTACATTTATGAGGGATACGAGGACACCATTTCACTCGTTGAGCTCGATGAGGAGCCGCCTCAGCCCCTTGACAAGGAGGCGTTCCGTACAATACTAGAGGCGGCAATACTCTGCAGAAGCGCGGTGATTGACGAGATGCATGTCATGAGGAAGCTCGTGATAGACGGCAGCAACACCTCAGGCTTCCAGCGCACCATGCTCGTGGCGACAGGCGGCTCCATAGGCATCGGAAGCAAGGAACTCGGCATCCAGACGATTGTGCTGGAGGAGGATGCGGCGCGCCCGATGGAGAGGACTGACACAACGGTAACATACAGGCTCGACCGCCTCGGGATACCTCTTATAGAGCTCGCGACAGAACCCGGAATAGAAACGCCGGAGGAAGCGAAGGAGGCGGCGCGTGCCATAGGCACGCTGCTGAGGAGGACTTGCAGGGTGAAGCGCGGCCTCGGCACCATAAGGCAGGACCTGAACATCTCGATACGCGGAGGGGCGCGCGTGGAGGTAAAGGGCGTGCAGGAGCTGGAGATGATAGACGAGTACGTGAGGCGCGAAGTGCAGAGGCAGGCAATGCTCGTAGAAGTGAAAAAGGAGCTCGCCGAGAGAGGAGTGAAGAAGGAAAGCGTGCATGCTGAGCCGAAGGAAACGAGCTCCGCATTCCGTGGCACGGAGGCCAAAATAATCAGGTCCGCAATCTCGCGCGGCGAAACCGTGCTGGCGTTCAAGCTTGAAGGGTTTGCAGGGTTCTTGGGAAAGGAGCTGCAGCCTGACAGGCGCCTCGGAACAGAGTTCGCTGACCATGTCAAGACAAAAACAGGGCTGAAGGGCCTCTTCCACAGCGACGAGCTCCCGAACTACGGAATTACCGGTGAAGAGATTGCGAAAGTGCGCGACGAGCTGGGGTGCGGCGCGCACGATGCGTTCGTAATACTCGCCGGCCAAAAAGAGAAGGCCGCAGCGGCGGCAAGAGCCGTGTTCGAGAGGGCGCTGCAGTGCCTTGACGGCGTTCCGGAAGAGACGCGCGGGGCAATGGATGGCGGAAACACGGAATACCTGAGGCCATTGCCCGGGGCCGCGAGGATGTACCCTGAAACCGACCTTGAAACAACCATGCCTGATGAAAAGATGCTGCGGGAAATACGCAAGGGCCTGCCGATGACGGTTGAGGAAAGGGAAAGGCTCTACGCGAAATGGGGCCTGAACCAAAAGCACGTTGATGAGATGAAGCTGAGCAATTACGCGAGGCTTTTCGAAAGGGCTGTTAATGGCGGTGCTGACGCGCGGAAGACGGCAATATTCCTGCTTGAAGGCCTCGTGGAAGCCAGAAGGGATGGCGCGGCTATTGATGCCCTGCATGAAAGCGACCTGCTGGAGTTCATCGAGGCAATCAGGACAGGGGCACTCGCGAAGGAAGTGCAGAAGCAAACCATAATTGAGAAGTGCCGGAACACCGGCATGCCACTCCGGGCAATCCTCTCCTCTCGCGGAGCCCAATCCGCGGGAAGCGCTGACATAGAGAGGGCGGTGCAGGAAGCGGTGCAGAGGAACATTGCACTCGTGAAGGAAAAGAAGCTCGGCGCTCTTCCCGCCCTGATGGGAGACGTCATGAAGGAGCTTCGCGGAAAGGCCTCCGGAAAGGAAATCAGCGAAGCGCTGCGCAAAGAGATTGAAAAAGCGGCAAGAGCATGAGGACTGTAACGCTTTCGGAAGTGCGGAAATTCTTCCCGAAAAGGAAGAGGGATTCGCACAAGGGCCAGAACGGCAGGGTACTTGTAATAGGAGGCTCCAAAGACCTGACAGGAGCACCGGCGCTCGCGGCAATGGCGGCAATCGCATGCCTCCGGAGCGGAGTGGACCTCGTGACTGTCGCATCGCTGGAGAAGCCGGCATGGGCTATAAGCGCCTATTCACCCGACCTTATAGTGAAGAAGCTTGCCGGGAGAGAATGGGGGCAGCAGCACCTGAAAACACTCCTGAAGCTCGCGAAAAAAGCTGACTCTGTGCTCATAGGCAACGGGATGGGGCGCGAAAAGGCAACGCTGCACATGATAAGGCGATTTGTGCAGAAGTGCCGGGCAAGGATGGTGCTCGACGCGGACGCCCTGCACGCATGCCGCGGAATGAAGCTGCGCCCGGGAACGATAATCACGCCGCACATGAAGGAATTCGAGGCGTTTTCAGGGGTGAAAGTGGATGGAAAGGCATTAAGTAACAGGGAAGCCCTTGCGAAAATGGCGGCAGCGCGCCATAGGTGCATCGTGCTGCTGAAAGGCAGGATTGACATTATCAGCGACGGGAAAAAAGTGCTGCTGAACCGCACGGGAAACGCGAGGATGACCGTGGGCGGCACGGGTGATTTGCTCGCGGGAATATGCACAGGGTTCCTCGCCCTGAAAGCGGAGCCGCTGGAGGCGGCGGCCGCGGCGGCGTTCGTGAACGGCATGGCGGGAGACGCACTCCTCAAGAAAGTAGGATATACTTTCATCGCATCCGACATGGCGCCGGAAATAGCGCGGCAAGTGAAGAGAATCCTGAAATGAGATGGCCAGAAAAAGTCATTTCCCTATGACCGGCACGGTTATGAAAGCGGCCGCGATTACCGACAGCACGAACAGGCCGACAACCAGCAGGGTTACGGGCAATAGAAGGACTATCACGGCCTTCGCCTCGGAGAGGCTGAACCTGTTCTTGATGAACTTGTAAACCGGAATCAGACTGTAAATCTGGACAAGCCCGGCAAGCAGCCACCCGATGACAGGAATGAGGAACAAGAGACCCTGCACGAGGCGCACCGAAGAAAAAATCACGAGCAGCGCGCCGTTGAAGTCATTGAGCGTCTCGGGGGTATTGGTGTAGTGCTTTATTATCGCATAATGCATGGCCCCGTATATGTAGGAGAAAACCACGAGGAGCACGTAAAGGATGACGCCGCCGACAACAGTGCCGATCATGATGCCGACAAGCGTGAGAATGATTGAAACGAGGCCCTGCTTGCTCATGACCCCGTAGAAAATCTCGAAGACGAAAACCTCGATGCCCAGAAGGAAAAAAGTCACGAAGAAGGCGAGCGCAAAAGCGAGCAGGCCAGTCTTGATGTCGACCCTCTGGTCGGAAAGGGCCTCGACAGGCTTGCGGCCGGTGAATATGTCAAAGAGCGCGCGCAGATGGAACATGCACGGAAAAGGAGTGAAAAGATATTTAAAGCGTAACTGAAGGGGAAAAGCCATCATGGCGGAGCGGTGATTTGCCAACCGTGCTGGAGCGCTGACATGAATGCGTTATGTAGAATTTAGCTACATAATAGGGCACTGGTACGTGTTTAGCCCCTTAGGGCTTGCTGGAGTTGGGTGTATGGGTTGAGGTTTCTTTGTTCCCATGTGGCTATCAGGCTTGTTAGTACGTCATGGTTGCGGGTCCCTTTTTGGTTGCGGAGGCAGCCATAGATTTTGC
>JACQPB010000046.1 GCA_016202305.1 Candidatus Iainarchaeum sp. | reverse complement strand
GGCAACACATACTCAGCCTACAAGCTGCTGCCGTCAAAGGAAGAAAAGCTCAAAGGGCAAATTCTGCTGGCAGAGCAGATAAGGGCTGTAGACGCGCAGGGGGTCGCAAAAATGGTCATAGAAAAGCACCTGCTCCGCGACATAAAAGGCAACCTGAGGAAATTCTCAACACAGCAGTTCAGATGCGTCAAATGCAACAAGAAATACCGCAGGCCGCCACTCTCCGGAATGTGCGAATGCAAAGGCAAGCTGCTATTCACAGTATCCGAAGGCTCAATAACAAAATACCTCGGCCCTGCGATAAGCCTTGCCGAGAAATATGCAGTATCAGCCTACCTCCAGCAGACGCTGATGCTCACCAAGAAAAGGGTAGAGGAAGTATTCGGCAGGGACAAGGAGAAGCAGGAAGGGCTTGGAAGGTGGTTTGGTTAAGCCACCGGACAGGGATTTGTATTGGCCTTTCCCTTGAGGTCAAACTTAATCCAAGGCGGAATGCAGCCGGTCTCCCTGATAACATCATCAAACACCTTCTCATCAGGGTTATCAGGGTTAACAATTGAATAGCCTTTATGATTCGCATACCTGTACGAAATCATTCCTGACTTTCCGCCATACGGGAGCTCCTCCCTAGCAAGCTTACCGGAATTCTTCAGCTCTGCAGCAATAAGGGAATCCATCTCCTCGACTATCCTTTCAGCATCAGGCCCGCTTCCAAGAAACACTGCGACAACCTTTCCCTCCTGAGTCGTCCCCCTGTATTTCGGAACCTGGGAAGCTATCATGACCTTATGCGTAATCCTTTTCTGCCTCAGGTATGGAAGAAGGGCATCCTCAAGCATGGCGATATCATCCTGAGCAGCGGTTACATGAATCTTCCAGCCCTCCTTATAATCGCTGAATTTCGGGCTGTTAATCCACGCCCCCTCATGGAAGTAATTGCGAACCTTTAACAAAGCGTATTCATGGCTGTTCAGGGCCATGGTCACTCCATTCGACACAGATTCGAGATTTGGCCGAATCCCCTTGGTCATCACAGAGATGTATTCGCCCAAACCCACCCAAATCCTGTCACCAGACCCAGCCGACAGCCTTCTGCCCCCAGGAAGCTCCAACCCCTCAGTTACATATACCACATAATCGCCACTGTCAACTAAAGTCTCAAACTTTCCAGAAGCGATAATGGCCCGATACTCTGCCTCAGTGATGGGCATACTCACACCAAACCCCCTAACCTCAAGGTCATAAGGAGCGGCCTTCCTGAGGGATGCATATTGTTCCTCGGAAAGCTCAAACACTTCGCCCGGCCTTAACAAAACTCCGTCGCCAATGTCGTAAACAGTCCCAGGCGGGCCAACTATATTCGCCTTGTGATTTTCGCCGTAAACCATAAACTGGGCTTTGGAAGTCAGCTTCTCTGCGTCAAAGGGGACTTCCCTTACCACGCCTTCTGAAGCCACAACCACAGTCGTCCCTGACGTGACCTGCGCATCGAAGGCGTGAAGCATTGTATCCATATCAGCGTACCTTACATTACGGGGCACGAATCCCTTGATCCACTGAGGAGAAATCTCGCCAGCAACAGCCATTTCTGATTCTCCAAAATTCCCTATTTCTTTTGCATTAAGAACCTCTCTTTTAGGTATGTCCATGACCAAAATCCAACTGGCCTTTTGCCCTCCAAACTGTTCATAAAAAGCACTCATTTGTGGGTCAGAGGAAGCAGATGCAAAAATGCTCGCATGGCAACCCCCCGCCCAAGCACAATTCCTTGTAAATGCCATGTAAGCGGCTTCGCTGTCAGATAAGCCGGGGTTCTCTTCCTTAACCTTGTGAAACCGTTTCACCAAGCTTTCCTTTTCAGGATGCTTCCCCAGCAGTTCTTCTATGCCTGCTTTCCCATCCATAAACCTGCGGATGTCATCTGTCGTCGCATAACCCGCGGCCACGATTCCGGCTTTCTGCACCTGAGATGGATCGCCGCCTATTCCCATAAACAGCCTGACTTCCCCCCTTTTTGCACCGGCTGATTCCACAGCCCCATAACCAGCCATATTGTTAAGGACAACCTCCCCGAAAAAGGCATCATCGTATCTTTTACCAGTGGCCTTTTCAGCAAAAGTCAAAAGGACGGTTATCTTTTCCGGACTATTTTGCTCGCCATAGGATACACTGGGAACCACCTTAACAACAGCATCCTTATCCGTTTCAGCATATTCCTTTGCCTTGACATCCGCCCTTTTCAGGGCATCAGACAGCCTGCCACCGGTTTCGACTGCATCGTCAACAATGATGTTTCCGTCAAGAAGAACGTAGCGTCCATTAAAACTGCTGGCCAATTTCACGCGAGCAGAGTACATGTCAGTGTAGGCCCGGGCCACAATGTCTGCCGCCAACGGGTCTGCAGTGTTGCCCATAACAGCTTCCCGAAGCTCAGCTTTTGAAGGGATGGATTGCCTTCTTGGAGGCAATGTTATCCCCTCTGAGGCAGCATACTCTGAAACGAATTTTTTTATTTGCGCAACGTTTTCGGCCATATAAGATGATTTCCAGCTAAAATAGTCGGCCAGGCCAGCCAGGCTGGATAGGGCTTTGCGCTTATCCTTCAGAACAGAAAATGAGCCTTTCAGGTATGCGTTCAAATTTTCAGGAGGTACACTAAACAAGTAATTTGCGCCAAAAAAATCATCAATCGATGATGTGCTTACATCCAACTCAACAAATTTTCCAACAAGCCCCTCTCCAGCATCATCATAAAACCGGACATTGGCCGACCTGTAGTCATTATAGGTGAAGCCCCTGATTCTTCCGTACTCTGACGTCTTTCCGGCCTCAAACAGGCGGGCATCAAGCTCGCCCATTGCCCGATATAATTCATCAGGCGGGACAGTCAGCTTTGCCTCATCAAGCGAGTAGCCAGTTACGAGTTCCTCAAGCAGCAGAACCGACTTACCCCCTGCTATTTCAGCCACGATGGGGGAATCTGTAAGCTGTCTTGGGCCGACATTGAACCCTTCAGCCTTTTTCAAGGCAGAGTATTCACCTTCCAGAATCCTATTTTTTCCATTAGAAGTCTTGAACACGAAGCTTTTCCTTTCACCCGACTTCAAATCAAGACTAACGATGTAGGCTATTTTTGTTCCACCCTCAGCCATAGTTCTTACATCCACTTTCAAAACATCTTCAGGCTTAACACCGAGCTTTGCAAGGACTGGCTTCCACGCATCCGAGTCTCTTGAAAGGTGGCCGAGCAGCGCGTAGGCATCATCCCTGACCTCTGCAGGTTTGGCTGGCAAGTTCACTGGCGTGCCAGGCAACAATACAACTTTTGCGGCCCTTCTTTCCGCAGCCACGAATTCCTTAATTTCCAGCCTGTCAGTGGCAAACTTCCTAATCCTGCCCGCGGCATCCTGCATGCCAGCCTTCCAATCCTTGTTAACAGGCCTCAACGCCTCTGAATCAATCCTGTCAGCAGTGGATATGAATGCGCGAAGGGCAGATTCCCGGTTGCCAAGGTGTGGGAGCATTGCGGAAAGATAGGCATCGATGTAATCAGGCATTATCCTTGGCCACTCGAAATTCTTGTGAAATAAGCCTTTAATCACCAATTCATCTATCCCGCCCTGTGAAACGAAATCAACGTCTGAGTCAACATACCTTGAAACCAAAGCGCCAGACTTTTCTTCTGCAATGATATCATCTAATCCATTGTTCTTGTTGACAAGGCCTGTTACCATGCCATCCTCAACGCTTCTGGAAGCAGCCCAGAACCTTCCATCAAGGTCGCCCAATGACACCATAACAGGCCGTTTGCCATAAACAGTCAATGCCTTCTCTGCCGTGTACCCCGGAACATACTCCTCAAAAATAATGGGCCGCCTTCCCAAATCACCGCCAAGATCTACATACACCGGCTGGCCGCCGATGACTTTCTGCATAACTCCAGAGCCATCCAAATCCTTCATATGCCTGAATTGCCTCTCAGTGAGTTCAGGATCTACATAACTGTCTCTTGGAAGCTTGAAGACAAAACTCCTGCTCTCCCCGTTGCGAAGGAACAGTTCCACCTTAAAGGGATTCTTGTAAAAGCCAGACGTTAGCTCCTGAACGTCAATCCTCGCCACATCACCAGGCTCAACGGCGAGATGCCACAGCACCTGACTCCAGGCGCCGCTGTCAGACAGCACAGACTCCACCTGAGACCTGATGTTTGTCCCGATATTCCTCTCCAGCGCTCTTGAAAGGCCGCTGTTTGCCAGCATAACCGATATAGCGGCACCCAGAGGGTCGCTGGCGGAGTCCAATTCATCGATAATCTTTTCTGCAATGGTGATTCGCTGTTGAAAACCAGCAGCATTACTCTCCAACCCTTCGCTAGGCACAAATCCTCGCACCCATGCATGATCAACAGCCCCGATTATGGCTGTTTCACTACGAGTATCACTGTTATAATTAACAATAGCACTTGATGGTTCAAACGTCCTTGATTTGGGAACATCAAGAATAAGCACACCCCTAATACCTCTGCTTCCTTCAGTTCCATAAATAATTCCAGTTCGGGAAGATAACGAATACATTTCAGCTACAGAACTCTTCTCAGAACCCGAAACAAATATTGACCCGGAGCAATCAAGCGACCCCACGAAATTCTCCCTGCAATATGAATGAAATGCTTTGAAGGCAACTTCCAATTTGGACCATTCAGGATTTTCCCGGGCTATTTTTTCATATTTTGAAACAAGGCTAACCCGGTCGGGATGGTTTCTTAAGAGTGTCCCGATGTCAATCCAGCCCCTAACAAACCCTTCAATATCCTCAGCAGTCGCATACCGTTTCCTAATTATTACGGGTAATTGTTGTTCTGCAGCATATTCAATGACCCCCCTGTAAAGCCTAACAGTATCCTCCGATTTACCGTTTGGCCCCTTAACAATAAATCCTTGATTCTCTCCTAAAATTCTACCAGAGGATCTTCCTGAGCTAGTTCCTACCACTAACATTCCAGGTAATTCGGCATTAACATAAGTTACTGTCGCAGACATTTTGTCAGGTGTTCCAGCCCTGAAAGCAAATTCAAACTGAGGCTTGACCTCCAAAATCTGTTGCCTGATATCAGAGGATTCTGCAGGGAAATATTCGCCGCCCATTTTCGCGGCCAGTTCTTGGTAAAAAGCGTCTATTTCAGTCTGCGCATTGGCGACAAGGCGTACCAGATGCGGATGTTCTGCGGCCTGCGGTATTTCTAATTTAACAATGTCAGCCACTTCCCTGTTGGTTAATGGCCTTCCCGCTTTGGCAGGCGCACCACCTCCAAGGCCGGAAACGCCTCGGACAGATGCAGCTTCCCTCTTTACAAAAGCCCTTATCCTCCCTGCAGCCTCCCTCATTTCACTGCGCCACTGCTCGCTTTCAACCTTCAGCGCTTCCTGCTCAAGAGTGTCAGCAGCCTTTGCAAAAGACCGCAAGGCAGAATCCCTATCACCAAGGTGCTCCAGCATCCCTGAGAGAAAATCGTCCAAATCATCAGGCTGGATCCTTCGCTGCCAATTCCTCTGGGATTTAGTGTGAATGGAGTAAATCACAAGGTCCTCCAGATTGCCCATTATGACGTGGTTGCGGTTGATGTCCGAGTCAATGTATTTCGCAACAACCTCGCCGTTTTCAGACTCAGCCACAATTATGTTAGCCGCAGAATTGTCAACGGTAACAAAGCCAGTCTCCACGCCATTCTCAAGCTGCCTGGAAGCAGCCCACAGCCTGCCGTCCAAGCTGCCCAGCGAGTGCACAAGGGCAGCAGGCTCATAATATCTTTCAGCCCAACCAGCCAACTTTCCCGGGACGAACTCCTCAGGTACAATCGCCGAAGGCCCACGATACCCCAAATCATAATACAAAGGATCTGCCAAGACTCGCTGCATTACGGCCCGTTCTCCCCTTTCATCCGTTGCCCTGGCCATTCCAGCCATATACCTGAATTGCCTTTCAGTGACTTCAGGATCTACATAACTGTCTCTAGGAAGCTTGAATACAAAATCCTTAGAAAAACCCTGCCCGGAAACCGTCACCTTTATTGGCCGCGAGAATGTGCCTGGATTCAGCTCCTCAAACCCAACCTTCTGAACATCTGTAGGGGGTATCTTCAGGTGTTCAAGCACCTGCTGCCACATGCGCTCGTCCCTAACTACAGCAGCAACCTGTGGCTTTATGTTAGTGCCTATATACTTATCCAGCATGAAGGAAATGTCTTCCTCACTCCTGCCCAACATTGACCTTACTGAAGCGACGTAAGCAGGATCCTGAGCTTCTGGCACACGCCTCTGGGAGGCTTGCACAACTTCATCAATAGAGCCAGGCCTTGCAGGAGGGTCAATTGGATGAGGAACAACCTGTTCTTCATCCAAAAATTTGAAAAGGGTCAAATCATCAGGAGCGCCAGGGGCCTCTGGTGGTGCAACAGGGCTTTTCCTTCCCCTTACAAGGTCAAGCAGCCTTTCAAAAAGGCCCTTATCACGCGGCTCTGTCTGCAAGGCAAATGCAGGATTTGAAGAGTCAAGCACCTGGTCGGGGCGGCATGTAATACAGCCTGTAGCGGCAGCAGGGTCAAGTACTGGAAATGAACCTCTTGAAAGCCTGGGGGCATCCTCATCAGATGCTTTAACCGCAGCCCTCAACGCATTTCCGGAAAGCGCGCCCCTCGGCAGGTCAAACCCAATCACTCCGCTGAAGCCAAGCCTCCCCACCTCCTCAGAGAGCTTAAGCACAGTCTTCCTCAGCATGACCTTGCCTCCTGCAGACACAACGACAGCAGTGGGCTTTGAGGCAAAGGCAAGATTTGCAGCTACCTCCCAATATTCGTTTGGCAGTATGAAGTCAAGGGCCTTTTCAGGATTGCTTACCAGAAGGTTCTTGCTTTCAACCGCCGCCTTGTTGTCCATGTACTGCTTCAAAATGTCCTGGTTCAGCCTTCCCTGCTGGACCATAAGCCTGATTCGGTCAGGGACAAGGTAGTCGTAGCCGTCCCTGCTGAACGCGGTGAACCCTGACTGGCCGTCGGGGGAGGAGGCCACCTTTCCGAAAACTCCAGGGTTTTGCCTAAGGACTTTCAGGAACTCTGCAAAGTCCTCAGGGCTCATGCTGAACTGCAGGGCATTCAGCGAGTGCGAACTAGCGTCCTCAAAGTTGCCCCTTCCATAAAAAAGCCTCGCTGCATCCAGATTGTTGTAAACAAGGAAAGATGCAAGACCCTCCTTAGTGGTGATGTCGAAAGTATGGCCGTTCAACTCAATTGAGCTCCTGCCTGCAGAAATTATCCTGGATGCAAGCTCCTGGTTGTACTGATAATTCAAAGCAGGGTCGCCGAAAGCCGCTTCAACCTTTCCAGATGCCTTCTCCCGGATATCCACCAGCGACTTCCCCTGCTGCAACTGCAGCAGCACCTCCTCCATACCCTCCTGCACTGTCTGGAGATGCTCAAGCTGGGCGTAGGCAAGCTGCCTCTTATCACCAACATCCTTAACAGAAGTCTTCAGCTCCTGAACGCCCACCACGTTTCCTGAGTTTTCCACGTATTCCACAACAAGCCTCTGCTCATTCATCCTTGACGCCAAGGAAATGAGGGGCTCATACTGCGATACAGCGGACTGAATGTAGGAATCCCTCTCCTCAGGAGCCAAGGCAAGGAAAGAGGAATCCTTAAGCGCCCTTTGCATAACTTCCCGCTCATACTTCTGCCTGAGGGCCGAGTTAAAATCAATGTCACCCTGGCCTGTCACCACAGAATCAGGAGTCATGAAATAAAAGTTCTCAAACTTTACCATTGTTCCTGACGGCAGGACTTTTGAGGTCTGGTGGTTGAAGACAACCGGTTTTTTGGAATCATCAGCTTTCTGGCTGCCGGAAAGCCCTGAGAGAACTGACTCGCCATAATGGTATGCCTCCTCAAGCGTAGGCTGCCTTTTGAGAAAATCTGCCGCATACTCGTAGCCCAGGTAAGCCTTCAGAAACTCCCTGTCAAGCTCGGCAGACTGCGCTGCAGTCAAAGGCTGGCCTAACAGGTCAGGCCTTGACTGGCTGATGTATGCCTTAACGTCAGCAGAACGGGCCTCCAAGGGAGTTGTCCTTATTTCAGCCTCAAGTTTTTTTATGGCAGAAGAATCCCCGAAATGCGTGACAGCAGCAGGCAGAATATCCCCTGAACCGAACAGCAGGCTATTAACGAACCCCTGCGAGGTCAGCGGAACTGCTGTTTCGGTCTGGAAGTTCCTCTCCTTTGCATGAACATTGCCGTCAGACTCAAACTGCAGGTCAAGGCTCCTTCCATAGGAGACCACCCTTCCCACAGCCTTATCATCCCTCCCAAGCTTAGAATCAAGGAACCTGAACATCACGCCACTGGTATCGGAGTCATCATTAACGGTGAAATCAACATTGAGATGTGAGCCCTCGATAATCGCGTCGCCGAACTTCGATATTCCATATCCCCTCATGTTCAATGAGTCTGACACTATGCCCTGGGCATTCGGCTGCCTTGTCCAGGACGTATAACCATAAATCAGGCCTTCCAGCAGCCTCTCAGAAAGCCCGGATACCTCGTCCTCAGAGCAGCGGAAGCAGGCCTCAGTCACCATCCAGTCAGCAGAGCCTGGCCCTGATTCAGTGGATGTCCAGTCGTTAAGCGGATGATTCCTCATGCACTTGGCCTTGTCATCAACGCACACCCAGCTGTTTGTTCCTGAGAGCTTAACAGGCCTTGACCTGTCAAGAGAGCTGTCAGGATTCCTGAAGAAATTTGCGTCGCCGCTGATTTCCTCACTGCCAGCCAAACTAAGGAGAACGTTTCTGGAGGTCACGTAATTATCAATAACTCCGTAGTAACCGTTCGCTGCAGCGAATCTTGCATTAATGCCATCAATTACCAGGCCATAATTATCTGCCGCAACCAGATTAAATTGGCCTACAACGTCAAAATAATAGCCTGTTTTCAAGCTGTACCTTGCGACCAGCTGGCTGCCTGCGCCATCCTGGACGGTTGTAAGCTCCAAACTCCGGATTTCCCTGTTATCCTTCAGCGAAGGCAAGTCAATGCTAGAACCCTGCCGGAAAAGCCGGTCATTCACAACCCTAACCCTGCCTGCTGAAGCGTCAATGGTTACAGGAATGCCATACCTTTTTTGGAATGCCTGACGCAAAGCCTCCTGCGCCTCAGGGGAGCTAAGCTGCGAAAGGTCCTGAATGTCCCCAAGGCTGTCCTCAAGCTTCTTTGGAGGAATTGCAGAAATCTGGGAATTGATTAAGGCAGGAGGGACTGTGGCAAGGTCAGCAGTTTCAGCAGCCTGACATGAGGCCGGAGGCCCGGCTGACGTACAGATTGTCCCTGCAACGCAGTCTGAGCAGCCACCTGGCGGCTTCACGTCAGGAGCGTCAGGGCCAGAAGGAGGCAGAATTACAGTGGCGGCTCCGGAGGCAAAGCCTGAAAGCAGAAGAACAAACAACAGCCACACTAACTGTCTCATCTGAACCTCGCTGCGAAAAGGAAATTGTACTGCCTGTCCACAACAATGTAGATGTCTGTGTAAGACTGCTGCGGCAGGATGCTTACAATCTGAGGCTGGCTGTTGATGAAGGTATAGTCCCTGTACTCAGGGTCATTAACCAGCTTTTCCGCAAGCTTTTTGCTGACCTGATGACTTAAGCCATAGTTGGAGTCAAGCTCATAGCTGAAGCTTTCCAAGGAAACGGTTTCGTCACCCACCCTCGCGGTTAAAGGGTAGGCGATGCTCAATACAATCCTGTTCGCCTGAATGCCTGTTGACGTTGAGGGGTTTCCGGCTGAAACAAGAACGCCCTGCTTCCCGAATTCGCTGAAATCAGCGCAGCCAGGCAGCCTGTCGTCCATATAGTCTGAAAATTCGCTTTCCAAAGTGCCTATTGAAGGGGAAAAATCAGCGCCCCTGTCAAAATAGTACGGAATGCCATAATCGCCTTTTTCAAAATGCCCTGATGGAAGCCTATAATAGCCGCCCTGAAGGCCAAGCTCCCTAACACCCTTGGCCGCCGTATTCTCAATGCACTGCAACACAAACCGGTTAATCGCATCCTGGGCGCTGGCGGACCCAGCAAACCTGAAAGGCTTGTTGAGATAAAGCAGAAAGGCGACTCCTATAAGGAGGATTATCACAGCAGCTATCAAAAAAACCGTAACCTGGCCCTTTTTCACAGGCTGAAAACCGCAAAAACAGTATTTAAACTTTTACACCCTAACCTTAACCGGCTGCCTTGCGCCGCAGGCAGAGCACTTGATGAAGAGGAACTTGTCATCCCTCACCAGCTTTGTGTCAGGCTTCCTGCACTCAGGGCAGAGAACAAACTCCTTAACGTACTGCTCAATCTTCTCATTAATCCTTGAAGCAGAAATCTTGGTCCCGATGATAAAAAGGCCCTTGCTCACCTCACCAGGGGTTGCGAGCTCCTTCAGGATATACTTGAGAAGGTGCGCCGGCGGCCTATGCAGAAGGTCAGCAATCTGGGGGAAGTTGCTTATGATTGTGCGGTTACCCTGGATGTGGCCCCGAACCTTCGGAACCTCAAACCTGGAAGTCTCCAAAACCTTCTCAGGCAATTTCTCCCTTC
>JACQPB010000044.1 GCA_016202305.1 Candidatus Iainarchaeum sp. | reverse complement strand
GGCGTCGAAAATGATACGCGAAATCAACGCGCCGAATGGCGCGATAGGCAAGGCGAAGGGCAACAAGGGCGAGAAGGAAGAAGAGGCGTGAACTTTACCGGCATGCAGAATTGAAGCTATTATGAGTTTTGAACTGTAACTCCGCAGCGATTTACGGTTTATGTTTTGCGTTTCCCTGATTCTAGCCATTTTAACGTGTTTTATGGCTGATCCTTGATGGAAAAGCTTATATAGGTATAAACCATATATGGTTTATGGAATCGTGGGTCAAAAAGCTGGTTATGAAGGAACGCAAGATCCGCAAGATGGGCCTTGAAGCGCGATCATATGAAGGCAGATATTATTTGTATCGCTCTACAACGCGCTGGGACAAGCAGGCAAAAAAAGTGAGGAAAGTAAGTGAGTACATTGGGCGCATGACTGAGAAGGGTGTTGTTGAAAGGAATGCTTTGCTGTCTCAGCGTTCTGTTTTCGAGTTTGGGAATTCGCAATTGCTTTTGCAAATGAGCGAGGGCATTAGAAAACCTCTGCAAGAGGCTTTTCCGTCACGTTGGAAGGAATTACTTGCATGCGCGATTGTGAAAACTATTCAGCCGCTTCCTTTGAGGCTTATCCAATGCCAATGGGAAAAGCTTGCAGCATCAAACGTTATTGATGCAGCACTTTCTCCAAACACTGTGAGTAAAGTGCTGCATGAGGTCGGGCCTAATTTGGTTTCTCAAAAGAATTTTTTTGATGCAATCATGAAAGGCTCTCATATGGTTGCGTTTGATTTAAGCTCAATATTTTCACATTCGGAAAATTTGCGTTTTGCGGAGCGCGGACATAATGCAGAGCACCTGTTTCTCAACCAAGTGAACTTCATGATGTTTTTTTCCATTGACAAGCAACTTCCTGTTTTGCTCAGCCCGCTTCATGGTTCCGTGAGAGATGTAAAAGCGCTTAAAGAGGCTATAGATGGCGTTATAATGCCAAATCTGGTTGTCGTACTTGACAGGGGTTTCGCATCATACAACATAGCCGAACTGCTGAACGAGAAAAGTTTCAACTTTGTTTTACCACTTCGGAGAAACTTTTCAATCATAAAATATGACACTCCGCTAGAAAAATCCTTCATGTACCGCGAGCGCGCAATCAAATGGAACAAATATAAAGTTGAAAAAAAACAGCTCTACATCTTTGAAGACCTCAAACTTCGAACTGAAGAAGAAACCACTTTCATAAAATTGATGAAACAAAACAAAAGAACGAAGGCACAATACGCTCAAAAATTAACCCGCTTTGGCAAAATAGCAATCCTCTCAAACATTAACACTTCTGGAAAAAAAGTATACGAGTTCTTCAAAAGCAGGCAAGATATTGAAACCTGTTTTGACGCACTCAAAAACGAACTTGAAAACGACAAAACATACCTGCGCGACGATGACGGTGTACGTGGCTATTTTTTCATCTCATTCCTTTCCCTTTACCTGCATTATAAAATTCTTAACCTTCTTCGCAAAAAAAAGCTGACTGATAAAATATCAGTCAATGAAGCGCTCATTGAACTATCGAAAATCTACGAAATCAAAACAGGCAACACATCAAAACTCAGCACTGCGCCCGCACAAGCGGAAAAACTAGCAAAAGCACTAAACATAAACCGTATACCTTGAGGAGTTACAGCTCTAAGTTTTTGCCCAGAATAAAAAATCTGTTCTGAGACATTATTTTCGGCTTCGTCCAATTCTTTGTCAGTCTCAATTTTAAACTCTGAGTTTCTTGCCCCAATTGCCTGCACTTTAATATCATTTTTTTTCGGTTTTGCAGGGCATAGTCCTATAATTGTTGGATCATTGCAAGTCCCTATGCAGCAGTTGGCGTTTATGTCCAAAGTTCCATCACATTTCTCATTACGATAGCAGGTCTGTCCCCCTCTATTAATGCAAGCGAATTCCGATGCTGTGCAATCCTGTGGGCAGTTTTGGGTAGTTTCTCCACGCTCACAAACAGCATTTTTACACGTAGGTTTTGGTATGCAACAAACAACCCCATCCGTATTGCAAATAGGGCTAAAATCTTGTTGCTCTATTTTTCTGCACTCATACCTGCAAATTGCCCCATTTGTGCAACTGACATCGCCTTGCGTATTCCGGTAACCATTCGGGTTTGTCCGAGTTATCGTTACTCTGCCAAGAGTAGTTGTTGGATCAATGTCTATCGCCTGTATTAGTATGCCTGTTTTAAGCATTGGCCGATTTTCTTTATCTCTTAATATGTCTAAAATATTCTCTCCGATTTGCACCCTATCAATGCTTCCTATTATGTTTCCGGTATTATCTCTTAAATCAAACGCCGTATAGCTTGCACTTCCCCCCTGAGAAACTTGCTTGAACATCAGAGCTAATACTTTTCCGTCGTATTGTCCGTCCCATTCTAACTCCCTTATTTCTTCGCCTTCATTATAAGTTTCTTTAGTTTCAATAGTTGGCCCTAGTTTGCAGCACACCTGTCCTGCCGGGCAGGTTCCTGTTCCGTCCAGTTGGGTGTGGCTGCACTCGGTGCTGCACGTTTGGTTGGTGGCTTGTGTGCAGGTGTAGGTTTGCGCATCCTGTGAAACAATTGGCATTCTTATTTCGGCATAGATATATTCGTAGTTTTCATCGTAATATAGGTTGCTTGTCTTGTTATTCCAGTTTTGGCCTATTATTCCGTAGGATAATGTTTCGTCCGAGGTTATGATGAATCCTGCATCCTTGAGCGCGTGTTTTTGTGCGAGGTATTTTCTCCAGAAAGGAATCCATTCAAAAGGCGATTGTTGCGCCGAAAGCCTGGAGATTAGGTCCTGCTTGGATGTTATTTTGTATTCGTCTATGAAAATCTTCCTGAAGGTGTCGCTGAAAAAGCTGTATGTCTGTTCGCTTAGCGTGCCTTTTTCATAGTATTCCATGGCTGCTGTGATGAACGCTTCTCCTCCGCCCCAGCCCGACCTTATGAATAAGTCTGCATTGAAGTTGTCTTCGCCAGTCCAATTTATCTGGAAAGGGGCACCGCACAAACCGACAAAAAAACTGAATTTTTCGCCGCTGGAGTTGCTAATTTCCGAGAGCACCGCTTGACCAGACTTGTCGTGCAAGTATGGGGTTTCCCCATTGGAGTTTATCAATATAGCACTCAGACCGTTATCCCCACCCCGTCCGGAAATCTTGATGGGAACGACAAGATTTGTTTTGCTGCTTTTTGCAAGTTCCTGCAGGCGTTTTATTGAATCGTAAAGGCGCCTGTCATTGCCCTCCAGCACCTCGAAACTCCCGCCAGAAGGCTTTATTGCAATGTTTTTCCCTGATGGTGCATTGCTGGAAAATGCCAGTTCATGGAACACTATCAGGTCGGGTTTCTTTTTTGCCATGGCTTTCTCCGCAATACTGACCGCCTTTCCAAAATCGTATGTTGGCGAGTTTACCAGCGCAACCTTCAGCATTTTTTCTTGTTGGACACTAATGCCGCCACAGTCGCTTGGGCAGTATTTTGGCGAGTCTTTATTGTCCTCTCCTGTTCCCTTGTTGCAAGCAAGGTCGCCGCAATAAGATATGTTAGTGAATCCGCCGCAGCCACTCAGGAATATCAGAACCAAAATCGTGGCAATTGCGGCGTATTGTAACTTCAAGTCCATATTTCCTTCCCTATACCTTGAGAGCACCTAACTTTTTATTGATTGTGATTTCATATACCCCGCCGTCTCTGCGGCGGGGAGCTTCACTTCTGGAGAGAAATTTTGAACGATACTGCACGGCCCGAATAGCAAATTCGCACAACTGTGGGGGTTGAGCTACCATTTCACTTTTTCTTTGCCTTTGCATGCTTCCTTTCCTTTATTGCCGCCTGTGCAGCAGCGAGGCGCGCTATCGGCACCCTGTAAGGCGAACAACTCACATTGCTGAGGCCTATCCTATGGCAGAACTCCACCGAAGCGGGGTCGCCACCGTGCTCGCCGCAAATGCCGACATCTATCTTAGGCTTTACCGTGCGCGCCGACTGCACGGCCTGAATCATGAGCTTTCCTACCCCTGCCTGGTCTATGGTCTGGAAAGGGTCGCGCTCAAGGATGCCGCGCTCAAGGTATATGGCGATGAACTTGCCTGCATCATCCCTCGAAAAGCCGAGAGTGGTCTGAGTGAGGTCGTTAGTGCCGAAAGATATGAAGTCAGCCTCCCTGGCTATTTCAGCCGCGGCGATGCACGCGCGCGGAACCTCGAACATCGTGCCGACCTTGTAATCCATGGCGGCCTTCACGTTCAGCCTCTCTGCAACAGCGTCTATTATCCTCTTCTGGTCGAGGAATTCCTTCGTGTTTCCCACGAGCGGAACCTCTATCTCCGGAACCGGCTTAACGCCTGCGCGCTTCACGTTCAGCGCGGCCTCGAAGATTGCCGTGGCCTGCATCTCGGTAATCTCAGGGTAAGTGATGCCGAGCCTGCAGCCCCTGTGGCCGAGCATGGGGTTGAATTCATGCAGCGAGGAGGAAATCTCCTTCACCTTTTCGAGCGTAATGCCCATTTCGCCCGCGAGGGCCTGCATGTCCTGCTCATCCTTCGGGAGGAACTCGTGCAGCGGCGGGTCAAGCAGCCTTATGATGACCGGAAGGCCGTCCATGGCCCTGAAAATCCCCTCGAAATCAGAGCGCTGGAACGGAAGGAGCTTGTCAAGGGCCTTCCTCCGCCCGGTTTCATCGCGCGCGAGAATCATTTCGCGCACGGCCTTTATCCTCTCGCCCTCGAAGAACATGTGCTCCGTCCTGCAAAGCCCGATGCCTTCAGCCCCAAAACCGCGAGCTACCTCCGCGTCCTTTGGCGTGTCGGCATTGGTGCGCACGCCTATCTTCCTGTAAGAATCAGCCCACTTCATGAGCTTTCCGAAAGCCCCGGACATCGCGGGCTCCACGAGAGGCAGCTGGCCCCTGAAAACCTCGCCAGTGCCGCCATCGAGCGAAATGAAATCGCCTTCCGCGAGGGCGAAGCCTTTCCTGGGTATTCCCATTGACCTGTTTTCCTCGGAAACCACTATGTCCTCGCATCCCGCTACGCAGCACTTGCCCATGCCGCGCGCAATCACTGCGGCATGACTTGTAACTCCGCCCCTCGCGGTCAGTATTCCCTGCGCAACATGCATCCCCTCAATGTCCTCCGGACTCGTCTCGGTCCTCACGAGTATGACCTTCTCCCCGAGGCCAGCGAGCTCTGTCGCGCGCTCCGCGGTGAAGACGACCTTGCCGACTGCCGCGCCGGGCGATGCCGCAAGGCCTTTCGCGATAATCTCGGCGCCCTTCTTCGCGCCGGAATCCAGCTGCTTGTGCAGGAGCTGGTCCAGCTGCTCCGGCTTCATGCGCAGGACAGCTTCCTCCCTGGTTATGAGGCCCTCGTTTGCCATGTCTACCGCTATCTTCACGGCGGCCTGCGCCGTGCGCTTGCCGCTCCTCGTCTGGAGGAGGTAAAGCTTCCCCTTCTCGAAAGTGAACTCGAAATCCTGCACCTCGCGGTAGTGCCTCTCAAGGCGTTCATAAATGCCAACCAGCTCCTTGTACATCTTCGGATGGGTCTTCTTCATCGCGTCAATCGGGAGCGGCGTCCTTATGCCGGCAACGACATCCTCGCCCTGCGCATTGACAAGGAACTCGCCATAATGCTCCCTTTTCCCGGTCGCAGGATTGCGCGTGAAAGATACCCCCGTGCCTGAATCCTCGCCCATGTTTCCGAACACCATAGCCTGGACATTGACGCCCGTGCCCGCGTCTCCGCGCAGGCCGTTTATGCGCCTGTAGCTTATCGCCCGCGGCGAATTCCAAGACTCGAACACCGCATTGATGCCCATGGACAGCTGCTTCTCCGGCTCATCGGGAAACGAAAAACCCTTCTCCGAGCGCACCAGCTCCTTGTAGCCGCGCACCACTTCCTTGAGGTCATCAGCCGAAAGCTCCGTATCCGACTTCACGCCGCGCTCCTCCTTCTTGGCGTGCAGAATATGCTCGAACTTCGCATGCGGCACCCCCATGACAACGTCGCCGAACATGTTTATGAAGCGCCTGTACGAATCATAAGCGGCCCTCACATTCTTCGTGAGCCTGGCGAAGCCCTCCACAGTGGCATCGTTCATGCCGAGGTTCAGCACCGTGTCCATCATGCCCGGCATAGAAACGTAAGAACCGGAGCGCACAGAAACGAAAAGCGGCCTCTTGGGGTCACCGAAGCGCTTCCCCATCTTCCTCTCAATCTTGCGCAGGGAACTCCTGACTTCTGCATCAAGGCCTTTCGGCCATTTCTTGCCAAGGGCATAATACTGGTTGCAAGCAACAGTCGTAATCGTGAAGCCATAAGGCACCCTGAGGCCGGCATTGGTCATTTCCGCAAGCTGCGCCCCCTTGTTGCCAAGAAGGAACTGGGCCTCCTCAGTGTTAGGCTTTTTCGACTCATCGAACATGAAAACATGCTTTGGCATCAACACACCCCACAACTCACCAATGCTAGATTTTTCCCCTGAAAAGGTTTAAAAAAGTGGTTTTCATTTTTTGCCGGGCCTTTTTGGCCGGCGGCTTGCGAGAAGGCTGGACAAAATAATCCTAGTCCTTCGGTCCATGTTATCCACTGGCATCGCTTTTTGCAGAGGCGGGCGTATGGATGCATCAAGGCTCCTGTGGCCGGTCTTTCTTGGCGCTGGAGGTTCCGGATGGGTTGTTATCGTATGAGTCCTCTTAACCCAATAAAGTCCCTTGCCTTTTTTCATGACATGCAGGCGGCGTTCAATGCCGCTGAGCCTGTCGCTTCTCAATATCACACTCTTACGTGAGGGGTTCCTGGTGAAATGGCCATGCGCGGCCTTCCACATATTCCCGCTTTGCATCAAATAACCGCCACGATAATCACTCGTGAAATCCGAAATCGGCCCGTTCAATTTAATTGTCGCTGGCCTTTGCCTTCTTACTTTCATGGAATGATAATGCGGTTGAAATATTTAAACCAGATGCGGTCTAACCGGAAAATCCGTGGCAGGCGCTGGCACTGCAAGGAAAAGAACTGCAGCTTTATTGGTTAGAGTTCGCAGCCTTCACCGTCAGCAGTTGCTGGTCGGCAAGCAGCGTGACCAAAAGCCCATTATGCATTTTCAGGAACTCAAACCTCTTTGCCTGAGGAACGCCCCCTTCCCTAAGGGCTTCCAATATTTCCCTTGAACTGCCGGCCGAAAACAATGCGTGCTCCTTTACGCCGGTTTTCCCTGAAACGAATTCAATGTAATTCCGGCCTAAACTGCGGTAAGCATTGATTATTTTCTCGTAGTTGGCCCGCCCTATTTTTGCAGGGCTTATTCCTGTCCGGGCCAGATTGGTTCTCGCAGGGCCTACAAAATAATCCTGAATAAACTTCCGGAAGAAAACCTTCCCTTCGCGCCTGTCAAAGTAGAGTTTCCGCAACCTTGCCCTGCCCACAGCGTACTTCCTTGATATTATGGGTTTGTTCCATTTTTCCGGCATTGCCTTACCCTCAGGGATTCAGGTGCAAAACCAATTTAACCCCTTCACAGGCAGATGGTCTTATGGCGCTGAAAATCGGCATCACCGGAAGGAGACATAATCCGCTCGCCGTGCAAACCGCAAGGCGCGCAATGGCCATCCTCAAGGCCGGCGGCGCGAGCTTGGAAACCGACACTGCATTTTTGGGAAAAGGAAAGCCGCTGCGAAAAATGCGCCCGAAAATACTGCTTTCCTTCGGCGGCGACGGGACACTGCTGCAGGTGTTCCGCGAAGCGCGCAAAAAAGTGCCGGTGATGGGAATCAACTGCGGTTCGCGCGGCTTCCTGCAGGCATGGCAAAACACCAAAATCGAAAAAGCCATGAAATGCGTGCTAGAAGGCAGGTACAAAGTGGAGGAGCGGACGCGCATCCTCGCGAAAATCGACGGCAAAAAAGCAGGCGAGGCGCTGAACGAGGTGCTAGTGGTGCCGGCGAAGGCAGGGCGGCTGATGCGCTACAGGATAAGGGTCGGAAAGGAAGAGCGCGAGGAAAACGGTGATGGCCTCATTGTCGCGACGCCGACAGGCAGCACGGCGCACGCGCTCTCCGCCGGAGGCCCTATAGTGAAGGGCAATGCGGCAGTGTTTGTGGTTGTAAGCATGAACCCGGTTGACTGGAAGCACAGGCCACTGATAATCAACGACCATGAAAAGGTCATGGTGTCCCCCTTCGGCCCGGGAAAGGCCGAGGCGATACTAGATGGCCAGCAGAGGTTCGGCGTGAAAAAAAAGATTGAACTCACGAAGGGCGGAAAGGTCCTGCTGGCAATGCCGACAGGAAAATAATTCATTTATCGTGCTTGGCACTCTCAATAAAATTGTGTGCCCTCTGCATAAAACCCAAGTAATCGACAGAAATGAGGCTCATGTCCTCTTCAGTGATAGTTTTGCCCCTTTCCCTCCAGAATGAGACTAGTTTTTCCCTTTCCTTTGAAAGTAATCTGATGAACGCTTCACCGTTTAAATGCCTTGAGTGGAGCATTGAATAAGCGGCTGGCACGTTACTCCCGACAAATATTGACTTGAGCTGCCCCCTCAATAACCTCACTTCGTCCCTTCGCCAGCCTTTCACCTGGGGCAAAAAATTATGGAAGACTTCCGTAAACGCGAGCCCTGAAAGTTGGCGCGCAACCCTGTGCTCCTCTTTCTCAGCAGCACCTATCCTTTGGCGGTTGGCTGCAGCGGCAGGGCCCTGCCCATGAATTATTGCCCTTGCCTTTCCGTGAAACCAGTCAGGCCTTAATTGGCGCGCCATCCATAATTTGGGGTTTAGGGAGTTATTTAAACAACTTTATTACGTCATTCGCCAAAATAGAGATGGACAAAAGTCGTAACCTTTATATAGCCCTTCCAGCACAAAATGCCGTCTATGGACAAGGCAAGGACAAGGGAAATACTCCAGACAGGAAAGGCCAAGGTCAAGGCAAGGGCAGAAATAGTGCGGGCATACATAGGTTTGGCCGGAAAAGATGTTAGGTCAAAAATGCACGCCGCGAAAGAAGACATGAAATCGAGGGTAAAGGGCGTGGAAGCGGAAGTAAAGGCCAGGTTCCAGAGCACGAGGGACATCCTCAAGACCGGCGAGGCCAAGAAGAAGATGCGCCTCAAGATAGTGCAGGCATACCTTTCAAAGCACCACAGCGCTTATTAGGGCCGAGCGCACATTTTATCTTTCAAGGGGTTAAACATGAAAACGTCGAAAATATCCAAGTTCTACGAAAAGCCGCTGGAGGAAAGGCTCGCAATAGTAAAAGAGTTCGCCAGCCTTACCGAAGAGGAAACGGAGCAGCTCGGAAAGTACGGCGCGCTCGGCTTCGAGACGGCAAACAGGATGATTGAGAACGTGTACAGCACTTTCCCCCTGCCACTCGGCCTCGCGACCAACTTCACCGTAAACGGAAGGGAAGTGCTCGTCCCGTTCGCGGTGGAAGAGCCAAGCGTAGTGGCAGCAGCAAGCAACGCGGCAAAAATGAGCTCAGGGTTCGAGGCCAAGGCATCCGAGCCCGTCATGATAGGCCAGATACAGCTCGTCGGGGCCAAAGACGCGAAAAAGGCCATAAAAGCTGTGATGAAGAACGAGAAGCTCCTGCTCGGGAAGGCGAACGAGGGCGATTCAACGCTCGTCAAGTTCGGCGGCGGAGCCAGGAAAATAGAGGCGCGCGAAATCAGGACAAAACGCGGAGCAATGGTCATACTGCATCTGCTCGTAGACGTCCGGGACGCCATGGGCGCGAACGCAGTCAACACAATGTGCGAACGCATATCGCCCATGATTGAGGAAATGACAGGGTGCGAAACCAGGCTCAAGATAATCAGCAACCTCGCAGTGCACAGGACAGTAAAGGCAAAAACCATCTGGAAAAAGGAAGTGCTCGGAGAGCAAGCCATAGAGCACATACTCGACGCATACGAATTCGCGGCCAACGACGAATACCGCGCATGCACCCACAACAAGGGAATAATGAACGGCATCGACGCAGCCGTGATAGCGACCGGCAACGACTTCCGCGCAGTGGAGGCCGGAGCGCACGCATACGCCGCGATGGAAGGGAAATACAGGCCGCTGACAAAATACCGCAAAAACAGGAACGGCGACCTCGAAGGCGAAATCGAGCTGCCAATGGCTCTCGGCCTCGTCGGCGGCGCCACAAAGACGCACCCAATAGCGAAAATCAACGTGAAGCTGCTCGGCGTGAAAACAGCCGGCGAACTCGCGGAAATAATCGCGAGCGTGGGCCTCGCACAGAACTTCGCGGCCCTCCGCGCCCTCGCAAACGAAGGCATACAGAAAGGCCACATGAGGCTCCACGCGAAAAACATGGCAATAACCGCGGGGGCGAAAGGCGAAAGGATTGACGAGATTGCAGGGCAGATGGCAGAGGAGAAGAATATAAGCGTGACACGCGCGAAGGAAATAATGGAGGGAAAGAAATGAACCCCGGCATTGTCGGCTACGGCTTCTACGCCCCGAAGAAACGCATCACTGTAGAGGAAATCGCGCGCGCGTGGAAAAAGGACGGGAAAAAGATTTCCTCTGGCCTCGGGGTAAAGGAAAAGGCCATTGCCTCGTGGGACGAGGACACCTCGACGATTTCCGTGGAAGCCGCAAGGAATGCGCTCGAAATCGCAAAAATAGACGCAAAGCACATTGACGCGATTTACGTAGGCTCCGAATCGCACCCATACGCGGTGAAGACGACCTCATCCATCGTCGGCGAGGCTCTCAACTGCGGCCACGACTACATGTGCGCAGACCTCGAGTTCGCGTGCAAGGCCGGAACCGCAGGCCTCCAGATTGTATACGGATTCGCGAAAGCCGGAATGATAAGGTACGGCCTCGCAATCGGCGCAGACACCGCACAGGGAAGGCCCGGAGACGCGCTCGAATTCACCGCAGGAAGCGGAGGAGCGGCATTCATCGTCGGCCACCAGAAGGACGAAATAATAGCGGAAATAAACGACACTTACTCATTCACGACAGACACCCCGGACTTCTGGAGAAGGCAGCACGCGGAATTCCCAAGGCACGCAGGAAGGTTCACGGGAGAGCCCGCATACTTCAGGCACGTGCTCAGCGCCTCGAAAAACATGATGAAAAAGGCCGGGATGGAGGCAAAGGACTTCGATTACGCGGTATTCCACCAGCCCAACGGGAAATTCCCCATGCGTGCCGCAAAAATACTGGGGTTCGAGGACAGCAAGATACAGCAGGGATTATTGACCCCCCACATCGGAAACACTTATTCCGGCGCCTCAATGGTAGGGCTCGCATCCGTCCTAGACGTCGCAAAGCCGGGCGACAAAATACTCATGACTTCATACGGCTCCGGGGCGGGGAGCGACTCGTTCATAATCACGGCAACAAAGAATATAAGCAAAAAGCGCGCGAAAGTGCCGGTGCTCGAGGCCATAAAGGAGAAAGAATACGTTGATTACGCGCAGTACGCGATACACCGCAAGAAGATAAAGGGGATGAACTGAATGGATAAAAACTCGGTGATGAAAAAATGAGAAGCGTTTCAATTGTCGGCGCAGGCCTCACGAGGTTCAGCGAGCACTGGAGCCTCAGCTTCAAGGAACTAATAGCCGAAGCCGGAGTGAAGGCAATACATGATTCCGGCCTCGCGAGAAAAGACATACAGGCCGTTTATGGCGGCTGCATGGCGTCAGGGAGGTTCATAGGGCAGGAGCACATAGGCGCGCTTATAGCGGACCAGCTCGGCCTCAATCCGATTCCGGCCACGAGGCTCGAGGCTGCGTGCGCTTCGGGCGGCGTTGCCCTGAGGAACGGCTACATGGCCGTTGCCAGCGGAATGCATGATATTGTTGCCGTTGGCGGCATAGAGAAAATGACTGAAGTGAGCACCGAGGACGCGGGATTCGCCCTCGGAGGCGCAGGCGACCAGGAAACCGAGTTGTTCATGGGCGCGAGCTTTCCCGCGCTTTACGCATTGATGGCAAGAGCGCACATGCAGAAGTTCGGCACGACAGAAGAGCAACTCGCGGCAGTGGCTGTGAAGAACCACAAGAACGCGGAGCACAACGAGTATGCACAGTTCAGGAACGAAATTACGATTGACCAAGTGATGAATTCCGGCTATATCGCGTCGCCGCTAAAGCTCCTTGACTGTTCGCCGATAAGTGACGGGGCGGCAGCAGTCATACTATGCGCGGCGGATGTTGCAAAGAAAATGAAAATGGCGGATAAAGCAGTGGAAATAATTGCCTCTGCACAGACATCAGACACGTTGGCGCTTGCGCAGAGGAAGAATTTGTGGGAAACCGCATCCGCAAAAATCGCCGCGGAGCAGGCGTACAAGCAAGCCGGCATAAAGCCGTCCGATGTCAGCTTTGCAGAAGTCCACGACTGCTTCACAATAGCCGAAATCATGGCAATCGAAGCCCTCGGATTTTGCAAGCAGGGAGAAGGCGGGAAGTTCACGGAGCAGGGAAACACCCGAATTGGCGGAAAAATTCCTGTGAACACTTCAGGAGGCTTAAAGGCCTGCGGTCATCCAGTCGGAGCTACAGGGATAAAACAGGCAATAGAAGCATATTGGCAATTGAACAACATGGCCGGAAAAAGGCAGGTCAAGGGGGCAGAAATAGGCCTCACGCACAACGTGGGCGGCTCCGGCGCAACGGCTGTTATACATCTGTACAGGAAAATGTGAGGAGGCATGCACATGATAACCACTACAACGGATTTCGTCCCAAACAAAAAAATCAGGGAACTGCTCGGCATCGTGAGGGGCAACACCATACGCTCACGCGGTGTCGGGGGCGATATAGTAGCCGGGATACAGAAGGTTTTCGGCGGCGAAATAAGCGCATATGTAGTTTCCATGAACGAGGCAAGGGAAGAAGCGCTGCGCAAGATGGAAGAAGAAGCCCAGAAACTCGGCGCGGACGCAGTGCTGAACGTCAGGTTCACGACAGGCGAGGTCATGCCATATGCCGCTGAAATACTCGCCTACGGAACAGCAGTAAAGCTCGGGTGAAAAAATGGTACATGGTTCATTGCCGCTGCACTGGAGGAAATACCCGGAAAGATACAGGCTGGAGGGCAATGCCAACATCGAGACTGGCCAGGAATTCTTCCCCGCAAGAGTGGTTGACCCCACAGCCGGAAGAAAAGGGAAGCTGGCCCCAAAAGAAATGCCGCGCGAAGGGAAAATCCTGAGCTGGACACAGGTTTTTGTAGGGCCGGCAGGCTTCGAGAACGAAACGCCCTATTACCTTGCCATCATAGAGCTATCCAACGGCGTGAGGCTCCTCACCCAAATAGTGGATTCGGAGGTGGAAAAGGTGAAAACCGGGGCGAAAGTGAGGAAAGTGTTCAGGAAGATTTCCGACACCAACGCGGAAGGCGCGATAGCGTACGGGTATAAATTCAAGGTTGTAGGTTGAATGCCGAAAAGAAGCCCTCCGGTTGTTATCCCGCATGTTGAAACGAAAAAAGTCTCCAGGGGTATTCTGCTAAGGGGCGGCAAAGCCTTGCCGGGAAATTCGAAATCATTGCTCGCGAGGATAAAGCCGAGAATGCACCAGCACTTCATGAATATTTTTCTTCGTGAACTGCAAGACGCAAACAAATTCATTGATTCGTTCCAGATGCCTACGGAGAAAAAGAGTAAGGCAAAGGAAATCATTGCAAAGATAAGCGGGCTTCAGTATGGCGGGGAAATCCTAAGGCACGGGCACCCAATTACTAATAATCAGGCACAGGCAATCCTAGAGGCCATAATAAATTCTGACTGGCAGAGCTATAAACACCGGTTCCACCATCAAACAGTGGAGGGGTTTGTAAGAAATGCGAAGGCATATGCAAGCAACCTGCGGCAGTTACCCGCAAGAACCAAGGTTTATTTGCACCTTGAGTTTTTCAATATGGCCCAAGAACTGACAATGTTCGAATTGTACAACGAACTCGGAGAAAGGAATTTCGGGAAAGTCAGGGAATGGAGCGACCAAAGACAGCGGGAACTTCCGGCAAAGCCAATTGAATCCGGTGAAGAATGGCATGAATTTGGAAACAATTAGGTTCTTCCGGACTCAGCCTTAAATACAATTCTGGGGCTTCTTTTTACATGCAATCCACCGGAATAGGCTATGGTAAGACAATCCTCTTCGGCGAACACTTTGTGGTGTATGGCCTCCCGGCAATAGCCTCTGCAATTTCTGACCACACCATTGCGACTGTCGAGAAGGCAGGGCCCGGAACCGGAATCACGCTCATCGACAATAGGCCAGAGATCAGAGGATACAAGGAAACGAAGAAGGGCGAGATTGCGAGGGAAATCGAAGCACTAAGCAAGCACTTCAAGCTCGATGAAAGGAAGAGCCCCCTCAAAATCACCCTGTCCGGGGGCCTCGAATGCGCCTCCGGAATAGGCGCGAGCGCGGCGCTTGCAAGCTCGATAGCGCGCGCAATCGGCCAGCACTTTTCGCTCAACCTTACCAACGAACAGGTCAACGAGGCCGCATATGCCGCGGAAACCGCTGGCTCCGGCACCCCGAGCGGCATAGACAATACATGCTCCACTTATGGTTGCATGCTGGTTTTCGAGAAGAACATGCAGGGCGGCAGCAACAAGATTGAGTTGCTTGCCGTGAAAAAACCGCTTGACATAGTGCTTGCCAGCACCGGCATCACGCAGGAAACCAAAGGAGTGGTAGATGAAGTGCGCGCGCAAAAGGAAAACGACCCAAAGAAATTCGACGCAATATTCTCGGAATACAGGAAAGTGCTTGATGAAGCAGTGCCGGCCCTCAAAAACGGCGACAAGAGGAAAGTCGGCGCGCTCATGGATAGGAACCAGGAACTGCTGCGCAAAATAAATGTCAGCTGCCCTGAAATAGAGAAAATAATAGCAATCGCCAGAAGCAACGGCGCGCTTGGCGCAAAGCTCACCGGAACAGGAAGGGGCGGCCTCGTGATATGCCTCGCGGAAAACAAGGCGGCGCAGGAGAGGATTGCGAAAGCGCTCGAAAAGGCAGGCTATGGAGCGAGGAAGACGAGCCTCGGAGGGGAGTGAATAATTTTTGACGCAGTGCGGCCGCTTCTATACCGAAATGCCCGCAGTTCCTCGTTTTCCGGAATAAGCCAAAATTGATGTGAAAAGCGGTTTTTTATTGTAGGAGGTGTCTCACCCTCAACAAAAGGAGGTGAGACCATGACCTCCCATTACGCAAGTTGGAATAGAGGTTTTAGTTCTCAAAAGCTTTTCGGTTGCATTGGAAACAGGCTCAAATTGCTTCGGCGAAGAAAGCTGCAGAGATATTTGCCAGATTCAGGAAAGGAGTGGTTGAACTTGACGATGAAACCCTCAAGGATGCAATCAGGTTCAGGAAAGAGCACAAGAAAAAGAACCTCTCCTACGCGGACTGCATAGGCTACATCTACGCGAAAAGGAACGGCATCAAATTCCTGACTGGAGACATGCAGTTCGAAAGCCTGCCGAATGTGGAGTTCGTGAAGTGACTATTGCGCATAGAAAACCATTCTCCAAATAACCTTAAAATAACAAAACAGCCAGTTTTCCTCATGAAAGCAACAGCAACCGCGAACTCGAACATCGCGCTCGTGAAGTACTGGGGCAAGCGCGACGAGCGACTCATACTGCCGCAGAATTCGAGCATCTCAATGACGCTCGACGGCCTGTACACAACAACGACTGCCGAATTCTCTGAAAAACACAGGAAGGACGAGGTTACAATTGATGGGAAGAAGGTGGCTGGGGAGGAGCTTGACAGGGTCGTGCGCCAGCTCAACCTCGTGAGGCGGCTCGCAAAAACGCACCTTTCCGCAAAAGTAACCAGCAAGAATAATTTCCCGAAGGCCGCAGGCCTCGCCAGTTCCGCTTCAGGGTTTGCCGCGCTCACGCTCGCGGCCACGAAGGCGCTTGGCCTGCACATTGAGAAGAAAGAGCTGAGCATGCTCGCAAGGCAGGGCTCGGGAAGCGCGTGCAGGAGCATTTACGGCGGCTTCGCGGAATGGGTCAAAGGCAGCCACCACGATGGTTCTGACAGCTACGCAAAACAGCTCGCGCCGAAAGAGCACTGGCCGGAACTCGCGATGATAGTGAGCGTGGTGACGGCAGAGGAAAAGAAGGTGAAATCACGCGCCGGAATGAGCCAGACAGTTGCAAACTCTCCGATGTACAGGGCATGGCTAGAAACAGTGGAAGAGGACCTAAAAAATGTAAGGGAAGCTATAATGGAAAGGAAGTTCACGCAGCTCGGCACGGCAGCAGAGTTGAATGCCCTCAAGATGCACGCCACCATGCACACCACCACGCCGCACATCATATACTGGCAGCCGGAAACAATAACTATGATGAAGGAAGTGATGCAGATGCACGAGGAAGGCATCGAGTGCTACTTCACGATAGACGGCGGGCCGCAGGTGAAGATAGTATGCATGGACAAAAACGCAGGGAAAATCGCGAAGCGCGTGAAGGGAATGGCGGAAGTGGAGAAAGTGTACGTGTGCCACGCGGGAGAGGGCGCGCGGCTTAGCAACAAGGAATTATTTTAAGGATTCCATAATCTTGTCAGCTAACCTGATTTGCGGCTTTAGTATCTGCCTTGCTAATTCTTTTTCGGCTCCAGAAATGAATATATCTTGGTTTCTGAGGCGTGTAAATACATTTGCTATAGTAAACATGTTGAGCTGATTTTTTAGAAACGATGCCACAAAACCTTTTTTTAGTCCCTCCCTAAACTCGGGTTTTACCCCAGCGTAAAAAGAGCGCATGAATGAAACCGTTTCCCGGCTACTCTTATTTTTAGGCCTAAAACCGCTGCTCAAATAAAGGGCCACCCTAACCTTGGCTCCGGACAACTTTTGTGCATCTGAGAGAGGACGCTGCTTAAAACGTTGGCTGCCACGCCTCGGAGTGTTTTTAGAGCCCATTTTTAAACACCGTGTGAAATATTACAAAACCTATTTACTATAAAAATCTCCCCACCGTCATTACTATGCCGGACAGGGCGTTTACTATGAAATCTGGCATATCCAGTATAAAAAGTCTTAGTTTGGGGGACTTATTTATGCAGGCACGGAACACCAAAAGCGAGTCAGAGAAGCTCCAGTATTATAACCTAAAGGGAGAGCTGGCCGGCGTTGAGGAGAAGAAAAAACTCCACCAGAAAATGCGAGAAGAGTACAGGAAGACCGGGAAGGTTTCAATCAAGCACAGGCATGTCAGGGTGCTGCTGATGACCACCTCCGGAAAAGTGATGCTCCAGCAGAGGTCGAAATGGAAATCTGACAATCCCGGCCTATGGGACAAGACAATCGGCGGGCACGTAGGCCTCGGGGACGATTACGATGTAGCGGTCCTCAAGGAATGCGCCGAGGAACTCGGGATTCCTGCAACAATCGTGAATAAAGACAGGTTTGAAAAAACCGTGCAGACAGCAAACACCAGCATAATCGCGATACTGCGCATTCTGGAAGTGGATGAGAACTACGTCTCAAACCGCATCTCTTCTGACGGCTCCCCATGGGTAGAGCCAAACATAACCGCATTCTATTTTGGATATTATGACGGGCCAGTGTGGTTCATAGATTCTGAAAGTTCGGGAATACAGCTGTTCACTGTACAAGAGCTAAATGATGCGCTGAAGAAAAAGCCGGAAGAGTTTTCAGAGGACATAAAGTATATTGTGAAGAAATGGGGGAAACTCGTCAAGCCCCTCGAAAAAATCGGCAAAACGCTGAATGATTGATTCTGCTTATGGAAGAAATTCTTGACGTTATAAACGAGAAGAACGAGGTCATAAGGCAGGCTCCACGCAGCGAAGTGGAGGCAAAAGGCCTGCTCTACCGCACCGCGGAAATAATCGTTTTCATGGAAGGCAAAATTGCCATACAGAAGCGCGCCGCTAACAAAACAAAGAGGCCGTCGCACTACAGCATCGTGGGCGAAACCGTCAAGGCAGGGGAGACATTCGAGGAGGCGGCGGTACGCGGAGTGAGGGAGGAGCTTGGCCTGGAAGCAAGGAACCTGCGCAAAATAGGCGATAAGATAGTGCATGATGAGCTTTACACAGACAATATGCTGATGCGCCTTTTCACCTGCGAAGGCGAGGGCAGGATGGAGATAGACGAGGGGGAAGTCAAGGAAGTGAAGATGCTATCAGTAGAAGAGGTTCAGGGGCTGATTGCATCAGGCGTAAAAGTCACACCGTGCCTTGTGGAGGGGCTCAGGATGTACAAGGAGGCGATTCGATGAAAAGCGTCACGGTTTCCGCGCCGGGCAAGCTCATGCTCTCCGGCGAGTGGAGCGTGCTTGAGGGAGCGCCATGCATCGTGCTCGCGGTTGACAGGAGGGTCTATGCTACCGCTTCCGAGGCAAAAAAAACCACAATAAATCTCGAAGACTTCTACATAACGACGGATGCGGAAATAAAAGGCACGAAAATATCATTCACGAACGACGGCCCAAGGCTGGGCTTCACGAAGCACGCGATTGAGGCCGCTCTCGAATACCTGAAAGGGAAAAAAGTGAAGCTCAGGAATTTCGGGCTCAAGACGAAATCAGGCATAAGCAAGGCTGCTGTGAAGGGCGGGGAGGTAAAACTCGGTTTCGGGAGCAGCGCCGCTGCAGTCGTGGCCATAGCCAGCGCGGTGCTGAAGTTCCATGGAATCGGCATTGAAAAGGCCAATGAAAGGGAAGCGCTCTTCAAGCTCGGCATAATAGCGCATTACCGCGCGCAGGAAAAGATAGGTTCCGGCTTCGATGTCGCGGCATCAGCATTCGGGGGAGCGCTCGTGTACACGAGGTTCGATGCGCAGTGGCTGCAAAAGGAACTTGGAAAGAAAAGCGTCTGCAAAATCGTGGAAGAGAAATGGCCACTGCTAGGCCACAGGAACATAAAGCTTCCCGGCGGTTTTTGCATTGCCGTCGGCTTCACGGGCAAGGGGGCCTCAACAACAGAGCTGGTTAAGAAAATGAAGAAGTTCAAGGAAGAGAAAAACGCGGAGTATGAAAAAATAATCTTCCAGATAAGGGAAGTCACGGAGTCCATGATAGAGGCTATGGAAAAGGGCGAGCAGAAGGAACTGCTGACTCTCGTAAGCGAGAACGCTGCACTACTCAGAGAGCTAGGGGAAGAGAGCGGGAACGAGCTCGAAATAGCGGAGCACAGGAAGATGGCGGAGATAGCCGATAAGCACTACGCGGCCGCAAAATTCTCCGGCGCTGGCGGAGGCGACTGCTCAATAGCTGTGTGCTTCGGCCAAAAAACCGCGGACGCGATAAAGAAGGGCTGGGAAAGCAACGGCCTCGCGCCAATCGATGTGAAGGTTTCCGAAGACGGTGCGAGGGCCGAGAGGTAGTCAGGAGAAAAACTTTTTCCCTTCTGAATCATTTTGCACAAGCTTTATCGTTTCCGCGAGCCACACAGGATATTTCAGCGAGCCGGAAGCGAGCTCGCGCGCAACATTTGACGCCTTCACATTGAACACCATCCCGGCGTGTTCTGCGGCAGGCGTTATTTTTCCGGGATAGACACAGTATGCGGCCAGGCAGTACTCGTTCTCGCACGAGCCGTCGCCGTAGTCCTTTTCATAAGAGTATCCGCCGAGGATTTTTATTGGTATTTTTTTACTGATGTTATACTCTGCGAGGAGGCACCGCCTCGCGGCAGCCTCTTTTGTTTCGCCGGCAAGGACGTGGGTTGTCGGCGCATCGAGGACGCCGCCGCCGACCTTTTTCAGCGGGCGTTCGTGCAGTACGAGCTCGTTTTTTTTATTGAAGACAAGGACCTGTATTGCAAGGTGTTTCGTGCCGGGAGCGGAATGCGCGGAGCGCCTGTCGAGAACCGCGCCAGTCTCAATGCCATTTGCGTCAACGCAAATCAGCTGCTGGTTTGGGTTGTCAAGGAGGCCTGCGCTCATAAAAATCACGGACTGCAAAATGAAAATAAAACGAACAGGATTCAGAGCCTCGGCCTGCGAGGTTTTGAGTCCTCAAGACGCATAGGGGTAGTGTTGCCAGGCGTGGGTGATTTTTGAGCAGATGGGATAACCTGGCTTTGCGCAATAGCTTTCCTAAAGCCAGCCATGCTTTTAGGTTTGGGAATAGGTTTTGGACGTAGAGCCATTTGCCACACCACTTGATGATAAACTATTCCATAATTCTTAATCCTTTCGTATACTTCATTTCGCGTACTTTTCCTGTATTTTCGAAAGCGCCAGCGATATCCGTGAAACGGATTCATGCAGAGGGATGCCAATGTTGTGCGAAAAGCCCTTCACTATGTCCGCCTTTTCCGCATGCGGGTCTACCGCGAACGAAAGCTTTCCCCGGCGCCTCTCCAAGAGGCCAACATCAATGAGTCTCTTGACGTGGTATCGCAAGAGCTTCTCGTCTATCTTTTTCTGCGATTCCCTGAGGTGGGAAAGCAGTTCTGACGTGGTCGGGGAGGCTTTTTTTGACAGCTGGAGCGAGAAGAGCGCATCCAGGACATCGAGGATTGTGGAGCGCGACTCCTTCTCCGAGATGAGGCCAAAAGAGAGCGCGAACCAGCGCACGAGCGAGCGCTTCGTGAGCGAGACCTCCGGCGGGAAATCCATCTGCCTTATTGTGAAGGTTTTCCGCACCAAACCGGATTCGGGGAATTCACTGCCCAAAGCAACACCAAAAAAGTTTTTGAAAAGCCAAATATTATTTTTAGCCGCCTATTTAAGCTTTTCGCGCACAAAAAACGCAAATCTTATACATAATAGGATTGGATAAGTTAAAAAGCCACAAAAAACAACCATATTCCAATGCTCCAGATAAACACGAGCTTCATGCCTTACAGGCTGGTGCTCTCAAGGAAAGAGCCGGTAAAGCTCAAAGTCACTATCAGGAATGCGGGGGGAGAGGAGATGCTCGCATCATACGAGATAAGGCTGCCGCCAATGCTCTCGCTCGACAAGAGTGGGTTCCGAGGAGCGCACACCAACAGGATAGGCAGCTTCGCGTCCGGGGCGGAAATAACGGAATACTTCGAGATTCATGCGCGGCCCATGACGCAAAAAGGCGAGCACACAATAAATATTAAGGCCTATGAGCATTACAACAACTACGAGTTCGTCAAAAGGCAGTACAAGAAGGACCTCGGGCTCGTAGTGGATGAATGAAGTTTTTTTGAAAATATGCGGTGAAGAACATGAACATCAAAAAGCAAAAATGCCCCGAATGCGGCGCGGAAGTTCAGTCATACAACATGGAGAATCACGCAAAGAACCACGAGCTTGAGAGGAAGGCGGCTGAAAAGAAAAATTGACTTGGGAGGAGGATGTTATGAAAAAAATAATTCAGAGAATGAAGACTTCAAGAAAAACTCCGAGAAACATCAGGACAAGGCCATACAATAAAGCATCGGCGAGAAATGAAACAAGAATGGAGCTGCACCTGGCTTCTCAACCTGAAACTACAAGCATTCGGAAAAGAAATGTTGTCGGGAACGTAAAATTTAGCCCGATAAGGGTGAAGCCTGAAAGGAGCAACGCAAGAATGGCCCTGACAGCGAAGTTGAAACCTACAGTTCCATCTGTTAGAAGCATAAGAAGCGAAGCGGGACACCCGATAACTTTAACCGCCAGGCCTGAACCGACAAGGCCGCAGGTATCATTTTTCGTAAGGCCGGCCAATAGGAAACCTCAGTTGAGGCCTTGACTATGGTTTATTTCGAAATAAGCAAATCAACCGCTTCCCCGATGTCAGCGGCCTCCGCGATTTTCGTGCCGTAGTTCTGGTCCGCGAGCATCTCCTCTAAATTGATTGTGCGCGGGACGTAATAGCGCCGTATCACCAGCACGCGCCCTTGCTGGGAGCGCTCCTCACGCTGCTCGTAGTAAGTGACCTCCTTCTGGCCTTTCGGCACTACAAAGAGCGAGAGGCCCTGCTCCGCCGCTGCCGTGGCCTTCTCAATCACGCCACCGACCTGCCCGATAGTGCCGTCAGCATTTATGGTGCCGGTGATTGCCGCATCAGCACGAACATTCTCGCCCCGAATCGCGGCAATGGCCGCGACGGACATAGCGGCGCCGGCGGAAGGGCCGCCGATAAGCCTTGCCGGCGTATTCTTCACGCTGAATATCACGTCCTTGTCCTCGAGACTCTTGCCCGTGAAGCGCTGGGCCACAAGGGCGGCAGTCTGCATCGAGTCCTGCGTGTCCGGCTCAGCGAACGGGTTCAGCGAAAGCAGTATCCTGCCGCTACCTGGCACAATTTCAACATCGCCCTCATTCACGCTGCCGGAGCCGTCAGGAGTCACGGAAACAATCTTGGCCGAAGCCTCGAGCGGAACACCGGAAAGCCGTTCGAGGGAAACCGAATCCTCGGCCGCGGCCCTCTGGAGGCCAGAGTAAAACCCAATCTCGAAAAATGCCACGAGCGCGAGGACAACAACAAAGCCTATGGCGAGCGAATCGTGCTTCTTCATTGAGTACATCTGGTGTTGAACGGGCTTTAAAGATTTTGGGGGCGGGCAAAGGCGAATTAGGGGCGGAGTTGAGGCGACAAAAATGGTACGTGTTTAGCCCCTTAGGGCTTGCTGGAGTTGGGTGTATGGGTTGAGGTTTCTTTGTTCCCATGTGGCTATCAGGCTTGTTAGTACGTCATGGTTGCGGGTCCCTTTTTGGTTGCGGAGGCAGCCATAGATTTTGC
>JACQPB010000040.1 GCA_016202305.1 Candidatus Iainarchaeum sp. | reverse complement strand
TCATCGAAGAAGTGTACAATAAAAAAAGGCTCCACTCAGCCATTGGCTACAAGCCGCCGGCTGAATTCGAGCAATCAGTATTAAAGGAGGTAACCGCATAATTGGTTCGAACTGATTGTCCAAAATAGGGGTTCACTCCAGAGTAATAATCTCCATTGTTTAGGCCGTCTTCACCGATAACGGTGAATAATTCTGCGTTGTTTGTAAGAAGCCTCCTTGTTATTCTATCTGTGGTGTACGGCCTCTCTGCAAGTAAATAATCTATTTCACTCTGCTTTGCTTTTCTAGTTATTATTGGCTCATGTTCTTCTTCTGCCAAACCTGCAATGCTTAATCTATCTGTATTGCCATTTATGTTTTGGAATGGGTCTAATCTTTTATACATTTTAATAATAGGTTCTGCATTTTTAGGGTGTAATTCTTTTGGTATGTGTGTCAGCAAACCAACCCCTACCTTTTGGTTTGGTTCATTTGTTCCTATAAGGCTCAAAAGGAACGCTTCTATAGGCTCTTCTTTTTGTGAGCTAGTAAAATACGGAAGATAATCGTCTATTTTTTCTATAACTGGTACTGGCCATTCATTTTTCAACTGAGATTCTTCTTCATAAATCTGTTCAACTTTAAAGTATTTGTTATCCTTAATTAGACGTTTTAGATAATCTTGTCCATTGATAAAAGATTTTTTTCCAATTGCGGTAACATATTTACCAATCAACTTTGTGTATTCATTATTTCCGAACGAAAGATATATAGGATTGGTATTGTCTAATTCCAACGTAAGATATGGGGCGCCTCTTTTGTCCACTACTAGTTTTCCTTTCAATTTTAGATTTTCAGTTGAACTAGAATTATAAAACGGTAAATGCAAATGTTTGAACCCTATCTGGTATGGCGGAGTAGCTATTTTTTTCATTCCGGCGTATCTTAATCCAATGTTTAACCCTATCAAGTTCATGCATTGTCACGTTTTTGGAATTCTTCCAGTTCGATATATCTACTTGGATTGTACGTATACTTTGGTGGAAATTCTTTGAAGCGGGCTCTCACTTTCAATATGTGCCTGCCTTTTCCAGGTGCTTTGTTACTTTTTGATATGGTGCCGAAAGTATCGCCGTTTTCAATGTCGTCCTGAGCTTTCACAACTCTGTAATTGCCGTATTTTTTATTGTGTCTGATATTCGAAACGCATTTTATTATAGCTTGGCACAGTGAACTGTTGATAATAAATTTTGTCCAGACTTCTCTGAGTGTTTTTAACCGCAAATTGTCCGCCATGTTTTTTCCCATCCATCTTGCCTTCACTCGCCCCTGTTTTTCGTGGGCTTGACGAACCCGTGCCTCGGCGTGTATATGTCGCCTGACTTGCTGAGCTTGTCAAGGAGGTCGCGCACCTTGTCAGATTCGATGCCGAGGGCCTTGCTTTCGGTTATCACTTCCTCTATCGGCACCATGTCGAGTTCCTGCGCCTTCTCCTTTATTATGCCGAGGATTTTCTTGAGGTTCGAGAGCGTGGTGTGCGTCTGGCCGGATGTTATGATGTCTATGTCTATCTTCCCTGTTTCCGGGTCCGTCACCATGTCCTGCAGCGAGGTGCGCACGAGCCTTATGGCCCTTTCGACGTCGCGCCTTTCGACGAAGTCGCTGAGCCTGACGCGCGCTGACGCTTCAGAGAGCCTTATCAGGCCTTCGAGCTGCCTGTGCGTTGCCGTGTAGGCGCCCTCTTTCCTTCCCTGGTCCCTCAATGAAACGTAGAATTCGGATATTTCCTTCATGGAGTCATCCGCGAGCACGGGGAAGATGTTCTGGCGCGCGTATGAAATGTATTTTTTCAGGAGTTCGCCGGAAATCTTCGGGGTTATCAGTTCGGTTATCTCCTCCAGTTCCTTGTCCTTGGAGTTTATTCCTTTCTTCTGGCGCTGGAGCATCATTTCCCCCGCCTTGTGGCTCTTGAGTATGTGCCCCGCAATCTCCGCGTCCTTTGTCCTGTCAAGCACGTCCTTTATCATGAAGAACAGGTCGAACCTGCTTATGAGCGAGGCCGGCAGGTCAATCTGCTCGATGAAGGGCTGGTAAGGGTCAAAGCGCGAGTACTTCGGGTTCGCGGCCGCGAGTATGGATGTCTCGGTCTTGAATTTCGTGACGATGCCGGCCTTGGCCACGGAAATGCAGTTGTGCAGCACTATTCCTGAGGAAATAAAGCAGTGTGTCGGCTCGATGCTGACATCATATGCCCATTTTGAGTCCGCGTTTGCGATTTTTTCGACTTTCGTGATTTTGAGGAATTTCAGGTCAGAGTTTATTAATGCGGCTATTTCCTCGGCGCTTTTTTTAATGTCCGCTATTTTTTCAGAAGCCATCCGCCTGGCAGTTTCAAGGAGTTTTTGGCGCGAGCCATGTGCGTGGCCGCGTTCTATGTATGTTACCATGCTTCCGGAAATGCCGGTTTTGCGTGCAATTTCAGCAATGCTTATTCCTGCCGCTTTCCTTATCTCGCGGGGATTGCCTGCTGCTATTGCCTGCTCGGAGAGCAGAATTTTTCCGGAGGCTTTTTCCAAATGTTTTTTTGCGGTTCCTGCCTCGATGTTTTCTTCCTTCCTTACTCTTTCCCCGATGTACCCGTCACTCGCCTTCAGGCTTTTGAGTATCGTGTTTATTTGCTCCGCAATCGCCAGAGGCAGAAGGTTCCTTCCGGATTCCCTTTTTTTGCTCCTCTCAACAAAACGCGCCAGTTTTTCTCTCCTTTTGTCATCATCTGAGACAACCTTGCCGAGGAACAGCTCCATGTTGCCGGTTCCAGAAACGACGGTCTTGTAAAACTCGCCTTTCTCCCCGGCAATGTAGGAGTAAATCCCCATCTGGAGCAGGAGGTCCTGATAGTCGCACGCCAGCTTATAGGATGCTGTCCTGTACCCGAATCTTTCGCTATCTATAAACCCGTCTCCCAGGAACGCGGCCTGCAAAAAATTCTTTATTTCTTCCTGATTTGCCTTCTTGATTTTGTTCGGCGCCCTTTTTGCCCTTGCCTTCTGCATCAATTCCGGAAAATTGGACTCAAAATAACTATATAACTCCTTGGAGCTGCAGCGCACAGTTGTAATGTCCTTTGTCGCGTTTTCCTTTTTCCATGCAGGCACCATGTTGAGGTTGAGTTTTGCCGAAAATGCGGATGAAAACGACTTTTCCATGTCAGCCAGAATGCCTGCGTCAGTGTTGCAGACACCAATCTCGGCATACCTGTTCTCGATATTCCTGTATGAATATCCTTCCGTTGCAACGTATCCCAAAACCCTTGCAACGTTTCCGTTCATCCCTGCCGGCAGTAAAATTTCTTTTCTCCCTTTTTCGGTGGCGGGAGCCAGCTTGACGTCCTGCTTCAGTGAAGGGTATTTTTTGACAGCCGGCACTGCCGAGCCCTCTTTTACCTTCTCTGCCGGTATCTCGCTGAATCCGTTCTTGTCATATACATATACCGGGTGGTCAGGGGTTACTTTTATTTTCCTGCCGTTTGAATATGTCAGCTCGATGAAATACTCCGGGGCCTTGTGCCTGCTCACGCTTTTTGCGGCGATGCAGAAAACATTCCTGAAATCTGTTGTGGGAAGCAGGAGATTGCCGGTTTCAAGTATCTCGCAGTCTTTTCCGTGCATTACCTTGCCCTTGTTTTCCTCCATGAACCCATCGACGAGTTCCCCTATCCTGTGTGTTGAGCCGTCTGCTAGCATTATCTCGAAATCCTTGTGGTAGCATTGCTGCTCCATGCTTTCGTGCATCGCGCTCCTGTCCCCGGGCTCCATCTTGTCGAACTCGTCCACCATGGCCATTCCGCCGGATGCGAGGACCAGTGCGCCGGCCTTTATCGTCCATCCTCCTTCCCCGAACTCGTCCTTGACTGCCGTTGCCGAGAGGCCCGCGCCGGTGCTTGTCTTTCCCGCAACGTAGATGGATTTCGGCGCTATGGAGTCGGTTGCCCTAAGAATCGCGGACTTGGCTACGCCCGGATCCCCGACAAGGAGCACGTGTATGTTTCCCCTCACTGTCTGGTCGTTGGGGAGGTTCTTTTTCACGCCGCCGAACAGCTGCAGCGCTATCGATTCCTTCATGACCTCATGGCCGTAAATGTGCGGGGCTATGCTTTGTATGAGCATTTCGTAGACGTCATCCCGCACCGCGAGTTTCTTTATTTCCTCTTCCTCTTCCCTCGATATCTCCACTTCCTCGAATTCCCTAGCCGTTTCCTCGAGGTGTATGGCCTCGAGGTACCTGCCGTACACGACTTTTTTTTCCTTGGGCGGCATTAATCTGAGTATGCCGGTTATTTTCGTCCTGTCTCCGGGGCTTATGCTGTTCACTATGTCGTCGCTCACGTAAATGTCGAGGTTCGTGGCCTGTTCGCTTCCCTTGAGGAGCTCGAGCGGCTCCTGTATCTGTATTTTCTGGTAGTCCTCGAATTCGCTTGTCTCTTCCTTGAGGCTGAACATCCGGTTCTTGCATTCCGCGCAGAAGCTCGGCGTCTTTGTCTGGTTCTTCGTCTGCGGTATCTTGTAGGCCGCGCCGCAGCGGGTGCATTCCCATGTGGCGTACTTGAGCTTCGGCAGGACGTCCGTGACCTGGCGCACGACGCCCTCGACCGTTATGAGTTTCCCTATGTGCGAGGCGCTTATGTCGCGCAGTATGGGCTGCCTTTCCAGGGGCAGATTGAACACCCTTATGTGCGGGGCGAAATCGTCTTCCTCGAGTTCGAGGAGCGGGACGTCAATGCGCTTTATCGCCTGCTCCGCGGCCTCGAGGCAGACGTCCGAGTTTACGAGGAGCTCGTCAGCGAGCTCCGGCTCCCAGTGCTCGAGCTCGCGGAAATCGACATTCAGGCTTTTTTTTGAAGGGTAATCCGCCACGAGGCGCTCTATTTCCTTCACCAGCCTGTTCTTGAAGAACGCTTCGAACTTCTCCACGAAAGGATTGTCCTCGCGCTGGCCAAAAGCCCCTTCCGACGCCATACATACCCATACCGATATGTTATTGCCGGCTTATAAATGGCCCCAGGCCTCATTGCCGGTGCCGGCTGCCAATCATTTCTTCCGCCTTTTGGCCCCCACGGCCTTTTGCGGACCTGCTTCACATGCATTGCAAAGCATGGCTGCCTCTCGGCTGTCCGGCTTTTCGCCGCAAGTGTCGCGTTTTGGGAGAATTCGCATTGGGAATTTTTCTGCTTATCCTATAACGAGTGCAAAATACTTAATGGAGTTGGCTTTAGTTTCGGAACTTTTTTCCAATGCCCTGTATGGAAAGCGAACTCATTTTCTTTTCTTGAGTGAGTCGTATGCGACTATTGCGGCTATTCCCCATACTGCGCTGTTCAATACATACGGTATGTAGCCTATGATGCTTCCTGCCATTCCCATGCCTGAAATGGAGTTCAGGATGCTTTTTGGCAGTAACCCTATTGCCCACACTATGGGGAAAGCCAGGATTGCGGACATGGCCGTCAGCAGGGTTTCCGCCGTTCCCTTCGCGGCCATCGTGTCGAACCTCTGCATGCTCATGGAAAAGGCGGCGAAAAGCGTGGCCAGCTGAAGTGCAAAGTGGGCTGCGGAAACGCCTATTCCTATTGCCATGCGCCTGTCAAGGGCCATTGACAGATAGTGGCTCGTGGAAGTAATATGGGTTTTGGTGCGCTGGGCTGGAAATCCAGGTTCTTATTATGCGCGGAATTTTTTTATTCGGCGGATTTGTTTTAAATAAAGTAACTTGGTGTTTATGTACATGAAGGCGGGGAAAGATTCACGCGGGGCAAAAAAGCGGACAGGCAATGCCAAAACCGGACGGGCCACCGGAATTGGAGTCAGGTCGGCTAAGGGGCAAAAGGGCATGTTCTACATCACGACCGCGATAGATTACCCTAACTCCAAGCCGCATCTCGGCCACGCTTATGAGAAAACCGTTGCCGACTGCATTGCGCGCTGGCACCGCCTGAAGGGCGAGGATGTTTTTTTCCTCACGGGCACGGATGAGCACGGGAAGAAGATACAGCAGGCAGCGGAGAAGGCCGGCAAACCCCCGAAGGAATTCGTTGACTGGCAGGTCACAGGTTTCAAGGAACTTTGTGTGAAGTGGGGCGTTTCGCACGACAGGTTCATCCGCACCACCGACCAGGGCCACGAGCGGATGTGCCAGGGCCTGTTCCAGAAGGCGCTTGACAGCGGCGACATATACCTCGGCACTTACGATGGCCTGTATTGCGTCGCGTGCGAGGCTTTTTACCTCGAAAAGGACCTTGACCATGGCCTGTGCCCTGTCCACAGGAAGCCTGTCGAGAATGTGAAGGAGGAGAGCTACTTTTTCCGCATGTCAAAGTACCAGAAGAGGTGGCTCGTCTTCATGGAAAAGAATCAGGGCTTCATCTTTCCGAAGAGCAAGCGTGCCGAGGTCGTCAACAGGGTAAGGGAGGGCCTGCATGACCTGAGCGTTTCGCGCACGACTTTTGACTGGGGCATCCCGCTCAAGAGCGACCCGAAGCACGTGATTTACGTCTGGTTCGATGCCTTACTCAACTATCTGTCCGGGGTGGACTGGCCTTCGGCAAAATCAAAAAAATTCTGGCCTGCAGACATCCATGTCATAGGCGTCGATATTTTGTGGTTCCACTCAGTGATTTGGCCGACAATGCTTTTTTCCCTCGGCATCGAACTGCCGAAAAAAATACTCGTGCATGGCTTCATCCGCTCCGCCTCGGGGGAGAAGCTCTCCAAGACCACCGGCGCAATAGTTGACCCATTAGAGGTTGGCGATACTTATGGGGTTGACAGTGTGCGCTATTACCTGCTCCGCGAAATCCCGCTCGGCGAGGACGGGAATTTCTCCGAGGCTGCACTCGTGGAGCGCCATAACCGCGAGCTAGCGAACGATTTGGGAAACCTGCTCAACCGCACCATGTCCCTGGCGGAGAAAAAGCTCAATGGCATTGTTCCGAAGGCGAAGGTAGACCAGGAGCTCGCGAAGCAGCTGGGCCTGAAAAAAATCGTTTCCCACATGGACGCGCTTGAGCCGCACATGGCGCTCGCGGAGATTTTCTCCTTCGTTTCGGCGTGCAACCGCTACGTGAACGGGAAGGAAGTGTGGAAACTTGAGGGGAAGCAGGCGGAGGCGGCCCTTTATTCGCTGCTCGATTCCCTGCGCGTGATTGCAATCCTGCTCTCGCCTTTCATGCCTGATACTGCCGTGCGCATCTCGGGGCAGCTCAATGTCCCGCTCGGCTCTTGGAAGGATTTGAAGTTCGGCCTGCTCAGGGGCGGCAAAAGGCTTGGCACCAAGGAAATCCTTTTCGTGAAGAAGGATGTGCCTGCCGAGGCCAAGGCGCAGGTTGCGCGTGACATTTCCGTTTCCATAGAGCCAAGGCTGGATGCGCTCGGCCTGAAGCTCGCGTGCGCGGTGGTGGAGGGCGTTTCAGTGAAGAAGAAGCACGAGGGCCTTGACCGCAGCATAAGGGAGACCGTGAAGGCCGCCGACCTTTCGGCCGTGGAGGCCAGCGGCGTGATACAGGGCTACTTGGAGCTTTATGACGCTCTCGGCGTTCCGAGGCAGAGGCACGCGGTCGCCAATCTCGTGGAGATTGCGCGGCAGTCCGGCAAGCTTCCCACGATAAACACGGTTGTCGATTCCTATAACCTGACTTCAATCACGAGGGGCTTCATTGTCGGCGCGCATGACCTGGACAGGGTTTCGGGCAACGTGCGCGTGAAAATAGCCGATGGCTCCGAGGTTTACATTCCGCTGGGGGCGCAGGAGGCCGTTCCGGTGAAGAGCGGCGAGTATGTTTTCGTGGATGACAAGGTGGTGCTGTGCCACCTTGACGTGAAGCAGGGTGAGCACACGAAGGTCACGAATGAAACGAGGAACGTTTTCCTCTACGTTCAGGGCAATGCCCGCACTCCTCAGCGTGAGCTGGATTCCGCCATGGAGGAGATATGCGGGAACATCGTGAAGTTCTGTGGCGGCAAATGGAAGAGGGTTGAAGTGTCGGTGCGGTGACTGCGCCTTTGCCCTCATGGGCTCTTTCCGTGGGGCAAGTGTTTTCCTGCTGTGGGCATCAGGCATCTGCTCGGCAGTCGAAAACCCCTCTCCGCATTTCCCGGATTTACAATACCGGTTTTTTTATCGCCTTTAGGGTGCTCCCCGACTTTAAACCATGTTAAGAAGCTTCTTTGGTGCTTGGGCACATTTCGTCGGTTCTTGGTGATATGCATGGGTCTTCGTGCATGTAACGCATGCATGCTGACATTTGTTTTTCCCTATTTAGCTGGCCTGTTTTTTCCTCAAGTGTTCTTGGGTTTACTATTGTGCATGTTTCTGCATCGTTCACATTGGTGTTGCCGAGTGGTTCGCATGCGAAGCCGGAGGGGCAAATGCTCGGGTCGGAGCAGCCGTAGATTTTGTACTGGAAGTCCAGTCTGTTGACGGGTGGCGTTGCTTCATCCGGGTTTCTGGTTTTTATTTCCGCGGCCAACGTATATCCGCATCGTGTTCCCCCGAGGTGCCCCATGTCGGCTGTGAACGGCCCTGCCTTGAATTGCCCTCTGTTGCCACTTACATTTATTAGGAGTGGCAAGCCTTGCAACTCCGGCAGGGCGCTGTAGAGGTTGACGAGATAGCTCCCCGAACAGCTTTCTGTGCCCTTGATGGTTCCGGTGATGTAATACTTGGACAGGTACTTTAGCGGCTGCGCTGGCGATGTCGCCACGTTGCCAAACAAAAAGAAACACCATTTGGATTTGTATAGTGTAAAATTTACGGGGATGTCTTTTTCCAGGGAACCCGTGCCAGTAATAGGCTTGTCGTCAAGAGAGCCATCCGGTTTCTGCTGTTCCTTAGCATCCTGAACTCTTTCCCATGTCCACGCTTCCATGCGGGCAATGAATTCTTCCTCGGAAAGCTCATTTCCCTCTCTATCCTGGCGCTTTACGGTGATACTGTTTCCTTGGGAATCATACTCTGTTAGTTCTTGAAGGCCTTCTCCGTAAGTTTTCAGCACTTTCTTGCTTCCGTCAGGGTCCGTGGCCGTGAATACATCAGGCTCATACGGGTGCTTGCCGGATGCGTCTTCTATCACTTCTCCATTATCGTATCTTGTCACTCTCATTGTTTGCTTGCCGTCAGGATGGCGGGTTACGGTTTCGGTTGGTTCCCCTTCCATCGTCGTGGTTGTCGTAATCGTGTCGTCATAATTGCGAATGCTATTCTCTACCTTGCCATCACTATGCGTCGTGGTAATGCTGCCGTTTTGGTTAGTGGCCTTTGTCCACTGTGAATACTTGCCATCAACCTCTTCCGCCATTGTTACAGTGCCACCTCCCGGAGCAATGATAAGCGTGGCCTTGTGGTTGAATTTAGGGTCCTCAATGAACTCTACTTTGCTTCCATTCGGGCTTGTGGAAACAGTCCTGCGGATTCCGTTTTCGTAAACCAGGGTACTGCCGCCATCAAGGTTGCTGACAGTGCTTATTGGGGGTTTGTCGCCTATAAAGATCCCGTAATAGTAAGAGCCGGGATCCGCAAATCCGGCAGTAACACTGCCATTAACCATTGGGGAGATGAGTTCTTCTTCAAGCAGCGCTGTCACTGTGCCGCCAAGCTGCATTTCGATGAAAGTGTCCTTTCCTTGTGTGAAGTGTATTTCCTCTATTGCAGTTTCGTATCCTTGAGCGCCGGCGCTGGCAAAGTATTCCTGTGAATTCAGTTCGTACACTACCGGTTCCTTGAAGTTGTACTGTTGCATCAGTTTTTTGATTGATTCGGGGAAAATCACCTGCCGGTTGTAAAAAGCGATTTTTCCTTCCTTGTCAGTGGTGCCCCTGTGCACCTCGTCAAGGATAGTGTTGTATAGTATGACTTCTGCGCCGGATATCGGTTTGTTCTTTTCGCTGTCTTTTACGGTGATTTGTATCGTGCCTCCGGTTATAGGCGTTGTCGTTTCATCGTCTTTTGGGGTTTGTTTTTCCGGGCAGTCATCTGGGGAGTTATTGTGATTTTCGCCATTGGTCATGTCACAAATATTGTCCTTTGGAATCCATTTTGTCGTCACGAAAAAGCAGCCGGACAGCAAGAGCACTAAAATCAAAAGACCGGTTATAAGTGCCCTGCTCATGCTTTCATCTGAATATTTCGGCTATAAACGTTTTAATAAAGAATTCCGCAGGTTTGATGACAGGCGATTGTCTACTTGTTTTTGCCAGATTTCATGATGCATGCTGGCTTGGCATAAAATTCGCGGCCGCTTGAAACGGGGTTCGAGCCTATTTCCCTTCGCCCTTCTTTCTCGTGATGCGCACCTTGTCGCCCCACTTTATGAACTCGACTTCGGTGCCGCCGGCTATTCCCTGTACATCCTTGGGCTTTTCGACGTCGTAGGTCTTGTAATCAGTTACGTCCATTATCTGCACCGTGCTGCCCATCAGGGCCACGACCTGCGCACTGCCCTTCTCTATTATGGGTATTTCGGCCTCGTAGTCCGTCGGCTTCATGAGGTTCATTTTCTGGTCGGAAAATATGCTGAATGCGCTCATCCTCACTTTCGCGGCCCCGTGCTTTCCGGGTTTTGACTTCTCTATGCCCTTCACCTGGCACGGCTCGCCGTCAATCAGCACGTAAGAGCCGGGCTTCAATGTGCCAGCGCTCTGGAACCGCTTTTCCCCGTCAGCCATGAAAACACCAATCCAAGAATTCTAATTTGGTTCAGTTTAAATAGGTTGCGGCAGGTTTTTCAGGTGCGCCCGCATGGCTTCGCTTTGGGGTTTTCGGACCTTTTGTCAACCTTTTTAAACCGGAGCCGCGTCATGGATATTGCCCTTGCGGCCTTTGTGGTGTTTGCATGAATCTTCCTGTCGGCGAGGTGATTAGCAGCGGCGTGAGCCTGCGCGAGATAGATGTCAGGAGGCTCGTCGAGGGCTTTTACGAGAAGGGCTTTTCCGGCTACATAGTGGACACGATTGAGGGCTTTGACGGTATCGAGGAGGGCGCGCTTCTTTTCCGTGACGGCTCTATGACGGCCGCGATTTACGATTATGACCTTTACGACCTCACGGTTTTCGGCGATGCGGCCGTTGTTCATGTTTTTAATTCTTTCGCGGCTGAATATGTCGTTGCGGACATAGTTTCGCTCACGAACCAGCAGGTTGACCTCGTGACGGCCTTCAACGACAAGAGCAAGCTGCTCAAGGCCGTGCAGAAGCAGGACGTCGCGAGGCTGATTCCGAAGATTTACACGACGGAGCATGCGCGTTCAGTGCTGAAGGAAGCGGTCAAGAAGACCGAGTCGAAGAGCGACGTGTTCAAGAAGCTTGGTTTGAGCGGGTTGGGAGAATGATTGGCGCTGCGAGAAGGCTGCTGATGCAGTTTGCGGAGAAGGTCCTCGATGTCGACGACACGGAGCAGCCGCGCGGGCACATAAGGCTCCTTGAGGATTATGCTCACAGGTTCGAGTTCGACACGGACAAGGATGACGTGCGCGAGTTCCTCGCGGTGCTGAAGAAGAAGCACCTCGTGGACGACATAGTGGTATCGAGCCTCAATGGCAGCGCGATAGCCTCCACCAACGGCGATTCTGTTTCGCAGGCGGTTTCCGGCGCGGCGCTCTTCAATTACGTGAAGTCGGAGATTCCGAGGAGCGATGCAATCCTCGTGAAGTCGGCGAGCGGCGCCGGGTGGCACATGTTTTTCCCCTCTAACAGGAAGCTCTACATAGTGAAGGCCGCTTCAGACCTATCGCCGGTGGAGATGAGGGCCCTCGCGAGGGAGATTGAGAATTTCTTCCTGCACAAGGGAACCGGCTGAATACCGCGCCGTTGTGCGGCCGTTTACCGTGTTTCGGGCGTTTTTTGGGGGATTATCTTTTTAATAGTTGGTCATATTTTGTTTCTTGAAGGGTTGTCATGGGCCGGGTAATAGCGCTGATTTCGGGCAAGGGTGGCGTGGGCAAGACCAGCATCACGGCGAACCTCGGCATCGCGCTCGCGAAGCGCGGGCTTTCCGTGTGCCTCGTGGACGCCGACATAGCGATGGCCAACCTTTCATTGCTGCTCAACATGCAGAACTCGCCCATCACGCTGCACGACGTCCTCTTGGGTGAGGCCAGCGTGCAGGACGCGATTTATGACGGGCCTGCCGGGGTCAGGTTCATGCCTTCCGGCCTGAGCCTCGAGAACTACCGGCGCGTCGACTCGGAAAGGCTGCATGCGGTCATCGAGTCGATAAAGCAGCAGTACGATTTCGTGCTCCTTGACTGCGCCGCAGGCATCGAGAAGAACGTCATTGCCGCGATTTCCGCTTCCGATGAGGTGCTTCTCATCACTATGCCGACCAGCCCGAGCATTGCCGACGTGCTCAAGGCCAAGATAACTTCGCAGAGGCTGGGTAGCAAGGCAATCGGTGTCATAATCAACTTCGTGCGCTACGAGAAGGGCGAGATAAAGAAGGACGACATAGTGAAGATGCTTGAATTGCCAGTGCTCGCGACCGTGCCTTACGATGACGAGATGCGGAAGAGCTTCATGTTCGAGACAGCGTCGCCCGTGATGATAAGGCGCCCCAATGCGCCTTCGGCCGTATCTATACAGCTCGCCGCGGCAAAGCTCGCCGGACTTCCGGTTTCGCCAGAGGCCGCGCATGGGGATGGCCTTGTATCGGGTATTTTAAACAAGTTGCGCTCAATGTTTGGTGGCAAGCCGAAGCAGGCGGCAGCACAAAGTGGTTTTCAATGAACGAGAAGGTAAGCAACAGGCCGTTTGATTTGCTCAGCGATTCCATAGGCAAGCCCGTGCTCGTGGAGCTCAAGGAGAACACGGCGGTGAGGGGCACGCTCAAGGCCTTCGACATACACATGAACCTCGTGCTCGAGGACGCGGAGAAGCTGGTCGGCGGCGAGCCGAAGAACAGGTACGGGAAGATGCTCCTGCGCGGCGACACCGTGCTGCTGATAAGTCCGTGAAACTTCAGGCAAGGCTTTAGGGATTATATTATCAGATTGATACACTAATAGCTAATCTCCTAAATATTCAAACATTTTTGGCAGGCTTTTCGCATTGTTGAAGAAATACTTTCCGCTATTCGGGCGGCAGAGAATGGCGATGAGTTGTCTGATCGCGAGCTATGGATTCTATCCGCAATAGAGGGTGGTTCGGAATGAACCGTCCGGATTCCGCACCGGCAATGAGGTGTGGGGAGGAATATAAAGAAATTTTGCGGACTCATTATATGTCCAGATTAACTTTTGAAGAAAAAGGGCTGGTGGAAAAACTCATCCTGCAAGGCGTTTCCCTCAATAAAATTTCGAAAATCACCGGGCGGAACAAGTCTACATTGTATTGGTACTATGCCAAACTCAAAGGTGGCAAGAAATTTGAAGAGCCACAGTTCGAGACAAACTATTCCGAGCTCGAAGGTGAAATTGTTGGAATATTCGCAGGAGATGGTAGTCAACACCATGCGAAAGACAGGGGCAGTTACGCTGTAAACGTGCATTTTGGCAAACTGGAATATGTCAAATATGTAAAGGGACTATTCGAAAGTTATTTCAACAAAAAATTCAGGCTGAAAAAAGAATCTATGGGCCGCTTCAGGCTAACAACTTATTCCAAAAAAATATTCTGGCATTTCATGAGTTATCTTGATTATGTGCCGCAAATAAAGCACTGCACGGTAAAACTGAAAAGGGCCGATTTTCCGCGGGAATTCAAAATTGGTTTTTTGCGCGGCTTAGTAGATACCGACGGAACTATATGCCGATGTAAGGATAAAAGAATTAGAATAGCCTTCTACACAACATCCGAATCGTTGGCAAATCAAACAAAATCTTTATTGGCCGAGTTTGGCTTCCATTCCTTTACCTCGGTCAATCATAGGGCAAATTTAAAAGATTGTCACAGCACATATCTCCTTAGTCGCAGTGTAGGCTCTTTTATAGAGCTTATTAGGCCATACAAAGCTAGGAAATTCCAGGGGCCCTTAGTGTAGAGGCTTTAACACGACTGCATGGCATTAGGCAGAAAGCTTACCAATGTGCAGTAGACGGCGGGTTCGAGTCCCGCAGGGTCCATTTAGCTGTTTTTCCATTCTCCGAGCAGCCCGAAAACAGTTTTTTGCAGTGCGGCCGAATGCCTGTGCGCATCGCGGAATGCGGCCCCCTTGCTTTGGTGGCGTGCCATGCGGAGCTCCGTGTACCTTGCCTCTGCCGAGCCTTTTTCCATTTTTCCCAGTCTCCTGCGGTGCACTCCTGTCCTTCCAATGTTTTTTTCGGCCATCCGCTCTTGGGCGAGGGTGTGCTCTTCCATGAGTCTTTTGATTTTGACGGCGTCCTTCTTTCGTATTTCCGGGCCATGCAGTTTACGGCCGACCTTCTCGCGAAGGTTTTCTGCGCCGGCCCATGCTTTCCGGAAAGCTTCTCTCTTTCCGTCGCCGGCGGCGAAAAGGAGCTGCCTCCGGTGTTTGCGCGGAGTCATGGCGTCTATGCGGACGCCATTCAAGTGGCCGTTGCCGTTGTTGCCGCGCTGCATGGCCATGCTCTTCAGCCAGCCGGCATGTGTTTTCAGCCTGTCCGATATTGCAATCGCGTTTCGCGCAGGAATGTGCATTATAGAATAATCGATTCCGGAGGTTATTAAGGCATCAGGTCGTTCTGGGGCGTCGGCCTTTTTTTTGCGGTTTGGAATCGGGCTTTACGCGCGGAAACGACTTCGCGGTCGAATCCCGGTTCCCTAAAAACGCTTATATAATAGAATTCCCCAATACTATCCTCGGTTTTTTGCCGCGGTGCCGGTTATGGACAAGCGTCAGGTTCTGAAGGATTCGATTGTGAGGCTGCTCCAGCTCAACATTTCCGACAAGGAAATCCTGGACAACCTTCGTGCCGTGGGGATAGACATGCAGCTCGCGAAGGGCCTTTTGGATGAGACAAAGGCAGAGCTTTCCGGCAGAAAGGTGGCACAGCAGGGGCTTCCTGAAGGCTGGCCCGGTGCGGGTCAGCAGGCTAAGCAGCCGCAGCCGGTGCAGCCAGGCCCTTCGGATGCCGTGCAGAGGAAGGTGCCGGAGAAGCCTCCTCAGGTTGCGCCTGCGCAGAGCCAGGGGAAGGCCGGAAGGCCGTTTTTCCAGTTCGGCGGCCAGCCTGCCCAGAAGCCGCAGCCGGTGCAGGCCGGAAAGGCGCAGGTGCGGGAGAAGCCAGATGCAAAGGCGCATGCGGAGGCGAAGGATGAAGGGCCCATGATTCCTGATGACGAGGACATTTACAGTGATGCCGACGAGGAAGAGGAGCCGCTCGTCACTCCGGTGAAGGGCAAGCAAATCAACAATCCGGGCTACTCGGCCGGGCCGGACGAGAGCGTTTCCGAACTCTGGGAGAAGGGCATCCTTTCGACTGTCGACGCGAAGCTCGGCGAGATGAAGCGCATAAAGGCGGAGCTTGACGCAGTGCTCGAGCAGAAGATTTCGGAGAAGGTAGCCCTTGAGTCGAAGAAGGTCGAGATATTGCTGGATTCCCAGCGCGCTCTTTTCACTAATAAGATTGACGCGCATTTGGAGGCACGCTCGAACGAGGTCATGAAGGTCGTGGAGGCCAGGGCGAGGGAGATGCAGGACATACATACTAAAGTGCAGGCCGAGCTTGCGAAGGTGCAGGGGGAGAAGAAGTTCAACACCGAGTTGCTGAATTCGCTCAATGAGAGGCTCGCTGGCCTCGACGCCGTGAAGAGCCAGATGATTTCTGAGACCAATGGCTCCATAATGGGGATGGAGTCGAAGTTCGGCGAGTTCATGCGCAATGCAGAGAGGTCGCGAGGCGAGGACGAGGACAAGCTCAACCGCGCTCTCCAGCTTCACGAGAAGATTACCGAAGGTACGCTCGAGGACCTGAGGCAGAAAATCTCGTCCATGCGCCTCGAGAAGGAGCAGGAGCTCGGCGCAAGGGTGCAGTCCAAGCTCGCGCAGCTTGACCAGCTCACGGCGCAGGTAGATCCAAAGGGGATTACCGACAGGCTGGCGAGCCTCAAGGAGCTGGAGCAGCAGCTCATGCGCAGGGGCAAGGAGATTGACTTGCAGGTGCTCGACAAGAAGCGCGAGATGCGTGACTACATCGACAGCCTGTTCCAGGACATGAGGCGCGACATGGCCGCTTTCACGAAGGAGGTTTCCAAGTCGCAGGCGGATAACCTGGCCGCGCTCAAGAAGCAGTACAGCGAGAGCGTGGACGAGCTTTTCTCGGAGAATCTCTTGGAATGGGACAAGAAGCTCAAGGCGAAGAAGAAGGAGATTGACGAGCTTGAGAAGCGGATTGACGTGGACAAGTTCAATGCCTCGCTGGATTCCCTTGACCTGTTCAAGCAGCAGTTCCTCAACACTGTGAAGCGCAGCATCGAGGACTACAACAAGTCGAAGAAGGGGCTTGCCGAGGGCATGATTGCCAAGGACAAGGCAATAAATGATTACCTTGGGCGCATAGACGCGAAGATGCAGGAGCTTTCCGACTTCCAGAAGAAATTTTCCGCTGATGTGGCGGAGTTGCTGGGGAAGATTCCGGAGGATGCGGTGCGCAAGAAGAGGAAGGGCAGGAAAGGGTGAATTTTCCGTGTTTATTTGCAGCTGTTCGCGTGGTTTTGAGGGGGCAGTGGAGTGAAGAAGCTTGTTCTCTGGTTTGATGAGCTCGGCATCGAGGACGTGCCCGTGGTCGGCGGCAAGAACGCCTCTCTTGGCGAGATGTACCGGCAGCTTTCCTCCAAGGGCGTGAAGGTGCCCAACGGCTTTGCCGTGACTGCAGAGGCCTATAGGATTTTCCTTGACAGCACGGGGCTGCGCAGGAGGATAGAGTCGGAACTGAAAGGCCTCGACACCGGCAACATGGCCTCGCTTTCGAGGAAGGGCCATAACGTGAGGCAGATGATTGTGCGCACCGAGCTGCCTAAGGAGGTTGAATCCGCGATTGTGGCGGCTTACAGGCGCCTTGAGTCGGAGTACGGCCATGGCCTTGACGTTGCCGTGAGGAGCAGTGCCACGGCGGAAGACATGCCAGATGCGAGTTTCGCTGGCCAGCAGGACACCTACCTGAACATTCGCGGCGCGGATGACGTGGTGAATGCATGCAAGAAGTGCTTTGCCTCGCTTTTCACCAACCGCGCGATTTCTTACAGGCATGACAAGAAGTACGACCACTTCGCGGTGGCGCTCTCCGTCGGCGTGCAGAAGATGGTGCGCTCCGACATCGCTTGCTCCGGCGTGATGTTCACTATTGACACTGAAACGGGCTTTGACAGGATTGTGCTGATAAACGGCGCGTGGGGGCTTGGGGAGAGCGTGGTTCAGGGTGCGGTGAACCCTGACCAGTTCATAGTGTTCAAGCCGTCGCTAGAGAGGGGCTTCATGCCAATCATCGGGAGGAAGCTGGGGGAGAAGGCCATCAAGGTGGTTTACTGCCACGAGGGCCTCAGGCCGGTGAAGACGGTAAGCGTCAGCGAGAGGGACAGGCAGAGGTTCACGCTGGACGATGCCGAGATAACGAGGCTGGCCAAGTGGGGTGTCCTGATAGAGAAGCATTACACGGCGAAGCGCGGGAAGCCCATGCCGATGGACATAGAATGGGCCAAGGACGGCAACTCTGGGGAGCTTTTCATTGTGCAGGCGAGGCCGGAGACCGTGCAGAGCCAACGTGACAACGGCGTGTTCGAGCAATATGTCCTGAAGGGCAAGAGCAGGGTCATCATCGAGGGCGAGGCTATAGGCGGCAGGATAGGCGCCGGCAGGGCTCACGTGATAAACGACGCTTCGAAGATTGGCGAGTTCAGGAAGGGTGAAATTCTCGTCACCGACACCACGGACCCTGACTGGGAGCCGATAATGAAGATTGCTTCCGCGATCGTGACGGAGCGCGGGGGACGCACTTCCCATGCGGCAATCGTTTCGCGCGAGCTCGGCATTCCGGCTGTTGTCGGGACAGGTAACGCCGCCAGCGCGATAAAGACAGGGGCCATTGTCACTGTTTCATGCGCGGAAGGCGAGAAGGGCAGGGTCTATGACGGCAAGCTCGCATTCGAGGTGCGCAAGACCAGGATTTCGGATTTGCCGGCAACGCACACCAAAATCATGATGAACGTCGGCAATCCGGAGCAGGCGTTCGAGTTCGCCATGATTCCGAATGACGGCGTGGGCCTCTGCCGCGAGGAGTTCATAGTGAATTCCTACATCAAGATACATCCCAATGCGCTGCTGAACTTCAGTTCGCTCAAGGATGAGGCCGCGAAGAAGCGGATAGAGGCTCTGACGCATGGCTACAAGGACAAGGTCCGGTTCTACACAGACAGACTCGCCGAGGGCATCGCAATGATCGCCGCGGCCTTTTATCCGCGGCCCGTGATTCTGCGATTCTCCGATTTCAAGACCAACGAGTACGCCAACCTCATCGGCGGGGCGCAGTTCGAGCCGAAGGAAGAGAACCCGATGCTGGGGTGGCGTGGCGCATCGCGTTATTACGACCCTGCATTCAGGGAGGCATTCGGCCTCGAGTGTGAGGCTGTGAAAAAAGTGCGCAAGGAAATGGGCCTAGCAAACCTGAAAGTGATGGTTCCGTTCTGCCGCACGCCTGAGGAAGGGCGTAAGGTCATTGCGGAGATGAAGAGGAACGGCCTCGTGCAGGGGAAGGACGGCCTCGAGGTCTATGTCATGTGCGAAATACCCTCGAACGTCATTCTTGCCGAGGAGTTCTGCAAGGTCTTCGACGGTTTCTCGATAGGCAGCAACGACCTCACCCAGCTGACTCTCGGCCTTGACCGCGATTCCGGCATCGTGACGCACATCGCCAACGAGAAGAACGGGGCTGTGAAGAACCTCATTGCGCACGTGATAAAGGTCGCGAAGGCCCGCAAGCGGAAGATAGGGATATGCGGCCAGGCGCCATCTGACTTCCCTGACTTTGCAGAGTTCCTCGTGGAGCAGGGCATCGACTCGATTTCGCTGAACCCCGACACGGTGCTGAAGACGAGGCAGGCGATTGCGAGGAAGGAGCAGCAGATTCATTCTGCCAAGAAATAATTTTGAGCTGGCGATTTACTGGCATTCTTGCGGGACAATAACACTTCAGTGCACCTCGTTTTTTTCCTGCGGCTTAGACCACATCCATGAGCCTCAGTGCTTCTGCAAACACTTCCGGGCTCAGCCTCAGGCCGTTTTTCACGAGTTCGAGCAGGGTTTCCTTCGCCTTTGGCCTTGTGATGATTTTGCGTTTCATGCATTCAAGAAGGAAAGCGGTGGGCCATACTGCCTTGATGCCGTTTGCCTTTGCGACAATGGCCAGCCTATAATCGTTGGTCAGTATATCTTCCCTATTTTTTTGGGCCAGCAGGATTATTTCAGCGTCTGCGCGGGAAATATTCTCCGCCACAGCTAGTTCATCCGCATCTCTTTCGAGCCCTTTCCCGGTCTTTTGCACTATTATCCACTGACCAATGGCTTTCTTAATCTCCGATGAACCGACCTTGTTCTCGTAAACAGTCTCTTTTTCGATGGACGGCGTTACCCTGACTTTCCTGTACCTTACCCTAAGCAGCCCTAACTTTCCTGCCCTTGCAAGCGGTATGAGAACCGAAGAGTCCGCAATCAAGGCCGTCACTTCTTGAGCTTCCCGAAATCCCCGTAAAGGTCTTTGAGGGTGTAACCAGAATCAATGTTTTCCCTTTCCATGATGTCGAGCATTTCGGAGTAAGGCAGGCGTGCAAGCTCGGCCGCTTTCCTTATGGATATTTCCCTGTCCCGGAGCTTTTTTACTGCCGACTCAAGCCTCCATGCCATTGTCCCCCTCGCCAGCAGCTTCCTTATTACTATTGCCCTGTCGGCCTTTTCCGCATTCTCAATCTCTGACAGTTCCTTCAAATCCTTGTCGTCAAGCCTTGTGGTCACAACCTGCACGGAATCACCAATGTATACAATAATTGCTATACGCGACTATTTAAATATTCCTGCCTAGGAAAAAACAGCCAAAAATGGGGCCGACAGGAATCGAACCTGCTACCCACACGAACTTGAACCCATAAACTTTTGCTTAGTGGATTCGTCAACGTGTTGTTCTGCCAATGAACTACGACCCCTAAACTTAGGATGTTTTCCTTGCAAACTTTTAAAATGCATTCTTATACACTTCTTTCATGCCCAAAATCCTCCTCGTCCAGAACGAGACACGCGAGGAGGCTGGCTCTCTCAGACATATTCTTTTGGAGCGCAAAATCGCATTCGAGCAGGTGGATTTGAGCAAGGGCCAGCAGTATCCTGACCCGCGGAGCTATTCTGCGATAATTGTCTTCGGCGGGCCGGACAGCGCGAATGATGATACGGAAAAAATGGAGATGGAGCTTGCCAGGAACAAGGAGGCGGTTGATGCTGGCGTGCCTTTCCTTGGCATATGCCTCGGCCTGCAGTCGCTCGTGAAATCCGCTGGTGGGGAGGTTGTGAGGAACCCAGTGAAGGAGATTGGAATAAAGGACGCCGAAGGCCGGTATTACGAAATTGAGCTGACTGAGGAAGGGAAAAAGGACCCGCTGTTCCGGGGCTGTGGCTCTACCATGAGGGTATTCCACCTCCACGGGGAAACCGTTGTCCCAACCCATGGAATGAGGCTGCTCGCAATCGGAAAGCACTGTGTGAATCAGGTCGTGAAAGTGGGGTCTAGAGCGTACGGCATCCAGGGGCATTTCGAGCTGGATGATGAAATGTTCGAGGAATGGGTAAGAAATGACCCTGACTTGAGGAAAATCGATTCGCCGCAGTTCAGGTCTGAGTATGAAAAGGTCAAGGGCGAGTATCTTGCAAACTGCAATAAAATATTCGGGAATTTTCTCTCAATAGCTGGCCTGAAATAATCAGCCCACGGACTTCGTCTGGCTGCATGTGAGTGCGCCATCTTTCTTGAGGATTTTTGGGCGGATAGGCGCTTTATTTCCCCGCATTTCCATCAGTTTTTCCATCTGCCTGCACGAGGCGCATGTTCCAGAGTTCGAGGCCTCGCCGCATTGCGCGCATTCCGTTATTGCGCTGCTCCTGTTGCTTTCCAGCATCCGGAGCGCTGGCTTCAGCTTCCTGAATGACGCCAGTATCGAGTGCTTGGTCCCGGGAACCGCATTTTCGAGGTCGTTCAGGGTTTTCCTGTACATGTTGCGCTTGGCCATCCACGAGTAAGGGCAGCATTCGTCGCTGTAGTGTCTTATGCCATTGAGCGCCGCATACGCGATGATGTCCTTTTCCGGGGTTTCGTATAGCGGCTTTATCCTCGGCACGAGCTTCGCGCTTTTCACCCCTCCAGCTACTTCGCCAATCCTCGCGAGGCGCGTGAAGTCGCCGGAAAACACGTTCATTGCAATGCTCTGCACTTCATCGTCCATGTTGTGTCCGGTGGCGAGCTTTTGTGCGCCTGTTTCGCGGGCCGTCCTGTTGAGCATCTGCCTCCTGAAAACGCCGCAGTAGCTGCATGTGGCGCCCATGCTTCCCTGCGCTTCGTGGATTCTTCGCATTGCCTGCTCGGTGCTTATGCCGAGTTCATCTTCCATGCTCACGACATTGTAAGGAATCGAGTGTGCCGTGCAGTATTCCTCGGCTATCTCTATTGCCTTGTCCCTGTACCCTCTTATGCCCTCGTCAATCATTATGGCCTCTATCCTGTTCTGCCAGGTTTCGCCGAACACCTTGTTCAGCATGTGCAGTGTGACCATTGAGTCCTTGCCGCCTGAAACGCCTACCGCCACCTTCTCCCCGTATTTCACCATCCTGTTGGTGCGCATGGTCTTGCGTACGCGGTGCTCGAAGAATTCGTTGAAATGCTGCGCGCAGAGCCTGTGCGGGCCGTATGGCAGGTGCACCTTGGCTTCTGAGCCGCATTTGTCGCAGCGGTTAAGGGAAATTTCCTGCATGTAAACTTATTTCCTGTGAATGCTTTAAATGCGGTTGGTGGACGTAACAATTATATTTTTCGGTTCGGCATTGGTTATGGCATGAGAAAAAAGCAAAACGTGCATAGGCCGGTTGGCGCCGAGCCTAGCTGGTTTTTATCGCGGAAAGGTTTCGAGGGAAAACACGGCCGCGGAGAGGAGGCAATAGAGATTGGGCGCATAGGCCGGTTGCATGGGCAGGGGCCAAAGGCTGCGGCGGAGTTGATAGGCTATCTGTCGAATCCGAGTCCTATTGTGAAGGCAAAGTGCCTGAAGGCACTGGCGGCCCTAAATGCGGTTGAGGCTGCCGAGTCAGTAGCTCCTCTTCTATTATCCGGCAGTGAGTTTGTCCGGGCCGAGGCCGCGAGAACCCTCGGCGTGTTCAGGCATGCTGGCTCGTTTCTGCAGCTCATTGCAAGAACCAATCCTGAAAAAGAATCGCATCCGCTCGTGAGGAGGGCTGCATGGGACGCCTTGGTTGATATGCCTGGCAAGGACATTTCGGCGACTTTGGGATTGAGGCTTAGTCAAGAGACCGACTCCCAAATTGCCGAGTTCTTGCGCCAGCGGATAAGCGCGCGCAAGGGCCTTCATTAGCCGCGTTTTTCCGCGGTTTGGCAATTACTTTATATTCCTTCCCTAATAGAATTAATTGATTTAACTGGTTTTTCGGTTTAAAGTGGTTTTATGGGCCTTTACAAGCATTTGACTGGCACGTTGCAGAAGGAGTATTCCGGCGAGGGTTCAAAGGATTACAATTATGCGGCGATATACCGCGAAAAGGTTTTCCGGCAGAGGAACGCGGATTCCGCGGTCATAAGGCTGGAGAGGCCATCAAACATCGCGCGGGCCAGGTCACTTGGCTACAAGGCCAAGCAGGGTTTCATCATTGCCCTTTCCAGGATAAGGAAGGGCTCCGGCATGCACAGGAGGCCTGTGCGCGGCAGGAAGCCGAAGAGGATGGGCGTCACCAAGCTGACGCGCAGGGCGCCGAGGCAGGCCATGGCAGAGAGGCGCGCCGGCGTAAAGTTCCCGAACTGCGAGGTGCTGAACAGCTACTGGGTGGGAGAGGACGGCCTGAACACTTTCTTCGAGGTCATTCTCGTGGACAGGGCGAGCCCGGCAGTCCTTGCCGATTCTGACAGGCGCTGGATTGCCTCGCACAAGCACAGGCACAGGGCCGAGCGCGGCCTCACCTCAAGAGGCAAGAAAGGCCGTGGCCTCAAGAAGGGCAGGGGCCACGAGAAGAACTTCCCGAGCCAGAGGGCGCATAACAGGACTGCGAAGTGAAATAGGTCAATGTGAAGTTTTAGATCCATCTCATGCTGTTAATTTTATGAAGTCTTTCAAGGCTTCTTTCTACTGTGCCGCTTTCTATATTTGTTTTTTCTGCTATATCCTGTATTGTCGGCCTTTTGCCTTGGGTGTATTCTCTATCCAGTAATCGCATAATCCGGATGTCTACTTTGGCGTCGTTTCTTGCGGAATCGTTTGTCAATATGTCTATTACTGTGAATCGATTTTCTTTCGTTTCCCCTGAATGCTCCATGCACATGATGCCTGTTTTACTAATCCTGGTTGTAGCGCCATAAATGTCCGGTATCTTTCTGAATGATTCTTCATTTTTCTTGAAAAGCAAAGGTCCGAATACTAGTTTAGCCCCTTTATTATTTGTCAAGGCGCGGAGTATGGCCACTTTAATGGCCATTCCATGTCGAGGGTCCATGAGTTGAAATGGCTCGAATGAAAAGCTCCAGTCGTATATGCGCTCTCTTGATGGCACTAGCTCTGCCGGGGCTACTCTGACTGTTCGTATCCTCGTCATATTTAATTTAGCATGGCTGGCCATGCTTGGGGAAATGTCCGTATAGCGAACATCGGCAAATTTCGAGAGTTCCGATGCCCACTGGCCTGCGCCACCGGCAAAAACGATTATCTTGTCATTTTGGGCTATACCTATTTTCTCCGCAAGTTTTTCATCCGCAGGAATATACGTTTGCCTTGCCCGTCCAGATATTTTCCAGGGTTCAGCTCTGCGAATCATCCTCCTTAATCTCGGAAAGCTTCCGGTGGCATTCGATTTCAAAGGTTACCACTTCTCCACTTTCAGCCCTGGTATTTTCGCAAAATGCTTCGCGTTGCGCGTCAGCAGGGTTTCGCCGTGGCGTAGCGCGATTGCGCCGATTAGCGTGTCCATGTCGCCTATCTTGCTGCCTCCTTGTTCCAGCAGCGCGAATATCCTTCCGGCTTCCCTTGCTGCGTCAAAATCATACTCTATCACCTCAAGGAAACTGAACAGTTCTTCGGCTTTGGAAATGTTCTGTACGGAGCCGCTTTTGTACGCGCCTTTGTAAAGCTCGGTTATGGTGATTGGCGTTACGGTGCGCCTCTCGCCGGCCAAGTCCAACTCCTCTATTTTTGACACCGCCGCCCTGTCGTTCCTAGTGGCGGCTACTAGGATATCGCTGTCAAGGCAGACCATCAGAGAGTCACGTCCTTGAACTTGTATTTGCCCCTTTCCTTGTAAGCTTTTTCAAATGCGTCAGCAAGCTCGTGGTTAGGGCCCCTTTCTTTCAGGTACTCATAGAGGCTCTTTTTCTTATTGCCGCCCGTAAGCTCCATTATCGCCTCAGAAAACGACCCACCATTCTTCCTTTTCCTGAGCCTTTCGTAAGCCTCGTCCGAAATGGAAATGACCCTTGTCATATCTATACATGCATGCATGTATGTATAAAATCCTTTCCTTCGCGTCCATTCTGCACTCTGGGTGGTTTTTATATTTTTCATGGCTGTCTTCTTCAGGTATTGCACATGCATCTTAACTTGGTCAGGTTTTCGGATTTCGGTACCATTTCAAGGTACTCCGCGCTATTCGGGGAGGATGCGGTCATTGTCGCGGGTCCCGGTCCTGCGGCAGGACACGTGAAAGGCCCTGCCTTGGCTTCTTCCCCGGGCATAATACCTTGCTCCATCCTAGAGGGGCCAGGCAGCGCTGTGCCACGTAAGTCAGCTGACAAGGGTTTCGTTGTCGCGGTGCGCGGCTCCAGCCCGGAATCATGCGCTTGGGCCGCGAACTCGAAAGGAGTTGACCTGCTTTTGCAGCCTTTCAGCACGGAGAAGTGCTTCCTCGACATCCAGACGGCCAACGTCCTGCGCGACAGGGCTGTTTTTGTCGGCGTGCTTTTCAGCGATTTCCTTGAAAGCGACGGGTTCAGGCAGGCGCAGCTTTTCAAGAACGCGGCTATGTGCGTGAAGCTCTGCGCCAGCGCGGGCACGAAAATTCTCCTGCTCAGCGGCGCGCGCAGCTGGCAGCAGATGCGCGCCTCGAAAGACCTTTCCTCTTTCGGCGTGATGCTCGGCATGGGGAAGGAAGATGCGCTGAGGGCGGTCCGCGGCAACGCGGAAGAGTTTGCGGGGCGGTTCACGTGAAGATTCCCTCCATGTCGGAGTGCATGGCCATCATGCGCGAGTACGATGTCCCTGAAAATGTCATGGCCCACACAGAAGCGGTGCGCAGAATCGCGAACTTCCTTGCGGAAAAAATTTCCGCGCGCGGGAATGATGTTGACTCAAAGCTTGTTGACAGGGCCGCTCTCATGCACGATTTCCTCAAGGTTCACTGCATCAGGAACAAATGCAGGCATGCGCACGAGGCCGGGAGAGTCCTCGCGGAGCGCGGCTATCCGGAATTCGGGGAGGCAGTGAAACAGCACGGCCTCGAGGAAGTGCTGGTGTTCGGGCAAAAAACGCGGCTCGAGGCGAAGATTGTGTGGTATGCGGACAAGCGCGTTAACCATGACAAGGTGGTTTCGCTCGCCGAGCGCTACGCTTACCTTAAATCGCGCTATGGCTCGGCCAGCGGCAAAAAGATGGCCGAAATAGTTTCCACGCAGGTGCCCGCCATTGAGCTGGAGCGGGAGCTTTTCGCTCTCGCCGGAATCGGGAAGGATTTTTCTGCCGCGGACATTTCTGCGCGGAAGGGGGCGGAATGATGCCTTCGGGGAAGAAATCCCTCAACCCTATTCCTCCCACGTTGCGCGGGAAGAAGCGCTACGTGAAGTTCAGGCTGGTTTGCGGCGCGAAGCTCGCGGAGAAGGACGCATGGCCCGCGGTTTCAGGGGTTTTCAGCGGCCTCTTCGGCTCTTCAGGCATGGGGCTGCAGAGGCTGTGGTTGCTCAAGTGGTTCCAGGACTCGAACGAGGGCATAATCAGGTGCGCTCTCCGGGAGGAGGAGAACGTGAAGGCCGGCATTCTCTTCCTCAGGCGGGTGGGCCAGCAGGATGTCATCCCTATGATTGTGAAGGTTTCCGGCTCGGTGAGGAAACTGAAGGGCAGTTACTGACATCCGAGGTAAAACGAAAATCAAAACCCTAGGTCTTCCCTGTAAAATTTCTTTCCGGCCGCAATGTTATTTTCGAACTCAATCAGCCTCTTGTAAATATTAGATTCCTTGAAAATCTCAACCTGCCTCTTCAGCGACTCGTACTCCTTGCGTGGAACCGTGACGGTCTCTTGTGTCATAGCATGCTTGTCCGCCCCGGAATATAAAAGCTTATTGAGGCGCTCGGTGAGGAAGCTGAAGTGAGGTTGGCCAAATTGTTTGCATCGGCAATTATATTCAGAAAGTTATTTATAGTGCTATAGTGCTATAGTATATCGGTGATTTCATGGCTACTACCACTATTCAGGTCAGGGATTATACTGCGATGAGGCTGAGGAAGATTATGGAAAGGACCAAGACAGCGTCATATGACGAGGCAATATCGCGCCTCATAGAGACCCGCCGGAGGAAGTCAATGGCTGGCGCTTTGGCCGGTGGAAAGAAGTGGACCACTGAGGAAATCCTGGATGGCCTGAGGGATAAGGTTGACAGAATATAAGCGCCTTATTGACTCTTCCGCATGGTTGGAATATTTCCTCGCAGGAGAGCCGAGAATAACCAGGGTAATAAATGAAGAAGACTGCGTATTGTTCACTTCGGCCATTTCCCTGTACGAAGTGAAGAAGCGGCTTTTGCTCGCAAAAAGAGGGGGGGCAAGGATTACAGAGTCGCTTGACTTCATGAAAGACAATTCTATCGTGCTGGACGTTTCCGAGGAGATTCTTGAAAAAAGCGCGGATGACTCGGCAAGGCTGGGCCTATCGCTTGCAGATTCAGTGGTCTACCGAACTGCGCTGGGAATAAGTGCGGAGCTGGTGACTTTTGACAGGGATTTCTTGGGGCGGAAAAGCGCAGTCGTGCTCAAATGAGGCCTCCAAAGTCGCCTTTATATACCTTACTCATTAAGAAATACTATTGATTCAGGCGTAAAGAGGGATTATTTTTGTACCCAAGTTCTAGCCAGCCCGCGAATTATGACCGTGCAGCGACAATGTTCTCTCCGGACGGCAGGCTATACCAGGTCGAGTATGCGTCCAAGATTGTGTCGCAGGGCACGATGGGCGTCGCGTGCAAGTACGCTGATGGCATCATTTTCGGTGCGGACAAGAAAATCGCGAGCAGGCTTCTGCTTCCTGAGTCAGTGGAGAAGATGTTCATAGTGGATGACCACATAATAGCCGTTTCCGCAGGCCTTGTCGGCGACGCGAGGCGCGTTGTCGGCATCGCGAGGCAGAAGGCGCAGGAGAACCGCATGTATTACGAGGAGGCCGTGCAGATCGAGAATCTCGTGAAGGACATTTCTAACATCAACCAGGTTTTCACGCAGTACGGCGGCATGAGGCCTTTCGGGGTCTCGTTCATTTTCGGCGGCATTGACAATACGGGCAAGAGGCTGTTCGAGACAGAGCCTTCCGGTGCGCTGGCGGAGTACCACGCGATTGCGATTGGCAAGAACAAGAACAAGGCCATGGATTTGTTCGAGAAGGAGTGGAAGGAGAACATGTCGAGGGACGGGGCCGTCAGGCTGCTGCTGAAGGCGCTTGAGCAGGGCCTTGACGAGAAGGAGAAGCTCGACCCTAAGAGGCTGCAGTTCATGTACATAGATTCCGCGAGGAAGTTCACGCCGGTTTCCCAGGACGAGCTGAGGGCTTATTTCGCGAAGAAAGAGTGAGTGTTTAGTTTCATGGGGCCGCGGGGGTTTTGCGGCCGTTTCGTGAACAGTGTTTTGGAAGAGGCAGATTGCGGTATGGTAAGGACTGAGGACGCGGTGATTGCGCGCTTCGAGCATTCCGGCGAGAAGTTCGAAATACTGGTTGACCCGCACATTGCGATGGACATGAAGCATGGGAAGGCCGTGGATTTCGAGGAGCTGATGCTCATTGACACGGTCTTCAAGGATGCCCGCAAGGGCGAGGAGAAGGGCCCTGATAGCCTGAAGAAGGTTTTCGGGACGGCCGACGTGAAGGAAGTGGTGTCGCGCATAATAAAGGAGGGCGAACTCCAGCTGACGGTCCAGCAGAGGAGGGACATTGCGGAGAGGAAGAAAAGGGAAATAGTTGCATTCATTGCGAGGAACGCCATGAACCCGCAGACCAGCGCGCCTCATCCTGTTCAGAGGATTGAGACGGCGCTTGAGGAAATAAGGTTCAGCGTGGACATAAACAAGCCTGTTAGCGTTCAGGTGCAGGAGGCACTGAAGGAACTGAGGAAGCTCCTGCCGATTTCGCTCGACAAGCTGAACATTGCGGTGAGGATTCCGGCGCAGTTCACGGGCAAGGCGTCCGTGGTGCTGCACAAGTACGGCGTGCAGAAGGAGGAGTGGCAGAACGACGGCAGCCTCGTGGCGCTGCTGGAGATTCCTGCGGGAGTGAAGCAGGACCTTTTCGGCGAACTGAACCACCTGACGCATGGCGAAGTGGAGTCAAAAATTCTGGAAAAAAGGTAGTTTGAGAGGTGGAAATGTGTCTAAAAGGTTAGTGATTCCGGGCGAGTTGGTTACCGAGGAGCGAAAGAAGCTCGGCTCGCACGTTTTCGTGAGGGAAGGCAGGATTTACTCGGATTCCATGGGGCTGGTGAACGATGAGGCCGATTTCGCTTCTGTCGTGCCGCTCGAGGGCAAGTACATGCCGCAGCTGAACGACGTCGTCATAGGCGTCATAACTTCGGAAAGGTTCGCAGGTTACGGCGTGGATATAGGGAGCTTCTACCCGAGCTTTGTCTCGAAGAAGGAACTGCGCGAGGTTCTGAAGCCCGGCAGCATAATATCCGCGAAGATACTCAAGGTGAACGAAATGAATGAGGTGGACCTCGGGAGCATAAGGCTCTTTTTCGGGGGCGAGATAATACACGTGACGCCGGTGAAGGTTCCGCGCGTCATAGGCAAGGAGGGTTCTATGCTGAACGCGATGCGCGACGGTACGGGCTCCAACATAATAGTGGGCAGGAATGGCAGGATTTGGGCCAAGGGCGGAAACATAGATCTCCTGCGCAAGGCTTTGCAGAAGATTGACCGTGAGGCGCACATGGACAACCTGACCAACAGGATAATGGAGTTCCTGCGCGAGAACGGCGGGGCTGTGAGGCAGCAGGCGCAGCCTCAGGGGCCCCAAGGCAATGGAAACATGATGATTGGAGAAGGTGACCGATGATGGGAAAGAAGAAGGATGAATCTGTGACATACGTCGACTCGAAGGGAAAGAGGCTCGACGGCAGGAAAGTGGACGAGTTAAGGGAAGTGAAGATAAAGGCGGGCGTTATTCCGCGCGCCGACGGCTCCGCGTATCTTGAGTGGGGCCAGAACAAGGTGTTTGCCGCAGTCTATGGGCCGCGCGAGTGCCTTCCTAAGCACACGGCGTCGCCTTACAAGGCTGTCGTGAAGTTCGAGTACAGGATGGCGACTTTCAGCGTGCCTGACAGGAAGAATCCCAAGCCGGGCAGGCGTGAGGTGGAGATTTCGAAGGTGTGCGGCGAGGCGCTCGAGAAGGCGATTTTCGTGGAGCGCTTCCCGAACACGCAGATAGACATAACAGTCGAGATAGTGGACAGCAATGCAGGCTCCAGGATAGCGGCTCTGACGGCCGCGTCTGTGGCGCTTGCGGACGCCGGCATCCCGATGAGGGACATGGTGTGCGGCACGAGCGTCGGCAAGGCCGGCGGCAAGCTCATCGTGGATCTCGACAAGAACGAGGAGGACGCGCCGGACGCGGTGGACATACCGATTGCGATGCTGCCGAACTCGAAGGAGATAGTGCTCCTCCAACTTGACGGGGTTCTCACGAGAGCCGAGTGGGAGCAGGCGTACAAGATGGGCGAGGCGGCCGCGATGCACATATACGATGTGCAGAAGGCCGCGCTCAAGGCGAAGTACGCGAACGTGGAGGAAAAAGGCGAAGCTAAAGGGGTTGATGCGGAATGATTTCAGAGCTTTGGGACCTGAGGGTCGACAAGGTAGTGGCGGATCTCAAGGAGGGCCGCAGGATTGATGCAAGGAAAGTGGACGAGGTCAGGAAGATAACCGTGACTCATGGCGTGAGCGAGAACGCTGATGGCTCCGCGAGGGTAAGGCTAGGTGAAACGGATGTAATTGCAGGCATCAAGATGGTGCCGGGCGAGCCTTATCCGGACATGCCTGATGAGGGCAGCATAAGCGTGGGCGCCGAGCTGTTGCCGATGGCCGACCCTGAGTTCGAGGTCGGGCCCCCGAGGGCCGAGGCGATAGAGCTTTCGAGGGTCGTGGACAGGGGCATCAGGGAGAGCAAGGCAATCGACTTCAAGGATTTGTGCATAAAGGAGGGCGAGCAGGTCTGGATCGGGTTTGTAGACATCTACATACTGAACAATGACGGCAACCTCTTTGATGCGTGCGGAGTCGCGGCCATCAGCGCATTGCTGGAGACCAAGCTCCCCAAGCTGGATGGCGGCAAGATAGTGAAGGGCGAGTATGCCGGGAAGCTGAAGATAAAGGCAAAGCCTATACTGAATACGTTCGCCAAGGTAGGCAACGTGGTAGTGGCGGACCCTGTGCTTTCCGAGGAGAAATCCATGTCGGCGAGGTTCTCGGTCGCGGTGACGGAGGACGACAAGATAACGGCGTTCCAAAAAGGGCTTGCGGGCTCGTTCAAGTATGAGGAAATAAACGCCTGCATAGACATCGCCATGCGGAATAGCAAACAAATAAGAAAGTTACTGTGAGGGTACTAATAGTGGTATAATATGGCAGGCACGCAGAAAGTGTTGAGCACTGGCCGTTTCGGCTCAAGGTACGGTGTAGGCATAAGGAGGAAGCTGCTGAAGATAGAGCCGTCTCAGTTCCAGCGCCACAAGTGCCCGAATTGCGGTTTCCGCAAGGTGAAAAGGAAAAGCAAGGGCGTTTTCCACTGTGCCAAGTGCAACCATGAATTCGTAGGAGGCTCGTACCTGCCCCAGACCCTTACAGGCGGCATCATTTCGAAGATGGTGATGCAGAAGATGTTCTCCCCGGAGCTTGTGGAGTCGCTTTCGAAGGTCAGGGAAGGCTCGAAGGCAGAGGAAGCCGCGGGGGAAAATGCGGAGGGCGGTAATTGATGTACAGATGCCTGCAGTGCCAGAAGGAAGTCAATTCTATAATCATAGGTGCGGTGAGGTGCCCGAGCTGCGGATACAAGATATTCACGAAAGTCAGGGACCCGCTCACGAAGACCGTGAAGGCCGTCTGATTAAGGGCCTGTGCAAAAATAAATCTTTCAATTTCGGTAGGCTAATTGGCAGGTTCTGGTTGGAATCCCTGCGATTTCCGGCAATGTCGTCCCAAAGCCTGTGAATGTTATTTCCGAACAACCCCTAAGTTGCAATCCGCTTATACTTATTTCGTGGAGCCTCTATCTCATTTACCCAGCAGCCATTTCCACAGCGGCATTATGCGTATTTTCATTCCTTCGATTTTCCTTTCCTCTTCCAGGTCTTCGGTCAACAATAGGCCGTCTTTTGCCTTGATGGATTTCATTCCCTGCAGCAAGCCTTTTATTTCGCGTTTCTCGTCTTCGAGGTTCCAGGAAACCTGTATTGCGGCCTTTTTTCCCTGTTTTTTTGCTATGAAATCGCACTCCGTTTTATGGTCTGTATAATAGTACACTTCGCTGCCTGTCCTTTTGAGCTGCAGGAATACCGCATTTTCCGCATTCCATCCAAAGTCTTTTGAGAACCTGAATGAAACTGCGTTCCTCATCCCCGTGTCTATTGAATAGACTTTTTTTGGGTTTGCAATCTGGGCTTTTTTCGAATATGAAAAAAGAGGAACGGAAAATATGAGATAAGCTTCCTCCATGTATTTGGAGAAACGCTGCACTGAATCAAGGCTCAGCCCAATGAATTTCCTTATCTGGTTGTGGCTCGCAATGCGGGCATTGTTTGTCATGTAATACTGTCCCAGTTCGTCAAGTTTTTTGCCTTCCTGTATCGAGTGCCTCTTTTGTATGTCCTTGTGTATTATGTCCTCATAGTAAGTCCTGAGCAATTCTTTCTTCAAGACAGCATCTTTCAAGGTCACAGGTTTTGGGAACCCGCCGAATTCAAGATATTCGCGGAACTTCTTTTGTATCTGCAGCCTGTTTTCGATCGCTTGCATCCTGCTTTTTGCCTCTATTCCGGTGAATTGCAGGAATTCTGCAAAGCTCAGTGGGTAAACCGTTGTGTTGATGTGCCTTCCTGTTAATAGCGTGGCGTATTCTCCGGATAGAAGTTTTGATGATGAGCCTGTCACGGCTATGTGTGCCGCGTTTCTGTCATGGAGAGATCTCACGAACCTCTCCCACTCAGGCACTTCCTGGATTTCGTCAAGCACCACAACCGGCTTTTCCTTGGGCTGGAATTCTGAGAGATAAACCTCAAAAATCCTGTTCAGGTCATTGGCCGAAACTTTTGACAGGCGTGCATCTTCAAAATTTATTATAAGTGCGGAATCAGGATTTCCCATGCTTTCAATGTATTGTTTTGCAATGGTGGACTTTCCCGCTCTCCTCACTCCCTGTAAAATTACTATTTCCTCGCTCCGCATTTTCCTTTCAAAATCCCTTAAGTAGCTATCCCTCATGATTCCAGTACGGGTCTGCTTGCCCCAGCTATTCCAGTCAGCCAGGATTTCCAGAACGGCATCTCTTGTAAGCGTCGCCATGTTAAAATAATGTCACAGATCAGTATATAAAG
>JACQPB010000038.1 GCA_016202305.1 Candidatus Iainarchaeum sp. | reverse complement strand
TCGGCACATACGTCACAGCCAGAAAATACGAAAACATGCAGCATGAAATGCTCTTCAAAGCACAACTCTACAACCAACTACTCTGAATAGCGCATAGTGAGCCGACAGGCTCAACAAAACCATGAGTTATGCAACACAGCAGATGATGGGTTTCCGGCAAAGCGAAACATGTCGAATGCACGTGAAAAACAACCGTTTCGGCGGCAACGAATCGAACAGGGAGAAAAATGAGGGCATGAATCATTTGTTCGGTTCGTTGTGGGAGCGACCCGGTACCCATCGGGCACTGGGCCCGTACCTGGAGGTACAAGGCGGCTATCTTGACTTGGGCCGAGATAGACCATATAATGAAGGATACTATGAAAAACTTCGTTCCCTTTATAATAACATATGCTTAAAACATATGTCGATGGAATATGCCTTTTCTTTACCCGGTATATCTGGGCTTGCCGATTATTCCATCAAGGGCAGCAATGAACGAAATGATGAGGTGCGGCCTGGCGCTTGAGGACGTATCAGAGGTGCTTGAAGCAGGTTTTGACTGCTCAAGGAGCGCCAGAAAGGAAGGTACCCTCGAGAGATGCGTGAAAAGAGGGAAAAAGACTCTGAAGGTGGTTGTGGTGAAATCGGTGAATTATACTTTAAGTACGGATTGCTGGATTCTGACTCATGTGGGGGTGTTTTGAATGGGGATGATTGCGAAGAGCTTTAGCCGGAAAGGTATGGAGTGCGGTAAGTGCGGGCATTTGGCAGGCGAAGCCAGTCTCAGTTTCCAGGGGCACGAAATCAACGGCTGGAAATGCAGGTGCGGCGAGGAATACTTCAACCCGGAACAGGCACAGAAGATACTCACCCTCAACAAGCTGAAGAACAGCAAGTTCGAGGTCAAGGTTGGGCAAATAAGAAGCAACCTCATAGTGAGGATACCAAAAGAGGTTGAAGAGGCGCTTGGTCTGCGCAAGGGCGAAGAGATGCTTCTTGGAGTTTTGGAAGGCAGGAAAATCGAGCTGATGGGAAAGTAGGCTGGCCAAGAACAGGTACGCAAAAAATCTATGTAATCATAATCAAAGAATGGAACCTATTTCCGCCCCAAAGCCCCACTCGAAAGCAAGGTTTTTATACTTTCAGCAATGTATATATGAAGGGTTGTTTGAAACCTGAAGCGGCAAAGGCCAAGTCTGATTCCGGTAATTTCCTTTCTGACATAATATCCATTTCCGATTTTACGCGCGCTTACATAGAGAAGGCGCTTGATGAGGCCGGGCGCATGGAAAAGGCTTCGCGCGAAAGCAAGGCGAAAATGCTGGTTAACACCATCGTGGCGAGCCTGTTTTTCGAGCCTTCGACAAGGACGAGGCTGAGCTTCGAGACCGCGGCCCAGAATCTCGGCGCGCGCGTGATAGGCTTTGCGGATGCCGGCGCTACGAGCACGCAGAAGGGCGAGAGCCTCTCCGACACGATTCACATGGTGGAAAGGTACGCTGACATCATCGTCATGAGGCACTTCATCGAGGGCGCTGCGAGGAGGGCCGCGGAGGTTTCCCGCGTCCCGGTGATTAATGCCGGCGACGGCTCGAACCAGCACCCTTCACAGACGCTCGTTGACCTCTACACCATAAGGAAGAGCTTCGGGAAAATAGACGGCATCAGGATTGTGATGGCGGGCGACCTAAAGTACGGCAGGACGGTTCACAGCCTCATGTATGCGCTGTCCAGGTTCAGCGGCGTCACTGTTTACCTCGTGTCCCCGGAAAGCCTCAGGATGCCGAGGCACATAATAGAGGACACGAAGGCTACGCTCAGGATACATGAAACCTCGAACCTCGAGAAATTCCTGCCCGAAGCCGACATACTCTACGCGACGAGGATACAGAAGGAGCGCTTCCCGGACGAGATTGAATACAGGAAGGTGAAGAACGCCTACATAGTGACGCCTCAGGTGCTCGCGAAGGGCAAGAGAGGCCTGAAGGTCATGCATCCGCTTCCGCGAGTGAACGAGGTTTCCCCCGAAGTGGACGAAACCGGCGCGGCCCTTTACTTCGAGCAGGCCGGGAACGGAATTCCTGTGAGGGAGGCCCTGCTCTTCCTGATGCTTGCAGGGAAAATGAAGGGGGGAAGCGCATGAGCAAGGAGATAAGGATTTCGCCCATAAGGAATGGCACCGCCATCGACCACCTCGGGCCAGGCTCGGCGTACAAGATGCTCGAGGTCCTCGACCTCCGCGATTACACGGTCACGGTCGGAATCAATGTGGAGAGCAGGAAGATGGGGCACAAGGACATAATGTTCATAGAGGGCAGGGAGCTGTCCGGGAAAGAGATGGACAAGATAGCCCTCATAGGGCACGGGGCGACAGTGAACCTCATCAAGAACTCCGAGATAGCGGAGAAGTTCCAGCTCGGCTACCCGGAGCAGGTCGAAGGCATCATGAAATGCATAAACCCGAAATGCATAACGAATGCGGAGAATATCACCGGGAAGTTCTCCATAAGGCACAGCCCGCTGGAGGCAAAGTGCTTCTACTGCGAGACGCGCATGGGCGAGCAGGACATCGTTTCCTCGATAAAGAGTGATTGAATGCTCGAAACCGTCTTATGCGGCGTTCCGATGCGGAACCCCACGAGGCTCGCGTCCGGGATAATGGGCGTGAACTCGGGGCAGCTCATCAGGGTAGCGCGGGCCGGCGCAGGGGCCGTCACGATGAAGAGCATAGGCCCGCACGAAAGGGAAGGCCACAGGAATCCGACGTGCATCGAATGGGAGCACGGCCTCCTCAACGCGGTCGGCCTTCCAACGCCCGGATACATGAATTATGACGAGGAATTCAAGGAGCTGGAGGCCCTCAGGGAATCCGGCGTTCCGCTGGTCGCGAGCGTTTACGGCTCGAAGTGGCAGGAGTTCCGCGAGGTGGCCGAATACGTCTCCGGAAAGGGGCCTGACATCATAGAGCTCGACATTTCCTGCCCCAACACCGAATGGCACGACACCCAGTTCGCGTGCGACCCGGCAATCTCGGCCAAAATAGTGGCCAGCGTCAAGGAAGTGACCGGCAAAATACCCGTGGTCGCGAAGCTCACGCCGGCCGCGAACTCGCCTGCGGAGGTCGGAAAGGCGTGCGAGGAAGCCGGCGCGGACGCGCTATGCGCCGGGAACACCATGCCCGGCATGCTGATTGACATCGATGCGCGCAGGCCCGTGCTCGCTTTCAAAAAAGGGGGAATGAGCGGCCCTGCGCTGAAGCCCGTGAACCTCAAAATGACCTACGAGCTCCACGAAAAAGTCGATATCCCCATAATCGGCGAGGGAGGAATCACGACCGGCAGGGACGCGCTGGAATACATCATGGCCGGGGCAAGCGTGTGCGGCATCGGCAGCGCCGTCTGGCAGCGCGGGCCAGGGGTTTTTTCGGAGGTTTGCTCGGAAATCTCGGGGTGGATGAAGGGCAACGGCTACTCGAAACTCGAACAGCTGAGGGGAATTGCGCATGAAAGGTAAAAAATCCGGGAGCAAAGCGAAAAAAACACGCGGCCATGGCGAAGGATGCAGCGGCTGCTGCACGCCCGCGGAAACCGGCTGCTGGCCTTCCCTGACGAAAATGCGGATGGTGAAAATCGCGAAAGTGCGCGAGGAGTTCCCCGGCAACAAGACATTCTTCATGGAAGAGGAAATGCGCTTTGAGCCCGGCCAGTTCGCGATGGTGTGGCTTCCAGGAGTTGATGAGAAGCCCATCGCGCTGATACCATGGGGCAGGAAATACTGCCTGAACATAGAAGGGAAAGGCGGAGCGACAGCAAGGATGGTCGAGCTCAAGGAGGGTTCAATGCTCGGAATCCGCGGCCCTTATGGAAGGCCGTTCACGACCAGCGGAGTGAAGAAAGCGGCGATAGTGGCAGGCGGCGTCGGCATCGACTCGATAGTGCTTCTCGCGCAGAGGCTGCATGAAAACAGGTGCAGGACGGAAACAATCCTCGGCGGCAGGACGAAGGAGCGCATCATTTTCGAGAAGGAGCTTAAAAAATACGGAAATGTCTACATAACAACCGATGATGGCAGCCATGGCGAAAAAGGATACAACGTGCAGGTGCTCGAAAGGCTCCTGCAAAAGGGCAAATATGACATTGTTTACGCCTGCGGCCCCGAAATAATGACCGTGAAGGCGCTCGAAACCGCCCGGAAGCACAATTGCAGGTTCGAGGGCTCCCTCGAAAGGTACATGAAGTGCGGCATAGGGATTTGCGGTGAATGCGTGGTGGATGACATGCTCGTGTGCCGCGACGGCCCGGTGTTTTCCGGCGAAGAGCTCTCGCGGATGAAGGAATTCGGCAGGGCCGCTTACCTCAAGAGCGGAAGAAGGGTCACGCTCAAGGAATACTACGAGTGGAGAGGATGACAGGGCTGGCGCTGAACAACGGGAAAGCCTTCATCGATGGCAGGCTGGTGAAGGCGAACATCCTCGTGGAAGAAGGCAGGATTGCGAGGATTTCCTCAGGAGCCATCACGGCTGAAAAGGAGATAGACTGCAGCCGCAAGATTGTACTGCCCGGAGCGATTGACTGCCATGTGCACTTCCGCAGCCCGGGCTTCGAGCAGAAGGAGAGCATGGTTTCCGGCTCGCTTGCGGCGATTCACGGCGGCATCACGACAGTGATGGACATGCCCAACACCAGCCCCAAAACAGTGACGCTCAGGGACTGGGAGGATAAGAAGGCGCTCGCCAGCAGGGACTGCGCAGTGGCATTCGACGCATACATGGGCATGACGGGAGACAACCTCGGCGAGATAAGGATGGCGGCCGAAAAAGGGCTGCGCGCGGTGAAGGTCTACTTCGGCTCCAGCACAGGAAGCATGCTTTTCGGCGATGCCGGGAAGCTGATGGAGCTTTTCCTCCTCTCGAGGGAAAAGGGATTCGTGGTGGCTGTGCACGCGGAGGACGACGCCGAGATTTCGAGGAACGCTGAAAAATTCCGCGGCAGGAAAGACGCTGCTGTCCACGCGAAAATAAGGACCGGCGAGGCGGAGGCGAAGGCAATCAGCGCGCTTACCGGCCTCCAGGAAAAAGCCGGGAACAAGCTGCACATCGCGCACATCTCCTCGAAGGATGGGCTTGCGTTGGTGAAGAAGGCCAGGAAAGGCAGGCACGGCAGCGCGATTACATGCGAAGTCACGCCGCACCACCTCTTTTTGGACTCGCGCGGCTACAAGAAATCAGGCAACCTCATGAAATGCAACCCATCGATAAAGTCGCCCGCCGACAGGGAGGCGCTCTGGCGCGGCCTCAAGGCCGGCGATATAGACATTGTAGCGACTGACCATGCTCCGCACACCCCTGAGGAGAAAGCGCGCGGCTATTGGGACTGCCCCTCCGGCATACCCGGCGTCGAAACCATGATGCCACTGCTCCTCGACAGCGTTGCACGCGGAAAAATCCCTCTTGGAAGGGTTGTAGAGGCATGCTGTGAAAAGCCCGCCGAAATATTCGGCTGGAAGGCCAAGGGATTCATACGCGAGGGCCTTGATGCCGACATTATCGTGGTTGACATGGAAAAAACATGGAAAGTCGACAATGAAAAGCTCTTCACGCGCGCCGGGTACAGCCCGTTCAACGGCAGGAAATTAAAAGGCTTCGTGGAAAACACTATTGCAGGGGGCCAAGTGTTTGGATGAGCACAGGAATGAAATGGAGGAGCTTGCGCTGAAGCTGCACGAAATAGGCGCGGTGAAATTCGGCCTGTTCACGCTGAAATCCGGCATGAAGAGCCCGATTTACGTCGACCTGCGCGTGCTCGTTTCCTTCCCTGAAGCGCTGAAAATGACAGGCAGGCAGCTCGCGGAAAAGGCCGCGGACCTGAAATTCGACTGCATAGCGGGCATACCTTTCGCGGCCATCTCGATTGCGACGGCTGTTTCCCTCGAAAAGGGATGGAGGATGGTCTTTCCCCGCAAGGACGTGAAGGAATACGGAACGAAAGCGCTGGTCGAGGGCAAGTTTTCCCCCGGCGAAACCGTGCTGGTGATTGACGACCTCATAACGACCGGCGCGAGCAAGTTCGAGGCTATTGCGCCGCTAGAGAAATCCGGCCTGAAGGTGAACGACATCCTCGTGCTGATAGACCGCGAGCAGGGAGGCAAGGAGGAGCTCGCGAAGAGCGGCCTGAAGCTCCACGCGGTGTTCACTATAACCGGGATACTTGAAATCCTGCACAGGAAAAGGAAAATCGAGGACGCGCTGTACGAGAACGCGAAGAGGTATTTCGCCAACCCTGAGAAGTGGCAGGCAGGCGCGTGAAATGGCGGCCATAATAAGGATGAAGCGGAGCATAGTGCCGGCGTGCGACTTTGACGACATCAAGGCCCTCGAAAAACTCGTGAAGGGAACGGATTCCGTGAAAGGGATAGGCGCGTACAAAATCGGTTTCGAGCTCGGCCTGAAGTACGGCCTTCCAGCTGTCGTGAAGGCCTGCCGGAAGCACACGAAAAAGCCTCTCATTTATGACCACCAGAAGGCCGGAACGGACGTGCCATTCACGGGCGGGAGGTTTGCGGCAGTGTGCAGGGGCGCCGGCATTGACGCAGTGATACTTTTCCCGCAGGCCGGCCCCGCAACCGAGCGAGAGTGGATAAAAGCGTGCATGAACGCCGGCCTCGGAGTCATTGTCGGGGGCGAGATGACGCATGAGGCATACCTCAAGGCCGATGGCGGATTCCTGGACGACGACGCGCCGCTGCGCATGTATGGCATCGCGGCCGAAAGCGGCGTGAACGAGTTCGTGGTGCCGGGAAACAAGCCGGACAGGATTGCCAAGTACAGGAAGTTTCTCGAGGCAAAAGGGATGAAGCCCGTGTTCCACTCCCCCGGCCTCGTCTCGCAGGGCGGAAGCATCACCGAGTCAGGAAAGGCCGCGGGGGAGCATTGGCACGCGATTGTCGGCAGGGCGCTTTACGAGGCCGCGGACATCAGGAAAGCTGCGCAGGAGCTTTGCTCGCAGATATCCGGACCGCGGTAAAGCGCGGAAATCCGCCCCGGCGGCTTTGCACATGAAAGAGAGCAACTTTTTTGTTTTTGCTCTCGTAAAAGTGCAGAAAATGAATCTGCACATAAAGGGGAGTATGCTATTAAACCATTTTGGGTGCTATTTTCTCTATGGCTCTAAAAGTTTCTGATATTTTCAAATATTGGGACTTTAAACCATCAGAATTGACGGATATAATAAATGCTAATCCAAGTTTGAGAGGTTTTCTTCAAGGTTACATCAGTGAATACAAGCTTAGGCAGTTTCTTTTAACCAACAAAAACGTCAATAACCTTGTAAAGTATGACGACCATGACAGGACGAGAAAAAGTGACTTGGTTGTAACCTATAAAGGTGTAGATATTGCCATTGAAGTAAAATCTTTACAGACCGCTACTGTAAAACAAAAAGAAAATGGTGGATTTGTAGGTAAATTTCAGTGTGATGCGAGCGATAGCCGAACAATAACCTTGACTAACAATGAAACAATTAAGACGACCTGTTTGCTTGTCGGAGAGTTTGATTTGCTTGCAGTAAATCTTTTTGAGTTTCACAAGAAATGGGTTTTTGCTTTTTCTAAAAATAGAGAATTGCCAAAGTCAAACTACAAAAAATATACTCCTGAACAGCGAAAATATTTGCTTTCCACATTGATGCAAATAACTTGGCCGTTGGAAAAACCTTTTAATGAAGACCCGTTCAAGGTTATGGATGAAATTGTGGCTAAAAAAAGGAAATGATTATGTCTCTTTTCGGAATACTAAAAAATAAGAGTGGTTTTTTCTTGCGTGAACTTGTTTTTGGATTCGACTAACGCCCGGCCTGTTTGTTCTTACAACCACAAATAAATCTTTTGCATAGAACCCTAATTTGGCATACTCGTTAATTATTTCAACATGTGTGAGGTTTTGTCGGTTGGCACTAACTTCATCTTGGCATTTTACTATAAGTGTTCCATCAGTTCTTAATGACCTGTAAGCTTCTTTCCCTGCTTTGAAATACAAATCCAAAACTGCTTTGTGATATTTTGGCCCGGAATTTGTTTCTTCTCCGTTTGAATAATATTCTCTAAAGGAATTGTGGGTGCCTGCACCGGCGAGATGTTCTTTTGATTTTCTGAACAGGCCCTCCATATAGGGCGGGTCTAAAATAATGCAGTCTATTTCTCCATCATTATAAGGCAAATTGCGACAATCAATGCCGCCTTGTATGTCGCTTGCCTTTACTATGTAATTGCCATCTGGAACTTTTTTCCAGAATACCCCCTTTCCATAAGTTACATCTGCAATAACAGATTTTTTTGGGACATGCAACTCAAGAATTTTAGGAAAAATATTTTCATTAGTGCCAACATGTGCCGACAGTATAAGATTACTTGTTGTCAGTCCATTTTGAACCCTTTTATTGGTAGTAACATCAGAATACATTTTATTCACCACATGTACTTTCTCGCTCTACATTTTAATACCTTTTAGACCTCATTGCCGGTGCGGTAAGAGTCTAATTTTCACTATGCAGGAGAGTGCAGGAAGTCTTTTAAGCACATGCACCCATTAATAGTGCAGGAGGATGCAGGAGATACAATGTACCCAAACATAGGCCTAGGAACTTTACCCGAAGGCTTACAGCTAGCTGTCAAGCAGAAAGATTTACCTTTATCAGTAGCCGTCCAGTTAAACAAACTAAATGACCCATTTGTCAATGAAAAAATGTTCCAAATAATAAAAAGAAAAAAGAAATATGAAAGAGACCTCCTAAAGAATGCTTTAGCCGCTGTAGACAAAAGCAAAAAAATGAGGAAAAAATTAAATGTACTAAAAAAAGCTACTGATGCTGGGATAACACTTTCCTCAGTTTGGGGTTTTGGAAATAGAGATAATTATGCCGGAGATGCAAATTTTTATGGAAACGCACCTACCCAAGTAGTGGAACAATGTATACTTAGACTAACTGGCGAGGCAGATTTAGTAGTAGACCCAATGTCAGGTTCGGGAACAACAATAGATGTATGCAAGGCATATAATCGAAAGTTCAAGGCGTTTGATTTAACACCAACAAGAAAAGAGATAATGCAAAACGATAGCAGAAATATTCCATTAAAAGATTTTTCAACCGATTTGGTTTTCCTGCACCCCCCCTATTGGGATATGGTAAGGT
>JACQPB010000039.1 GCA_016202305.1 Candidatus Iainarchaeum sp. | reverse complement strand
TCATCGAAGAAGTGTACAATAAAAAAAGGCTCCACTCAGCCATTGGCTACAAGCCGCCGGCTGAATTCGAGCAATCAGTATTAAAGGAGGTAACCGCATAATTGGTTCGAACTGATTGTCCAAAATAGGGGTTCACTCCAGTTTGAAGAAAACTGACAAAGTTGATGCACAGCGCATGGCTCTAATGCTCAAAGCAGGCATTATTCCACTTGCTCACATTCCCACTCAGAGCGTAAGGATGGATAGGGATTTGGTGCGCCAGCACATAAGCCTTGTAGAGCAGAGAACAAGTGAGAAGAATAGGGTTCATGCCTTGCTGCTCAGGTATAGGGTGGCGGTGGGTGAAAAGAATTTGTTCAGGAAGAAGAGGAAGTGGCTTGATAATGGTGTTCCTGTTGAGGTAAGGCCTGTTTTGGAGCAATGTTTGGAGCACATTGATTACCTCAACAGGGTACTTTACCAGGTTGATAAGCGGATTGAGGAAAAAGCTGTTGCGAATCCAGATTGTGTGCTCTTGGTGAGCATGCCTGGGGTTGCATATTTTTCTGCTCTGCTCATTGTTTCGTTCGTTGATGGGGTTGGGCGTTTTGGCTTTTCGGAGCAACTTATTTCGTACGCTGGTTTGGCTCCGCGTATCAGTCAGTCTGGGGAGAAAACTATTCTTGGGCACATCAGTAGCAGGGAATGAAGGAACTTCGTTGGGTGCTAACTCAGTGCGCATGGGTTGCTGTGCGCAAAAAAGGAAAGCTGAGGAAATTCTTTTTGAAGAAAAAAAGGAAGATTGGGGTAAGTAAAGCGATTATTGCTGTTGCGCGAAAAATGTTGACGACAATGTTTTTCATGCTCAAGAGGAGGGAAAAATTCATTGATGCTTGTTAAGGAACAAGAATTTGGGGAGTGAGAGAGCAAAGACGCTCTGATGAATCTGCAGCTTTTGACTGCCTGTCTCGATTAGCGCGTGCTCTCCTCCAAACCAAATGTTCCTAGTGCAGCTCGAACAGAGACTGCGGATAGCCGTATTTGTTGGAGGCACTCCCCAAACAGTTTTAATAACAATGGAGGTTAAAATGATTACTCAAAGCGACATTTCAACATAGCCGATTCATCGGCTTTTTGCGCCGCGGCTTTACAATGAGTTATGTTATTATTTGTTACCTTAATCCTTACTTTCATGGGCCTGGGAAAGAAGCCGCAGTTGAGCCTTCGTGTGGAGGAGCCCGACCCTTCTCATGTCGGCCGCAACATAATAACACTTGACCGCAAGACGAAGGAGGAGCTCGGCATAACTTCCGGGGACATTGTCGAGGTCATAGGGCCGCAGAGGACGGCCGCCATTGTGTGGCCGGCACGTCTTGAGGACGAGGGCAAGGCGCTCATAAGGATGGACAACCTAATCAGGCGGAATGCCGGTGTGGGCCTCGGGGAGAAAGTGGTTATTCAGAAGGCTGACTTCGGGGAGGCCAAGCGCGTGGTTCTCGCCCCTACTCAGGAAGTGAGGATAATCGCGTCCGGGTATGACCGCATTCTCAAGAAGAACTTTATCGGCAGGCCCCTGAACAAGGGCGACAGGGTGCTGATAAGCGTCTTCGGTTCGGGCTTCATTTACCAGGTCGTGGACACGAATCCGAGGGGCATCGTAAAGGTCACGGATTTCACGCAGTTCATACTCAAGGAGGAGCCTGTGAAGGATTCCCTCGGTGGCATACCGCGCATAGCCTACGAGGACATCGGCGGGCTCGATGAACAGGTCCAGAAAGTACGGGAGATGATAGAGCTGCCCATGAGGCATCCTGAGATTTTCAGGCGCCTTGGCATCAATCCTCCCAAGGGCGTGCTTCTCTATGGCCCTCCTGGAACTGGAAAGACGCTTCTTGCGAAGGCCGTGGCGAACGAGACGCAGGCGCACTTCATTTCGATTTCCAGCCCCAGCATAATGTGTGTTGAGGGCAACACACAGATCCTGACAAACCCTAAAGGCTTTGAGAGGGCAGAGGAAATGTTTAGCAAGGCTTTGGAAAGTGGCACTTTGGTAAATGACGGGAAGCTAAAGATTGTGGAGCTCAAAGAGCCGCTTTCGGTATACTCGCTAAATAATGACCTCAAAATCGAGAAAGGAAAAGTAACCCATCTCACAAAGTTGCGGGCAAACACTTATAAGGTTAAAACCCATCTTGGCGATGAGGTTGTAGTCTCTTCCAATCAACCTTTTGCCATGCTGGATTCTTTTGGCTGCATTGTATGGAAGACCGCCTCTGAGTTGAAGGCCGGGGATAAAATTGCCATTGCATCAGCGCTGCCTGAGGGCAAGAGTCATGAATTCGGAGATTATTTGAGTGGCTTTCCAGATGCAACATTCGTAAAAACTCCTGACGGGGTAAAAAAACTCCATATAGCTTCCAAAAATAAGGAAGTTCTTGGGGTGAAAATTGACCATAGGAAACGCAGCAGGGCTGAAAATTTTGTTTCGCTTCCGCAGAAAACCTCTCCAGAGTTGATGAGGATACTGGGTTTCATGTATTCTGAAGGGAATATAACAGAGGATGGCCTGCATTTCTCAAACAATGACCCGGTTCTGCTCGGTGAATTCGCACAGCTATGCGAATCAGCCTTCGCTATCGAACCGAAAATTAAGAACAATCGCGTACATTGCTATTCAAGGACTCTGCGGCATTTCTTCTCTGAGGTCCTGGGCAGCCCGATAGGAAGAAAAGGCGATTACTCGCTTCCAGAATGGTTTTTTTCACTTCCTAAATCAGAAATCGCCTCTTTTATAAGGGGTTTTTGGGAAGGTGACGGTACCACGAGCAGGGGCGTTGGCGGCTATCCTACTATAAGGATTTATTCCATTACAAGGACTGTACTTGAGCAGCTCTCAGTTCTGGGTAAAAAGCTCGGGCTAATAGCTGAAATCAAGCCTTGGAAGACAAAACTCTCGGACATGTGGGCACTGACATTTGTAGGCAACAGGTCGAGAGAGATATTTGCCGAAGTGGTAGAGTCCAACACGGAAAAATATTCCATCATCAGGAAATGGTATACGGGGAGAAAGAAGAAAGGGGATGATTTGGGAATCCCTGATATAAGCCCTCTGCTCAAAAAAATAAAATCGAAAAAAAATCTTGTTTATGGCAAAACCCTTCCAGAATGGCCGACAGAGAGGTATATTTCAGGAAGGGCTCCATTGACTGTAAGAAAGCTCAAGGAGATTTACTCCCTTTTCGGAAAAGACGACAAGCCTCTGGAGTGTTTGGTCAACGCCGAGCTTAGATGGGCAAAAGTTACGGACATTAGCGAAGAAGGCGAAAAAGAGTTATTTGACCTCACCGTTGAACCTTTCAATAATTTCCTTGCAGGACACTCCCTGATGGTTTTGCATAATTCAAAGTTCGTCGGGGAGGCGGAGGAGCGCATCCGCGAGGTGTTCAAGGAGGCGGAGAAGAACGCGCCCTCAATCATCTTCTTCGACGAGATTGACGCCATAGCCCCGAAGCGCGACGAGGTAGTGGGCGAGGTTGAAAGGCGTGTCGTGGCGCAGATACTCTCCGCGATGGACGGCATGGAGTCCCGCGGCCAGGTGATAGTGATTGGCGCCACTAACAGGGTGAACAGCATTGATGAGGCCCTCAGGAGGCCCGGGCGCTTTGACCGCGAGATTGAAATAGGGGTGCCGTCCAAGAAGGGGCGCATGGAAATTCTCACGATTCACACGCGCGGGATGCCGCTCTCCAAGAACATAGGCCTTGATTATTTCGCGGGAATAACGCACGGGTTCGTCGGCGCTGATCTGGAGTCGCTCGCGAAGGAGGCCGCGATGAAGGCGCTGCGCAGGTACCTCAATCCTGACGACCCCAAGGCCCCTAAAATAAACCTCGAGGAGGAGACCATTCCGCCGGAAGTTCTTGAGAGCCTTGAGGTGAAGCGTGACGATTTCCTCGAGGCCCTGAAGGACGTCCAGCCTTCGGCGCTCCGCGAGGTTTCCATCGAGGTTCCGAATGTCAAATGGCAGGACATCGGCGGCCTTGAGGAGCTTAAGAGCGAGCTCAGGCAGGCTGTAGAGTGGCCGCTGAAGCACCCTGAGAGCTTCCAGAAAATGGGCATAAAGCCTCCGCGCGGCATACTTCTTTATGGCCCGCCGGGCTGTGGAAAAACAGCCGTGGCAAAGGCAATAGCTACAGAGTCTGAAGCCAATTTCATCAGCATCAAGGGGCCGCAGCTCATAAGCATGTGGGTTGGGGAAAGTTTGCCTTACGATGAGGAACTCCTGGTTTTTGACGGAAAGAAGATTTTCAGGGAAAAGATAGGAAAAATCGTAGAGGAGAAATTGGATGTTCAGGTAGTTACGTTTGATTCTGATGGCAAGGCCCTTTTTTCCAGGATAAATGGCCACATAAAACACTCATTGAACGGCAGAATGCTTGAAGTGAAAACGAAAACAGGAAGGGCAATAAGAGTTACTGATAAGCATTCATTGTTCGGCCTGGTTGGCACGGAAATAGAATCAATTGCTACCGAAGATCTTGTCGCGGGGAAAAGTGTTATAGCAGTCCCTTCCAGGGTTCCAAACATTTCTTTGGACCGCCGCCAAATAAATTTGTTTGATGATTTCAGGGATAAAAGCGGGTTCGTACTTGGAAATCTGAGGGAAAACATCCTGAGGGCAAAAGAACAGCATGGCCTGGACAAGGTGTCGCAAGGTCTCGGTCTGAGTAAAAAATATTTGTCTGATATAACCGGGAAAAATCTTCCGGTGGAGACGACAAGGTTCGCAAAACTCATTTCGGGGCTTGGATTTACTCCGGATTTCACAAGCGTGACTATTGGGGTTAAAGGTGCGCGAAGTCACCTGCCCGTTCTGCTGAATGTCAACTCAGGTTTATGTAGGTTGCTCGGTTTGTTTGTTGCTGAAGACGATTTCAATAGAGACATTGTGCGGATTACCAATGCAAACCCGGAAATAAGGTCGGATTTGTCAAAAATATTGTCGAGTTTTGGCCTGAAAGCGACTTTCACGGAAACCGGCGCCGTAATAAATTCCTGCATTTTCAAGCATGTTTTGGAAAAGGTTTTCGGCCTCAAGACAGGTGCTTTCAACAAAAGTGTTCCAGGATTTTTGTTCGCGGGTTCAAACGAGCAAGTTCATAATTTCCTGAAAGGCTATTTTAGCGGCGATGGCTCCATTACAAAATCTGAAAGAAGATATGTTATCGAGGCAACAACTGTTAGTAAAAGCCTGGCTAATGATTTATTGTATCTTTTCCTGAAACTCGGGATAGTTGCCTCATGCAGGGAAAAACGCGAATGGAGCGGGAGCATAAGTCACAGGGTGCAGATATTCGGGGTTGATAATTTCAGGAAATTCCTCAACGTAGGATTTATTGATTCCAGGAGAAATATGCTTATCGGAAAATATATCGGGGAAAAGTCTTGGGCGCGGAGCAACGTCATCCCAATATGTGATAAATTGACCGAAGTTCTTGAAACGGCTTTCGGTTCTTATCCGCATAATAATTCTGTTGGCGTGAAGAAACTCAGAGAAGCATTATGCACTATCGACTTACAGAGGGAAAAATACTCCTCTTTGTGGAAACTTGTCGAATCGGATATTTACTGGGACAAAGTAGAACAAATAAAAGAAATCACGTATTCTGGCTTTGTCTATGACGTTTCCGTTGAACCTTGCCAGAATTTTGTTGCCGGTTTTGGCGGAATATTTGCGCACAACAGCGAAAAAGGCATCCGGAAGGTTTTCCAGCGCGCGAGGCAGGTTTCCCCCGTTGTCGTTTTTTTCGACGAGATTGACAGCATTGCCGCACGCCGTGGCTCCTCCACAGACAGCGGTGTCGGGGAAAGGATGGTGAACCAGCTTCTCACGGAGCTTGACGGCATCGAGGAGCTAAAGGGGGTTGTCTTCGTTGCGGCCACCAACCGACCAGACTTGATTGACCCGGCGCTTCTGAGGCCGGGGAGGGTTGACAAGATAATAAAGGTCCCCGCACCGGACTTCGAGGCGAGGAAGCTTATCCTGAAGATACATTCGAAGGACGTTCCAATCGAGTTTTCTCTTTCGGACAATGAGCTGGATTGGCTGGCAAAAGAGTATTCGCCAGGCATTTCCAAGAAAGTGAAAGAATTGTTTTCCAGGCTGACGGACAAGAAAAGCACTGAAGACAGGAAAAAATTCTTTGATTCGCTTGGGGAAATTCCTGAAAAACAGGAACTTAAAGAACTCCTTGTTTATCCCACAATTTTCGCTCTCGCGTCAAAAACCGATGGGTACAGCGGCGCCGACCTCGAAGGGCTCATCCGTGAGGCCGCGCTGGTTTCCATGCAGGAGGCGGGATTCAGGCCCGCTGAGGTCAGGATGTCGCACTTCGAGGCCGCGCTCAAGAAAATCCTTCCGTCGATTTCGAAGGAAACTACTGAGGCGTACGACGGCTTCAAGCACTCCGTGGCGCAGGCGTTCAAGCCGAGCTATGTGAGGTAACTCATTACAATTTTTTGGCGGTTTCAGACTACCTTCAACACTGCAACTATTATGGGGAACAGGAGCACGCCCGCTGCGGCAATTGCAATTGTCGCAAACCACGCGAGTTTGCTCCAGTAGAAAACCTTGCTGCCGTCCAGCGGGAATATCGGGAGCATGTTGAACGCAGCGAGGAAGAAGTTCACGTACATTGTCGCCAGCATTGCCTGTTCCGCGAAGCCCGAGGGATTCATTGCCGCGAATGCCAACCCAAAGACCAAGACTATAAGGAGGTTTGCAACCGGTCCAGCAAGTGAAATTATGCCGTTTTTCCTTACTCCTATATTGTTGCCCACGACATACACGGCTCCGGGTGCGGCAAAGACGAAGCCGCCGTTCGAGATTACTGCCAGTCCCAAGGCAAGCAGGAGCCCTATTCTCCATGCCCTGAATTCCGCGTGTGCGCCATAGTGTATTGCGACATATTTGTGCGCAAGCTCGTGCAGTATGAACCCGGTGCCGACGGCTACAAGCATTATTGCCAGCTGGCTCAAGAACTCCCCTGCTCCGCCGATGCTGAATACTTTGAGTCCAATCCATGCAAAAGCGAAACTCACGGTGAACCAGCTGATTATCAGGTCGTTCCTTTCGCGGTCGTTCATGAAGGCTGATAGTGACTCAAAACCAATAAAAATCCGTACGAGATTAGGGCACGGCAACCCCTGCCGATAGATTGTCGTGAGGGCGCGGCTTCCGCCGGGTTTGCGGGAGTTATAGAGGGGGGCGGAGGGTGTGGGGGCCTATTCGCCTTTCCATTCGCAGTCCGGCTTCCCGTCCCCGTCGCCGAATGCGAATGTTGAGGAATTGTAGAAGTCCAGATTCCTGCATCCTTCTTTTGCCAGGGATTCGTGGCATTTTTGTGCGTAGTACTCCGATGCCGACATTTCCCCGCTTGCCTCTGATTTCTCTATCGGGAAAAGCGGCCTGCAATCGGCTATCACGCCTTCCTTTCCGGCGCTGCTGTCTGCCCTTGAAATGCTCTTTTCACTGCCTGTTGCCGCGCTTATCGAATTTTCCGCCTGAATGCCGCCCGTAATCTGCGGCGTTTCCGCATAATTTCCGGCTCCGCTGGCAGGTGCGGAGGGGCTTCCCACCTGGAATACGCTTGCAGTGGTTATGAGCAGCATGAGGCCTATGAGGGCTATCCCGAGGGCCGCTGAAAGCACTATCAGGATGTTGGGGTGTGCAGATCTTCCCGTTCCGAGGAGTGCCTGGCCTTTCCTCGTGAGTGAATAGTATTTCCACTTCCTGCCCTCGTCCTTCATCTCCGCAAGGCCGCTTTCCGCCAGCACTTCCATGTGCTGCTTTACCGTGGGTGCGGCCATGCCTGTTTTTGCGGCGAGTTCCGAGAGCGTGTGGTTCCTTTCCTGCAGGAACTTGAGTATCCTTGCCCTTGACTCGGATGAAAGCGCCTTGAATTCCGGCTGCGAAATTGGTATTCCATCCATACGTGTTTCACTCAGAAAACGACAAAAAGGAGCAACGCAACGAAAAGCAGCACGGCTATGTCCCTTTCATAGTATGCTATTATTCCAAGAGTCGCGGGCAGGAAAACGAGGAGGAACGGGGCCTGCCTTTGGGCGATGACATATCCTACGAGCGCGCCGACAGTCATGATTATCAGGATGAAGGCCACGAGCTTTGCGATTCCGCCGGCGATATAATCCCCGATTCTTCCGAGGAACCTGTCTACCATGAAGCTCTTGTCCTTGTCGCCCTTCTTGCCCTCTCCGTGGCCGTTATCATGCCCCTGTTCGTCGTGGCTCATGACAGAAAGATTGCCCATAAATTGTTTTAAAGGTTGGGTTTGCGCACCGGCAATGACCTCTCTCAAGGGGTTTATAAGTTTCGGCGCAGGCTTTTTCTGTATGTTGAGTTATGTGTTCAGGCTGTACCCTAATAGAATTCAGGCGCTTGGCTTGGAGCGCTCGCTTGAGCTTTGCAGGCAGGCCTATAATTTCCTCTTGGAAAAATTGAACCAGCAGTCGCTATCCGGAAAAATTGATGTTGGGGCGGTAAAGCATAGTATTGTGGAATTGAAGAATGTGCGGCCTGAATTCAATGAAGTTTATTCGAAGGCTTTGCAGCCTGAGTGTGACAGGCTTTTTTCGAACCTGCGCTCATTGAGGCGATTGAAGAAGAATGGAACGAAGGTTGGTGCCTTGAGGTTCAAGGGGAAGGATTGGTTCAAGACATTTTCCTATAACCAGTCCGGCTTCGGGCTTGAGATGGTGAAAAGCAAAAAAGGCATTCTGCACCTGAGCAAAATCGGCAGCATAAAAATCAAGGTGCACAGGTCGGTTGAGGGCAACATTAGGCAGGTTACTTTGAAGAATCGCTTGGGCAAATGGTTCGCAATACTCATAACCAATGCCACTCCAAAGAGGATGTGCGGTGAGAAGGTTCTCGGCCTCGACCTTGGCATCAATAATTATTTGGTAGACAGTGACGGGGACAAGGTTGCGCATCCTCACAATGTTGATAAATATGCGCAGCGCCTTGCGCTCGCACAGAGGGATTTGGCGAGGAAGAAGAAAGGGAGTGGCAACAGGAAAAAGGCGAGGCTGTGGGTTGCAAAGGTTCACGAAAAGATTGAGCGCTCCCGAAACGATTTTCTCCACAAGCTCTCCGCTATTTATGTAAGGAAGTGCAGGGAGATTGTTGTTGAGGATTTGAACATTGCTGGAATGGCGCGTTCTGCTCGGAATGCGCGGAATATCATGGATGCTTCTTGGCAAGGTTTTTGCAAATGCTCGCGTACAAGGCTGGAAGCGCTGGTTGCAAGCTCGCAAAAGTAAACCCAAGAAACACCACGAAAGCCTGCAGCAGGTGCGGCTCCTTGAAGGAAATGCCTCTTTCGCAGCGCATTTATAGTTGCGGCAATTGTGGCGTTGAGCTTGACCGTGATTACAATGCGGCCATAAACATCCTAAACAAATACACGGGCCGGGTGCCGGCCCTTGCAAGAGAACCGCCCTCTACCCTTATCGGGCAAGGTGATTCGATGAAGCAAGAAACCACGCTTGTGGAGCGGTTGGCAGTGTCAAGTGACGCCAACCCCTTCAGGGGATGGTAGTTCACGGAATTTAAGCTTTTCATTTTGGTCAGGTTTGCATTTTCCGGCCGGCCAGTAGTTATACCAGCCCGGCAATTCGCCTGCAAAGGCCCATTCTGCTCAGGCCGCGGGGATTGGTGCGGGAGTTAAGGGGGGTTTGATGAGAAGCGGTGAGGCGGCCCTTAACTCCCCGGCAGTGTTCCTGCCAGGGCCTTGGACATGCTTTTGTTGTTCCTTTATAACTGCCTTTCGGGACACCTCATTGCCGGTGCGGAGGGGTCACTTTTAATATGGCAAATGGCATACACTTATTCATGGGAAAACTGTTTTCGGCGCAGGTGAGGGAGCACGGGATTTTCCTCGACGAGCGTTTTCTGTATCCGGATTTCATTCCGGAAAAGCTGCCTTTCAGGGATAAGGCGCTGAAGTCGCTCGCGTACTGCTTCGAGCCGCTCCTCGCGGGCAGGAAGCCGCTGAATGTTTTCCTCGCTGGCCCGACAGGCGTCGGGAAGACCGCGTGCGCCAAGTATGTCCTGCGCGAGCTTCAGGAGGAGTCAGGCTCGGTGAAAAGCCTTTACCTCAACTGTTTCGAGTACAATTCGCGTGTGTCCGTCCTCAGCGCGATTGCGAATTTCCTCGGCTCCGCGGTTCCGCGACGCGGCCTCGCAACCGACGAGATATTCAATGACATGCTTGAGTCGCTGCGCAAGTGCGGGTTCACGCCTGTTGTGGTGCTTGACGAGGTGGACCAGATTCTTCTTTCAGAGGCAAACGCTAAGCTGCTTTACGACCTCCTTCGCGTGATGGAGTACGAGAAGCGGCACATAGGCCTGGTGCTGATTTCGAATGACGTTTCCCTGGTTTCGAGGCTCGATTCCCGCATAAGGAGCTCGCTTACCGAAGAGGCGGTTATTTTCGAGTCGTATTCGCCGGAGCAGCTGAAGGCCATTCTTTCCGAAAGGGCCGTTTTGGCCTTTGCGAAGGGCGCATTGCCGGCTGAAGTCATAGGCGTTGCCGCGGCCCATGCCGCCAGGCTGGGCGGTGATGCCAGGGTTGCGCTCGAATCGCTGCTGAAGGCAGGGAGGATTGCGGAGCGTTCCAACTCCAAGGCTGTCGGCACCGTGCACCTGAGACAGGCGTTCGATGATGTCGACGCGGTTTCTATGCTCAAGTCTTTGAAGTACCTGGAGAAGGATGAGTTGAGGTTGCTGAAGATAATAGCGGAGAGGCAGCCCATGACTTCGGGAAGCATTTACGATTCTTATTCCGGCTCTGATTCCGGCGCCCTGAAGGAGAGGCGCCTGCGCACCATTCTTTCCACTCTTGAGAAGCGCGGCCTCGTGGCCGGAAAGTCGGTGACGCTCGGGAACAGGGGGAAGACCAAGGAGTATTCCTCGCTGGTTCCGGGGAATTTCCTGCTGAAGGAGATTGAATCGCTTCTTCAGAAGGCGTAGTGTCTCTCCGCCGCGGTTCAGGGGCACGATTGGCCAGGCCGCGTGTTTTCCGTGGCGTATTTTTCCGGCGGCGTGCGCCAAGGCCGTCAAAAGCCATGTAAACAGGGAATGGTGTGTGTTGCGGGGCTGCATCGGCCGTGGTTCCTGTTTTATTCTCTTCCGCATGGATTATTTTCATGTCTCAGCTGTGGCCCGAGAAGTATTTCCCGAAAAGCGCCGCGGAATTCATCGGGAATTCCGAGATCGTGGAGCAGGCGTTCGCGTGGGCGAAGAAGTGGGATTCCGGGGAGAGGCAGCCGCCGCTTCTCCTGTGGGGCCAGACTGGTTCTGGGAAGACGTGCCTCGCCTATCTTCTCGCGGCCGGGTTGGGCTGGCAGGTCGTGGAGCTGAACAGCTCGGACCTGCGCTCGAAGGCCGCGATAGAGCGAATCGTGGGCGCGGCATCGCAGAACATGGCTTTCTTCGGCTCGAAGCGCCTCATATTGCTAGACGAGGTGGATGCGCTCAGCAGGGAGGACCGCGGTGGGGCTTCCGCAATTTCTTCCTTGATAAAGGACTCGTGCAACCCGGTCATCCTCACGGCGACGGACATTTTTTCCGACAAATCTGTTTCGGCCCTGCGGTTCATATGCAGGGCTTTAGAGTTCAAGAAGATAAATTACCTTTCGATTGCGAAGCGCCTTGAAGAGATACTTTCCGCCGAGGGCTCTCAGGCCGAGGAGGGCGCTGTGAAGGGCCTTGCCAGGGGCTGCGGCGGCGACATGCGTTCTGCGCTCCTGGATTTGCAGACTCTCGCCATGGGCAGCAGGGTCACTAATTCCGGCGTGTCGCTAGTTTCGTCGCGCGAGAGGCAGCAGAAGGTTTTCAGCGTCATGAAGGCTATTTTCAAGGGCGACAGCTTCGCAGGGGCGCGGGATGCGCGCATGGAGTCGGACCTTTCCTCGGAAATGCTGTTCAACTGGGTGGAGGAGAACATCCCGAGGCAGTACAGTGATGTGGGTGACATAGCGCTGGCGTTTGACAGGCTTTCGCGTGCCGATATATTCAACGGCAGGATTTACAGGCGGCAGAACTGGGGCTTCCTGAGGTACAGCACGGGGCTCGCGTGCGAGGGCGTCGCGCTCTCTAAGAGGAAGCCGTCTTACGATTTCGTGATGTACCAGTTTCCTGGCCTCCTTTCGATGCTGTCACGGACATCCGGCCTGAGGGCCTTGAAGAAGGGGCTCGGCCTGAAAATCGGGGGGAAGACGAACTCTTCCGCGAGGAAGGTGATTTCATCCGACCTGCCTTTCCTCAAGCTTGTTTTCAGGAGCAGGGAAAATGCTGTCGCGCTTTCCGCATCTTTCGGCCTCGACGAGAAGGAAATAGCTTTCCTCCTTGATGCGGGTCCCGACACGAAGAAAGTGCAGTCCGTTCTCGAAGAGGCTGCCGCAATCAGGGAAGAGGGTGCAAGGCCGAAGTTCCTGGCGCAGGTTTCTCCCGCGCCGGAAAGCCCGGAAAAAGAAGAGTCCAAGGCAGACGCTCATGAGGGTGCGGGGCAGACAAGGCTGTTTTGATGATTGGCATCAGCGGGCTATCGACCGGGAGAACCATGGCCATTTATGGCGGAGACGAATCGAAAAACTGAGCTTTTGAAGGTATTTCTAATCCAATGCCATGCTCGTTTTAAGGGCTGTGTCCACTTTTTTCATTATTTCGGGTTTCAATGAACCGAGAGTTTTTATGATTCTGTCTTTTGAGGAAATTGTCCTGATTTGATTGCAAAGAACTGCACTATCCTTTGGCAGGTTGCCGTCACCCGCCGTCACATGCACCGTGAATGGGTACTCCTTTTCTGCTTTTGAAGTGATTGCGGCAATGATTGTGGTAGGGCTGACTTCGTTGCCCTTGTTGTTCTGGATTATGAGGCATGGCCTTGTCTTGCCCTGCTCGGAGCCTTTCACCGGCTCAAGGTCAACAAGCACAACATTGCCGCGCTTAATAGTCATCCAAAAACCTGTCCGACTCTTTGCTGGTGTATTTCATTTCATCCTCTATGGAAAGCCCTATGGCCGCGAGCTTCTTGTAGCCTTCTTCCATGAGCTTGTCTTTTTCCTTGCGGCTCATTGCCTTCTCCACTGTTATTTTTTCGTCTTCAATTTTCACAATGACCTTGTCCTTGGATTTTATCCCCTTGGCTGTCCGCACGGCCTTTGGAAGAGTTATCTGTCCGCGTTCGCCTACCGAAGTGATTCCTTCGTACACAAAGCCACCTACCTACTTTTTACATACTATACATATTAAAAACATGCATGTCGGCAAATTCTTTAATTGCTTTTTGTATTTTATTTCGATTATTTTGAATCTGGGCGCCTGCATTCACAGTTCCATTTCGAGGAGTATTACCTGCTGCTCTATGCCGAAGTTTGCCCGCACCTTGTCCGAGAGTTCCCCGATGAAGCCGGAGGAGTCGCCCTTTATCTCGGCGGCCCTGCCTGCCGTGAGGGATGGGTGCGTGGTTTCACTCAGCGAGCATTTCTTTCCGAGTTCGCGGCACACCGCCTCGAATATTGACTTGATGACCGTGAACCCGTATCCTTTTCCCGCGAGCGCTATGCACAGTTTTTTTCTCTCCCTCGTTTTCGTGTCCGTGGAATTGTCAATCTCTAGCGTCGTGGCTATTTCGAATATCCTGTGGGGGTATTCAACGCCCCTGTTCTTTCCCAGGAACTCAAGGAGTTCCGGATAGGCCCTTTTCCTCAGTATGCTCCAGTTCGCGGAAACAGGGTTGGCTATTTCCACGTATTCCTCTCTGCCGAGGCCAGCCATGGTTTCCTGTTTTTCGCGCGAGGTGAGGTTGAATGTGAGTACTTCCTGCAGGCCGAGGCCGACGCAGGCGTCGCGTGCCTTGTCGAGGTAGGAAGTCTCTTTCCGCTCCTCGCCAATCACGCTCATTTTGGGGCGCTGCGGCCTTATCCTGTTGTAATTGTATCCTATGAGTATGTCCTCCACTACGTCAACAGGGTGCATGATGTCGTTCCTGTAGTCCGGGTATTCGAGCCTGAGCTTCTTGCCTTTCTTTTTAACGGAATATTTCGCCTTCTCCAGGAGCACAATCATCTCCTTGTCGCTTATGTCCAGGCCGCTGATTTTCCTGACGTGCACCGGCTCCACTTCTATGCTTTTTGTCATGAAGAACGGTGTTTCCGCCGGGCTCTTGGGGTATGCTCCGGTTTTAGGGAAGTTTATCTTCACAGCCTCTATCTTTCCTCCCCTGTCCGCGAGGGCCATACACATGACTTTCAGCGCAATGTTGGCCTTTTCCCAGTCGTAGCCTGTCGACTCTATGAATATGTTCCGGGTTTTTTCCGTCACTTTCCCAGTGGCTTCGGAGTTTATTATCGGGGGCATGGAGGCGACAACCCCTGCGGAGTCAATGACGATAGGATAGAGGTCCGAGCCTTTCAGCAAGTGTCCGAATTCCTTCCCTTTTGGGTGCTCGGCGAGTATCTCGCTCGGGCGCATCTTCGCCCTGAAGTCCAGGGGTATGTACTCTATCTCGTCATCCCTGCAGCCCCTGTAATATATCGGCGGCGTCATCCTGTCGAAGTCATACAGCCCTATCCCTGCCTCTTTCCTCTTCCTGCCGAACGTGGTGCCGACTTTTTCCTGGAGCTGTATCATCTGCAGCAGCAAATCGTCCGTGACTTTCACGTCCCTTATCACTGCGCATGCAATGAAAGGCCTGGCCTTCTCGACGCTCTTCTCTATGGTGCAGGATATTTTTGCCTTTGCTGCCTTGTACTTCGGGAGGCCTTTTTCCATGCCCGTGCGGGCCCGCAGTTCCCTGGCTATGCCCTCGGCGCTCCAGATGTCGGGGCGAAGCGTTTCCTTGACGTCGGCTTTTACGTTGTCGCCGTCCTTTGCGTCAATTTCCCCCTTGACGTACATGAGGGCATCCTCGAGCTCGTTCCACGAAAGTTTTTTCCCAAGGAGGCTTTCCATGTCCTTTTTGCTGAACTCTATTGTCGGCATTCCGATTCACTCCATCACGAGCGGCGTTTTCCTCAGCCACTCGAGGTTGTCCGAAAAGAGGTGCCTTATGTCATTTATCCCGAGCTTGAACATAGCGAGCCTGTCTATCCCTATCCCCCACGCGATGGCCTGCCCTTTTATGCCGAGGTTTTCGAGTATCTCCGGCCTGAACATGCCTGCGCCTCCGAGCTCTATCCAGCCGAGTTTGGGGTGTTTCGCCGAAAGCTGACAGCTGGGTTCTGTAAAAGGGTAATAATCCGGTATGAACTTCACTTCACTGGCGCCTGCAATCTCGCGCGCGAATTGCTCGAGCATCCCCAGGAGGTGCGTGAAATTGAGGTCTTCGCCTATTATGAATCCGTCCATCTGGTTGAATTCTATCAGGTGCGTCGCGTCCAGGACATCCGGCCTGAAGCACCTCGCTATTGCAAAGTACTTGCCGGGCACCCGCACGCCTTTCGTGAGCTGTCTCCCGCTGTGCGCGGTGCCGTGTGCCGTGGGCATGACTTTCGAGGCTATTTCCTCGAGCCATGTGTATTTCCATCCGCTCGATGCCGAAACACCGCCCGTTTCGTGCGCGGCTTTCACGGCTCCCACGCTCTTCCTGTCGGCGAGCCTGCCGTGCTCCGGTGCCTTGAGCCTGTAGGTGTCTGTCCATGTCCGCGCGGGGTGGTTCTGGGGCTGGAAAAGCACGTCGAAATTGTAGAATTCATGCACGATGAGCGGCGCCTCCATTTCCACGAATCCGAGTTCGGTGAGCTTGCGCCTTATGATGTTCAGGAATTGCACATATGGCTGCTTCTTCCCTATGTGCATCCGCGGCACGGGGTCGAGGACGTTGTAGGCCCGTTGCATGGAAAATTCCGGGAGCGTTTTCACGGCTTCTCCTTCCCTGGTGATGGAAACCTTCCTGGTGGTTTCCTCTTTCTCCGAGCAGATGCCGCGCATGCGCAGCTCTTTCAGCGCTTCCCTGTCCTGCGCGTTTCCCTTGGCGGCAATCTCCTCCATGGCCTTCCTTTCCCGGTTATCCTGCGGGTCATAGGATTTTCCAACTTCCGTGAGCGAGAGTTTCGCGGTTTTCCCTCCCGCGTCATTCGCCTCCGTAACAACCGCGACGAAATTCTTTGGCTTGATTTTTCCGAGGCCTGCGCTGAACTCCTCTTTCGACATGTTGTTTCTTTCCATTATTTCACGGAATTCCAGCGTGCCTGCTCCTCCGTGCAGGGATGCAAGTATCATTTCTTCAGGCAGGCCGTGCCTGAAGTATTTCTCGCCGAGGGGTGTAAAGATGATTTTGCCGGATTTGATTTCCGAGACGCCCGCAAGCCCCTTCTCCATGAGCCATTGTACCGCCCTGCGCGAAGAGTCGGTGTTCATTCCGGCCTCGTTGGCTATTTCCTCGGGCGTCTTTTCCTGCCCGGAGAGCGCCGTGAGAGTCTTTTTTTCTATGTCGCTGAGCGATGAAGCGACGGTCCTCAGGTCCATGGAACCACTTCCATATAATGAATCAATAGAATTAAAAACGTAGGATTGGCAATTCCTGCATATGCCAAAAAAGAAGGTTTTCATACTGGACTCCCCGGCTCTTTTCAACAACGAGAATTTCTCGTTCGAGCCCGGGAACCTGTATTTCACCACTTCGGAAGTCTTTGCCGAGTGGCGGGACATGAGGAGCAGGATGCTTGCGGAGAACGCGTTTTCCCAGGGGCTGCTTTCCATACAGGACCCTTGCGGCATTTCAGTGGAGAAGACCATTGCCAAGTCCTCGGGCCTTTCCAGGTGCCTGAGCCGTGCAGACATTTCCCTGATTGCCCTCGCTTCCGAGTTCCTCGCGCGCGGGCAGGGCTTCATCGTGCTGACCGATGATTATGCCGTGCAGAACATCCTTTCGAGGATGGGCGCTCCTTTCAGGGGTGTAGCGCACAGGGAAATAAAAAGCCGTAAAGCCGGCGCAGCCGGAAAACAGGGTTAAGTGTTCCTGCCGTGGCAGGAATGCATCCATCATGGTTAGGCCATTGCCATAGTTCAACCGGCGTTCCCGCTGTCAGTCCATCTTCAGCTCGAAATCCTTGTCGGTTTTCTGCTTTCCGCTCATATCGGAGTGCTCCACGAGATATGACTCAATCTTCTCCTCTATTTCCTCGCGCTTCAGGTAAAGTATGCCAAGTATTATCAGCACTGCGGGGAAGAGTATGTACCAGTTCGATATCTGGTACACGAGGTCGTCGCTTCTCGGGGCGATTGGCTTGAACACGCGGTATTCCACCGTGATGGAGTTGCTCTGTATTCCTGTCAGCGTGACAGTGTTCCCGTTCACCGAGGCTTTCGGGGGAAGCTTTGCAGCATTGATTTCCGAGTTGCTCGGCAGGACTATATTGATTGTGGTGTTTTCCGGTATCACTATGGTGCCGCCGGCATTGAACTGCTGGAGCTGCCTGTAGTCAATGGCATAGACGTCGCTCCTCTGCTCCCTTCCTTCGATGCGCGCGAATGTTTCATTGGGCGAATACTTGAGCGTGATGTTGCCGGATTCTTCGCTGACGCTTATTGAAGTGGAATCCTTTATTCCGCCGAGGGGCTTTTCGAAGTGTGGATAGAAAAAGCCATAGTCAGCCTCCCATGCCCTGAGGCTCGAGGAGTTTTCCCTGGCGGTCTTCTCAAAGCTCTGCACTTCTGAAAGGGTTTCGAATTCGAGTTGGTAACTCTCCGTGACACTGCCTTTCCCTTCATTGTCGAGGCTTACGGTTATCTGTACGTTTTTCAGTTTCACTGCAAAGCCGGGCGCAGAAATGATGAGAATCATGGCGATTGCCAGCAGGGCCGCGCATTTCTTCATGCTAAAATAATCCATTGAAGTTTAATTAAACCTTGCTTGGCCATGCAATGTGCGGCCTTTCCTGGCGGAATGCGCATAATTTTCCTGATTTTCGGCTATTTCTCTCCGGGAAAGACTTAAATACCAAAAGTTTCCTCTATTCATTGTCCCGTGGTAATATGAAGATACAATTTTTCTGGCACTCGTTCTTTAAAATCACTTTTCCCGGTGTGTGCATCCTTGTGGATCCTTTCATAGAATTGCCGCAGGGGGAAAACAGCGTGAAGTGTGCCGTGAAGTGCCCGGTTTCCCCTGACAGGATAACCGGCATTGACGCGGTCTTCATAAGCAACGAGCACTTCGACCATTTTGACAGGAAACTCGTGGAGCTCGTTGCGGGGCGCGACAGCGCAATGGTCGTGGGGCACGAGTCCGTGCTGAACGACCTCAACATCCCTTCGCACCTGAAGCATGCGGTGAAAGTGGGGGACAGGTTCAACATGCGCGGGATTTTGGTTTCTGTGCGCGGCGCGCATTACCCGAACTCGTTCTATCCCCTGAGCTTCGAGTTCACGAAAGGCGACGAAACGCTTTTCTTTGCCGGCAACACCGCGCTGATGGACTCGTTCTCCGAGATAAAGAGCGATGTCGCGATATTGCCGATTGGCGGCAGCTCCACGATGGATGTCGTTGATGCGGTGAGGGCCACCAAGACGATGAAGCCGAAGTATGTGATACCGATGCACTACAATTCCTTCGAGTCAATTGCCGCCGACCCGATGGATTTCAAGGCGCGCATCGAGAACAGCATACTGAAGACAGTTCCAGTGATCATGAAGCCGGGGCAGGTTTTCAGGACTTGATTTTTGCATATAGCGCTACTTGTTGTAATGTCTGTCTTGGTACAAGGCTAGTGTGAATATGCGCTGACAGATGCGCCTTGAACCGGGGTGCCGTTGTCACTGGCGACATAGATAGTGGCCTGTATTGTCGGGTCTTGCGCGCAACCGCTCAGGGATAAGAAAATAAAGACGGCCAATAAGGAGCACTTTAGCCTCGGCACCATAATCACGATTCTACATTTGCGCAGATTGCAAACGCCCAAAGTTCAAAAGAGCCCGGAAAATCGGTGAATTGATTATGGCCAGCACAATTCCAGCCATACGTGTATCCTGAAGACAAATTAGGATATGTTGGGTTGCTTGACACAATAACTAAGCTTTCATCCGTTCCGCTGAAACTACAGCCTCCGCCAATAACCTTTTTTCCTTGTGGGCACTCAACCTTCAATATCTTAAATTGTTTATTGCTAGTGCTCACCTCCTTTCTTACAATTTCGTATCCAGAAATTCCAGGTAAACCCTGTGCTCCACTAGGCCCAGAAGGGCCGATTGCTCCTCGTTCACCCTGCGGGCCTGTAGGCCCCTGCGCTCCTTGCTGGGCGGTTGTGCATCCGGAAAGAACAATGGCGGCCATTAAAAATATGCCTAGAATGAGGGCTTGGGATTTCATGATTACATAAGGCCGGAACATATATTTATTCTGCTACGTTTTGTGGGCTTCGCCGGGAATTCGGCCTTGCGCGCGGCCGCGCATTCATTGGGGGAATTCTTTTTCCGGGAGGTTGTTCGCGGCCACGAGGTCCTCGAATGACGATATGTCCACTATCGGCCCTTTGCACATCCTGTATTCTATGCTTTTTCCGGTGGCGATGTAGTTGAGGAGCGAGTCGACTATCTCGAATTCGTTCCTTTTGGACGGGGAGGTCTGCCTTACCGAGCCGAATATGTCTTTTCCGAGCATGTAGGTGCCGGTGCTGACTATGTTGCCCGGCTCTTTTCCCGGCCGTGGCTTCTCGATTATGTCCACGACTTCCGCGCCTGACACTTTCAGCACGCCGAACCTTGACGGGTCGCTGACTTTCCTCGCGAGCACTATTCCGCACGGCCTCTTCGTCCTGGCCCGCGTGAGTTTTTCGTATTCACGTGTGCCAATTATCACGTCCCCGTTGGCGAGCAGGAAATCCCCTTTCATGTGCCTTTCGCAGAGGCTTACCGCGTGTGCGGTGCCGAGCTGCTCTTTTTGCAGGAAGTAGTTTATTTTCACGCCTTCGAATTCCGGGCCGAAGTGCTCCTCTATCATTTCGCGTTTGTATCCCACTATGAGGTTCACTTCATTGATGCCTGCGGCGATTATTTTCTCGAGTATCCATTCGAGCATGGGCCGGCCCTTTATTTCCACGAGGCATTTCGGGACGACGTCTGTTATCGGCGCGAGGCGGGTGCCGCGTCCCCCTGCGAGGATTATGGATTGCATAATTGTCAACAGCCAAGCGGCGATCGGGCCTCTGCCGCGGCTCCCTAGAGATCCATCTCCATCAGGTCTTTCGCGACTGTCACGTCGTGGAATTCCTCGCGGGCCTCGTTCTCGAACTTCTCGTTTTCCTTGTGCCTTGCGCTGAGGTGGAACAGCACGAGCTTTTTGCATTTCGCCTGCCTCGCGGCCCTTGCGGCGTCGAGGGCCGTGGAGTGCTTGGTTTCCTCCGCGCGTGCCTTCATGTCGCTGAGGAACGAGGATTCGTGTATGAGTATGTCCGAGTCTTTTATCGCCTTCATGTAGCCCTGCGACGGGAGCGTGTCGAATATTATGGATATTTTCCTTCCCCTGCGCGCCTTGGATGTGTCCATGACGTCCTCCGGCCTTACGGTATTTCCGCCGACCTTGACCTTGTTCCCTTTCTGCAGGTCGCTGAACAGCGGCCCTATCGGGATGCCGAGGGAAACGGCTTTTTGCCTGTCGAATTCCCCGGCCTTGTCGCGCTCCGTGAAAATGTAGCCGAAGCACGGTATTTCGTGGTCGAGCGGCACGGCAGAGATTGTGAACTTGTCGGTTTCGAGCACGGTCCCTTTCCTTGACTGCACGCACTTCACCTCGAAGCCGGGCTGGAGCATCGCGAGTTCGGTCGAGGCCCTTACCGCTTCGTCTATCCCTTTCGGGCCGTATACAGTCAGCGGCCAGTCGCGCCCGTGTATGTTCATGGTGGCGAGCAGGCCTCCGAGGCCGAGTATGTGGTCGGCGTGGAGGTGCGATATGAAGAGGTGGTTTATCTTGAGGTAGCTCGTCTTGGCCATCATCATCTGCCTCTGCGTGCCTTCGGGGGCGTCGAAGAGCAGCCATTCGCCCTCGAACCTGATTGCGACGCTGCTGAGGTTCCTCTCTTTCGTTGGCACGCTCGCGCTCGTGCCGAGGAAGACGATTTTTATGGGTTCGGCCATGGATTGATTTTCCATCTAACGAATTAAAAACACAGCTATGGCCGCCGGTTGTCTGCATGAAAGCGCGGCGCGATGGGGCTACGGCTGTTACGGAAGCCGGACTTTGCGCAAATCGATAATGACGATTTTTTCCAGTTTCGGGCACCAGAGCATATTAACTGCTGTGACGTCCACAAAGCCCTTTGCCCTCAGAATGGAGGTTGCAAGCTCCGTCTGCACCCAGATTTCATTAGGGATATGCGCTCTTGCCCACGGAATAGTTGTAGGCGAGCCAGATTCTATAGGCAAGATTTCATTAGGGATATGCGCTCTTGCCCACCCGACAGTTTCTCCCTCATAGAAGTCGCTCACAATCCACGAGTGGGTCTTCCCTGTATAGCCGAGGCTGTATTCCGCAACGGCCACATTGGGGAGTTCGGCTTTTGCAATCAGTGCGCTCGCCTCCCTCATGGCCGACATCTGCTGTGCAGCGAGGTCATATTGGGGCCTGAGTTTCTCGCGCGCCTTTCCCCTTTCATACTCCTTGACAAAAAATGACCGCCTGCCGAGGGTGACTTTGTAGAATGCATTTCCGGTATACCCATCCACGCGGTTGGTTATGTCTTCAACTACAAGCTTTCCGGCACCCGCTATTTTCACTCCTGTTGCGCGCAGCCCTCTTCGTGCACGCAAAAAGTCGCTTATTAGGCCTCCGGCCTTTCTTCCCTGCATGCGCCTGACAAGCGCCTTGATTCCTGCAGTGTACATAACCTCATCGGGAATCATTGACTGGAATCTTCCGGGCTTCCACATGCGCTCTCTGTTCGAGCGCCGCCCTTTGACAGGCCCTTGTTTCATATGTGTAATTGACAATTGGGTGGAATATAAGCCTGACGTCGGGGGGCGGATGGGGTAACTGACGTTTCCCGAAAGCCTTGAATGCGTGAGAGCTCCGTCAAATTTGTGCCCCAAAGTGTGTGCCTCACAGGGCTTTTTTCCCTTGCACCACCAACCTATTTAAGTCCGTGTGGGATGTATATAAAATATGCCTGATTTCCTCAAGCTTTCCTCCACGAAGGATGTTCCGGTGCCGAAGCTTCTGCTCGAGCAGATTGTCGGGCAGGAAAATGCCGCGGAACTCATCCGGAAGGCGGCGGTCCAGCGCAGGAACGTGCTTCTTGTGGGCCTTCCGGGCACTGGAAAGTCGATGATTGCGAAGGCGATGTCGGAGATAATGCCGGTGCAGAAGCTCCTGGACGTGCTGGTGTACCCGAACGACGAGGACCAGAACAATCCTGCCGTGAAGTCCGTCAAGGCGGGCGATGGCCAGAGGATACTGGAGCAGGCGAGGCTGGAGAGCAGGGCGCAGGACGACAACATGCGCGTAATCGGCATAATCCTGCCGATGGGCTGGTTCCTCCTCAGTTACGTGATATGGGCGCTCAAGCTTGTCCCAGATGTCGTGTACGCGGCCACCCTCATTCTCGGCGGCTTCCTCATGATTGGGTTCGCGCTAGGGTCGCAGATGCGCATGAAGGTCGGCATCGTGGTCCCCAAGCTACTCGTCAACAACGCGGGCAAAAAGGTTGCGCCTTTCTTCGAGGCCACGGGGGCGAGGGCGGGAGCGCTGCTTGGTGATGTGAGGCATGACCCGCTTCAGTGCCATTATGGCTTCAATGAGCTTTATATAAAGCTCAAAAATAAAAAAGAAGGCAATAGCGCGCCTGAATTCATGAAAAAGCCCTTTGCAGAGCTTTGGGACGAAATGAGGCAGAAATATCCGAAAGAAATAATCAAAGTGGAGAAGGGATACGAAGCGATAATGCTCCCTGCCGAAGAGAAGATTTACACTCTAGGCTACAAAAACGGCAAGCCGGTGCTTTCGAGGATACTTTCTTTGAACAGGAGGTCGCACGAAGGCGAACTCGTGGACATAAGCCTCGGCCAAAAGAAAATATCCCTCACTCCCGAGCACAAGGTGGATGTCTCCGATGCTGAAAAAGAGGCTGCAAAAATTTCTGCTGGCGACAGGCTCATCAAACTCATAAGGGAACAATTGCTTGCAATTGCCAAATGACCGGAGTAATTCTTCCCCTCGAATTCCTCTTTTGAGAAGAACTCTTTATTTCAAACTCTCGCCACCTCCTCGGAATTTTTTCCGAATTTTGCGCGGTCGGGATGCTTAAACCTTTCCCCCTCTTGATGCGCGGAGGAGGGGCAAAGGATTTAATGCCCCCGCCCGCGAAAAAAAATCTCCGGAAAAAATTCCTTTCCCGGAGGTGGCTCGAATGGAGTTTTTGAAAGAATTGAAAATAGTTCTTCCGACAGTGGAGGAAATCATTGAGACAGTGCGCTCGGCCGAGAATGGTGAGGAGCTGACGGACAGGGAGCTCTGGATTCTGAAAAACTTTTCAGAGGGCGGTGATTGGGAATGACGGCACCGGCAATGACCTGTCTGCAAAGCAATATATCTTCTGTCACTGGCAATTGTTTTGCGAGCAAGGGGCAAACGAACCAATCTGCTTCTAAAGAGGGGGTTTGTGAAATGATTGCAGGCATGGTTGTAAAGCAACCCATTATAACCGAACAGGACATAATCAACACATATTCTGCAGAGGAACAATTTTCCTGCAAGAAATACTTCGAGTACCAGAAGCTCATTGCTGAAAATCCCGAAATAGGCTACAAGAAAGCCGCAAAGATTCTCGGAGTAAAAAACGGAATGACCCGCTGGTGGCACACCAAAGGTGAAAAGCGCGCAATTCCGCTGCCTCTCAAAGTTGTCCAAAAACTGAAAGATGCAGGTTTGCTTCCGTTCTATCAAATCCACAAGGATTCCAAAATTATTTTCAATATCCTCGGCACCTTGTTTGGCGATGGCGGCATTGATATTCGTTTCAACACGATTGCATTCATTTCTTCCGACAAAAAGGATGTTGACCTGTGGCACTCCGATTTGCTGAGCATTTTTCCATTTGCAGAAGGAAAAACGCAGATTGTAGAAGGCGGGGAATATGGTCATTCATGGAATATCCGGTGTTATGACCGTGCAGTTGTTCGTTTTTTTGCAGCTCTCGGTGCTCCTGTAGGAAGCAAAGTTTCAACAAAGTATGCCTTGCCAAGGTACGTGTTTGGTTTGGCGTACACAAAGAAGATTGCTTTCCTTGACGGCTTGCTTGCCTCGGAAGTTTCCGTTCCACGGTTTAGAGGCGACCCCCGGTGGTCTTGGGCAAAGAGGTTCACAGACTTTGCCTTAGGCTTGAGCAAAATTGATATGCTTGAAAACGAGCATAGGGCATACCTTCAGGAGCTAAAGCAGCTGTGCGCCAAAGTTGGCTTGGCCACAACGCCAAACCTCAGAAAAGAATTATGCCAGCCAACACAAAGGAAGGATGGGCACACAAGTTATTGTTACAGGATATTCTTCCAAACTCATCGAGAAAAAGTAATAAAATTCAACAAAAAGTTCGGTTTGCGGTACGCCAAAGACAAAAAGGAAAGGCTCGAGAGCAGAGTGAAAGAGGCAACCTACCCGCACGACAACATGGGCTTGCCCCCTACTGGCCAAAAAGTCGTGCCGAATTGAACCAATGGGCGATTGCAATGTGGATAAAGTGAGTGAACTCAAAAACAAACTAATGTATCTGGTCAGGCAACGCCGGCAGAACAGGGCAAATCTCAGGCAATATATGGATTTGCTCCTGAAATTGAAGCGGCAACTTGCATATGAAAAGCCCCTGCGGGACATGCAGGAAACCCCAAACGCATACGAGCCCTGGGACGATGCCCAGGAAAAACAACTCGCAGATTTGTACAATGCCGGAAAAACGATAGAGGAAATCACAAAAATATTGCAGGGGCGGCACGGGGGAACAAGGGCGAGGTTGAAGAGGCTGGGCTTATCAAATAACGTCTGGTTGTAAGTTTATTTAGAGTGGGAGCGTAGCACAATGGCTAGTGCACTGCCCCGATGTGGCAGGGGTTGCAGGTTCGAGTCCTGCCGCTCCCAGTTGTGTCGGTATCCTGATTTATTCCCGCCTTGAAACACACGTTCCATTATTGAAACGGCCATTGTTATAAGTTTGCAAGCAAACATTCCTTCAATTTTTATTTATGCGGAAGTATAACAAGCCTTTTCCTGCGTGCCTTTTCATCTTCCGGAAAATATTCCGTGAAGAAGCAGTCATCGCACATTCCGTCATGCAAATACTGGTTATGGCCCCTATCTCAACGCCACATTTTTTACACTTCCACCTGTCCTTTTCCGCCAACAAATCGCCAACATAGGGCGCAATACAACCTATTTAATAATTTTGCAACCAATAGTCTAACATGGATTTCAAGGCAAAAGACGAGCAGGTGACTTCCGTCCATAAGCGCCCTTTCAGGGGCCACGTATACAATGTCACTACCGAGACGGGCAATCTTTTCGTCGAGGATATCCTTGTCCACAATTCCGGCGGCCTCGGGACCCCACCGCACCTGCGCATTGAACCGGGATTAATCCACAAGAGTTCCGGCGGCGTGCTTTTCCTTGATGAAATTGCGACGCTTTCCATGAAGAGCCAGCAGGAGCTCCTCACCGCGATGCAGGAGAAGAAGTATTCAATCACGGGCCAGAGCGAGATGAGTTCGGGTGCGATGACTCGGACCGATCCAATTCCCACCGACTTTGTTTTGGTGGCCGCGGGAAATTATGAGGATTTGGAAAAAGTCCATCCTGCCTTGAGGAGCAGGATTCGCGGGTACGGGTATGAAATCTACATGAACCTTGACATGGAGGACACGGAAGAGAACAGGAACAGGATTGTGCAGTTCGTGGCGCAGGAGGTCACGAACGACGGGAAGATTCCGCATTTTGACATGGAGGCCGTGAAGGAAATAATTTTCGAGGCGAGGCGCCGCGCCGGCAGGAAGAGCAGGCTCACGCTCAAGTTGCGCGACCTGGGCGGCATCGTGAGGGCCGCGGGTGACATCGCTGTGGAGAAGTCTCACAAGCTTGTGATGCGCCAGGATGTGCTTGAGGCGAAGATGACCGCGAAGACGCTCGAGCAGCAGATGGTTTCCAAGATAATCGACGAAAAGAAGGATTATGACGTTTACCTGCGCGAGGGTTCGGCCGTGGGCCGCGTGAACGGCCTGGCCGTGATGGCTGACGGCGACGCGGGCCTCATAATGCCTATTGAGGCGGAGATTGCGCCGGCCCAGTCAAGCAGCGAGGGCAAGCTGATAGCCACAGGCAAGCTAGGTGAGATTGCGAAGGAAGCGGTCCAGAACGTTTCCGCCATCATAAAGAAGATTTCCGGCAAGGACATCTCGAAGCAGGACCTGCACATACAGTTCCTCCAGTCTTATAGCGGTGTCGAGGGCGATTCCGCCTCGGTGAGCGTCGCGACAGCCGTCGTTTCTGCGCTTGAGAAGATTCCGGTGAAGCAAAACCTCGCGATGACTGGTTCGCTGAGCGTGCGCGGCGAAGTGCTTCCTGTCGGGGGCGTGACAGCGAAGATTTCCGCGGCGATAAAGGCCGGTTTCAAGGAAGTCATAATCCCGGTTTCGAATATGCAGGATGTCGTCCTGACTGAGGATGCCGCGAAGGCCATAAGGGTAATCCCAGTCGCCACCATTTCCGATGTGCTTGAGAACGCTTTCGTGAACACTGGCGCCAAGTCGGATTTGCTGAAGAGCCTCGGCAGGCTGCTGAAGTTCGAGTCGGGTACAAAGGTGCAGTTGCCTAGCAACAAGGTTTTGCCGGCGTGAAGCCGTTTTCAGGGGTGCTTGTGCTTGGCCGACCGCCATCATGCGCGAATGCTTTTTGGCTAAGCAGGAAGCCACTGCGGAGAGTAGCAGCACAAATGGCCATGGCCGATTTCTGGCCCTCTTTCACACTATCAGTATTCTTCCTTCGCTGAACACGAAGTCGCCGGATTCCAGCTTTGCGGTCTTGTTGGTCTGCCTGTTCTTGTACTCTATGCTTTCCTTTGCGTTGATTGACTCCACAAGGCCTATCCACCTGCCGTCCTTCGCATAGACCGGGAGGCCTATAAGGAGTTTCGTTATTTTCTTGCTCAGGTCCAGCGCCTGTGAGAGCTTGTATGCCGCGAGGCCGAGCATGAAGCTCGCGATTGCGTTCGTGGCGAACCATGTGATGTCTGCGTATGGCTTGCCGACCATGACCTGCCTCGCGGAGTCGAGTATGAACCAGAGTATGAGCACCGCCGAGCCTGAGAGGAAATACTTCCTGATGTTGTATGCGCGCTTGAGCTGTATCGCGTCGACGCTTTTTCCCGCGACAAACGATATGGCCGTGAGCGCGAGGAAGAGCAGCATCTGCCCCACCGATTCGGAAATCCTGGAGACTATGCTGCTGTCCCGGATGCTGAATTCGGCGAAAGATGCGTATGCCCCGAACATGAAGAAAAGTATTGTCATCAGGTAAAAAGGGAAGCTGACGCGCTGCAGGGAAATGCTGCTCGTAACGCTGGAGACTGCGCCTGCGATGCGCTCCTCAATGCCCGTGCCTTTGAGGATAAGGTAAGCTCCCACCACCACGAGGAAGCTCCTGAAGAAGAGCTCCTGCGCATTCATGAATGCCAGTATTCCCCACAAAAGCACCACTATTCCGGGCACCAATATGAATGTCCTCTGGAAGTCAGGGTCCTGGAGGGCGTGCTTTATCGTGTAGTAAGTGCTCTCCACCTCGGAAGCCTGTGAAACTATTATCGTTTCCTTCGAAACTATCGGGGCCCTTCCCTGTAATATCGGTATTACTTCGTCGTCTTCCGCCCCGTCAGTAACGAGCGCTATCCCCGTCGCGGGGAATTGCTCCAGGACAATGTCGAGCTGCTGGGAGACTTTCCTGTCGGATTCGAAGCCTGTTTTTCCCACTCCTGTCAGGAAGGCCACTTCGGCGGCCGCGTATTCCTTGACTTCCTCATATTTCCTCACCGCCCCGAACATGCTGTTCGAGTCCGAGTCCGTGGGGTCGGCGAGGGCCAGCCTCGCTGCCGCCTTGATGCAGGCGTCCTTGCCTATCACGGGCCCCGGAATCCCGGTCTTTTTTCCGAGGTCGTTGTCCCTGTCAACGCACAAAACGAGTATGCTCTCTTTCTTTTCCATGTGACCATGTCCGTGCTTTAGGCTTTGATAGCCTATTTATATGCCTTTATTTATATATAATAATTGTAGTGGAGCGGTTGCTGGCTGTGGTGTATAGCAGGAACAGCGTTTTTTGGTTGTCTGGCGATTTGATGGCGTCTCATGGGGATTCTCATTCAGGGGCGGAAGGGCACGAGGGCGGGCATTCCGGGCATGGCCATGAGACCGATGACTACAGGAAGCAGGGCATTTTCCTTGTTTTGGTGGTTGCCCTTGCGGGGCTGGCTTACCTCATTTTTTCCGGTTCGAGGCTGTTGTCGCCTCAAGTCACCATTGCGCTGCTGTTCATCGTGCTGCTTGCAATCGCTTCGCGGATGGAATACCTGCTGAAGCTCAACGATTATGAGCGGGCCGTCGTTTTCAGGTTCGGCAAGTTCAACAGGGTTGGCGGCCCGGGGTGGGCGCTGGTTTTCCCGCCTTTCGAGAGGCATGAGAAAGTGGATTTGAGGACGAAGACCATAGACATACCCCCGCAGGATGTTGTCACCAAGGATAGCATAGAATTGAAGATTGATGCCGTCATTTACCTGAAAGTGAACAAGGACAACGCTTCCGTCGCGAACAGTATCGTGGAGATTGACGACTGGGTGAAGGCTTCGGTGCTGTTTGTGAAGGGCATGATAAGGGACAAGGCGGGCGGGATGACGCTCAACGAGCTTGTTTCGAATGTCGCGCAGCTGAATGATGCGCTCAAGAAGGAACTGGCCCTGATTTCCACCAAGTGGGGCGTTTCCGTGGAGGGCGCGGTGATAGAGGACATTAACATTCCAAAAACCGTTCTTGATGCGATGCATGAGCAAAAGGCCGCAATCCAGAAGAAGCTGGCGCGCATAGAGAGCGCCCAGGGACAGCAGGCGGAAATAGAGGCGGTGAGGTCTGCGGCGGCGCAGCTTGACGACAAGACGCTCGCCTACTATTACGTGAAGGCGCTGGAGAAGCTCGGGGAGGGCAGCAGCACCAAGATAATTTTCCCTATGGAGCTCACGAACCTTGCGCGCTCCCTGACGAAGGGCAATGCGCTTTCGCATGAGGACCTTGAATCGCTTTTCCGGAAGTACGCGCCGATAGTGAAGTCGCTTTCCGGGGTGGAGAAGAAGGGCGGGAAATAATACAGGTCGGCATTTCGGCTCAGAGATTGATTCTCCTGACGGTGTCTATGCGCTTCCCTACTGAAGGCAGGTAGAGCATCGCGTAGAGCGCGAAAAAGGCTATCACTCCCGCGCCAGCCGCTTCCCAGTATCCGAATATTCCCGCGGCTTCGATGAAGCCGGCTATGAACAGCGTGACCGAGGCCAGCACGACGAGCAAGAACGTGTCTATGAGCACAAGCCTTATCTCGTCCTTCGCGAAGGATTGTTTCGAGATTGCCGCGGACAGTATTCCGCCGGCGATTGCGGCGACAAAGTACGCTATTATTTCCGGGAGGCCGTGAGGCAGGTAGCTGAGTGCGCGGGAGAGGCCGGCGGTGAGGCTTTTGCCTATTATTTCCGTGCCGATGAAGAGGCCTATCACGGAGGCGTTCCAGTTGAGGAGCGAGATTGCGCCGGCGCCCCATATGAAAGAGAACAGTATGGCGAGGAACATGACCCATGCATTGTTGGTGAAGATGAACATGAAGCAGTCGCCGAAGCTTCTTGATTCGTCGCTGAAGCATTGCTCGCTGCCGATAGTGGCATTCCCTGTTATGCCGGTGTATACCTTCCGCTGCTCCTCGAAGATGAGGCTTTTCGGGGGCAGTTCGCAGGTTATGCCCGTGCAGTTGTCGTGGGTTTCTGGCAGTACAGTGGCCCAGAATGTGTAGGTGAACACCATGCCCAGGAATATCCACCCAAATATGTGTATGACGTTGAAGTGCTTGGTTATGAAGGCGAAAGGCGTGTCCTCAAGCGGCATGGCTTCTTCCTCTTCCTCTTTTATGAAGAGGTTGTGCACTATTGGCATGAAGGCCACGGTCACCAGCTCTATGGCGAGGACGGAGCTGCTGTTCGGGAAGGTCTTGTAGGCGAGGAACATCGCTATGCTGGAAATGGCGAATGATGCAAAAAACAGGTAATATGGGTGTTTTTCGGCCTTTTGAAGGTCAAGTATGGATTCCAGTACCATAGAAGCAAGACAGCCATAGTGGTTTAAATACATTTCTGGGGGAGATTCTTTTCTATAACCTGTTTTTGGGGGATTTTTTTTGAAGAAGGGTTCAATCGTCTATCCGGGCAGTTTCATCGGCTATGAAGAGGAGTTCATGGCCGGAAAGCACGCTTTCGAGAATGATGGTGCAGTTTATTCCGAGGTTATCGGCGTTCCAGAGGTCGATGAGGCCAATCATGAGGCTGGCATACGAAAGTCGACGCGTGAGGTGCGTATCCTTGAGCGAGGTTGCACCGTGACTGGAATAGTGACGCTTGTCAAGCAGAATGCGGTGCTCGTGGAGCTGAAAAGCGCGGAGAAGGACGGCGTGAAGAGAGTCGTTCATGACAGGAACGGTTCGCTCGCCGTGTTCAACATTGCTAACGGGTATGTGCGCAGCACTGATGAAATGTTCAGGATTGGCGACATAATAAGGGCCCGCATCATTCAGGTGGCGCCTTACGGCATCGAGCTTGAAACAAAGGACGCGGAGTTCGGCGTGATAAAGGCTTTCGGGATAAGGTCGAGGAAGCCGCTTCACCTCATAGACGGCGCATTGCGCGACCCTACTACAGGGGACGCGGAAACGAGGAAGGTTTCGACGGAGTATTCCCTTAGGTGAGGCCATGAAGCTGACGGTTTTGAAAGATGGCAAGGATCTCGTCGAGTTCGTGCTCGATGGCGAGAGGCATACTTTTCCGGGCCTTCTGAAGAGCAAGCTTATCGCGAGCAAGGACGTGCAGTTCGTTTCATACATGCTCGACCATCCGACCGACAAGAAGGCGAGGTTCATTCTCCGCACTAACGGCAGGTCTCCCAAGAAAGTTCTCGATGAGGCGGCGAAGGAAATAGAGGGCGAGCTTGAGGACTTTGGCAAGAAAGTGAAGAAAGCGATTAAGTGACCTTCCCAATTTTTAATTATATAATGCTCTTTCACTTTTATGCCGGGATTGCTTGAACCGCTCAAGTGGCTTGACCCATTCACTTATGTTGACCTTTACGTGATGCCTGCCGTCAACCCGGGGCATGACGGGCGCATTGAGCTGCTCGTGAATGTTGTTTCGGCCTTCGTTTTCGCTTTCGTGCTCTACAATTTTGTGCTGGCCGGGATTCTCGGGACGAGTACGCCGCTTGTGATTGTCTATTCCGGCTCGATGGAGCCGGTGCTTTACAGGGGCGATGTCGTGATACTCACCCGCGCTGCAGACATTGCCGTTGCCGAGGCTTCCGTCGATTTCCCTTTGAGGGGCAGGGCGCTCCTAGACTTTGCCCAGCCGGGCTTCGAGCCGAGCGCAAAGTTCGGGGTGAGGCAGTCGTCGCTGGAAATAGGTGGGAAGGAAATCGCCCTTGACAAGTCAGGGCCTATCGTAGTCTACTATTCCGCGCTCCAGGGCGAGGACATAATACACCGTGCCGTGCTCAGGCTGAAGGCGCCGGACGGGGATTTCCTCGTGACTTTCGGGGACAACAATCCGCATGTTGACGAGGCGTGCCCGAAGGAATACACGGCGAAGAACTGCATAAACCCGGAGCTGGTGCCGGTGGAAAGCCTGCGGGGAAAGCATGTTTTCCACATTCCAATCGTGGGTTATGTAAAACTCGTCATTTTTGATGACCTGCCGAGGCTGCTGTCCGGAAGCGCGGGTCAATAGTTATAAATGGTTCCGTTGTTCTATTATTTAGTCCGGGAAATGCCCATTTTCCGCCACGCCGCGGGTTCAGGAAGGTTTTTTTATGGAAATCGTTTACGAGGATGCTTCGCTTTTCAAGAAGTTCGTTGACGGCCTGTCCGCGCTCGTGGACGAGGCCGAATTCATCGTGGATGACAAGGGTCTGAGCCTGAAGGCGACGGACCCGTCGCAGATTTCGCTTGTAGACTTCTCTATTCCGAGGAAGGCTTTCAGGAAATTCGACGTGAAGGAGCCCGCGAAGCTCGGTGCCGACCTGAACTATTTCACCCAGATAATGGGCAGGGCCAAGTCCGGGGATTCCCTTTCGCTTTCGGTTTCAGGGGAAGGCTCGAAGCTGAACGTCGTTTTTTCCGGCGCCGCGAGGAGGGCTTTCCTGATACCCCTGCTCGACCTCAGCACCGCGGAGCTGCCGCTGCCGCGCATCGATTTTGACGCCGAGGTGAAAGTGAAGGCGGACGCCCTGCAGGATAGCTTCAAGGACGCGAACCTCATTTCGACCCATGTGGTGCTTTCAGTGGAGAACGATTCATTCGTGCTGAAGGCCAGCTCTAGCAAGGGCAACCTCGAGAATGTGTACTCCAACAAGGACAAGTCGCTCGTGTCTCTCACCGCGGGAGCCGAAACAAGGGCCATGTTCCCGCTGGACTATCTAGTGAGCATCTTGAAGGCTTCGTCTTCCGACACCGAAGTCACGGTGAAGCTCAAGACCAACGCGCCAGTGGAAATTTCTTATTCCGTCGGCGAGGCTAAGTTCGTGTATTTCCTGGCGCCGAGGATAGAGAGCGAGTGAATTTTTAGCGTTTTGGGCAGGGCGTTTTGTCGAGCTTGGGTATTTTTACTTTCCAATCAATTCCAATAATTTGCGTACGCTTATGTGCGTGCGTAGATTGAGCGCCTCGAAGTCCTTGTCCCCGCTCACGAAATAATCGTGTCCTGTTGACATTAAGGCGGCGAGTATGGGTGCGTCTTTTTTATCCCTTATTAGTTGTTCGGCTTTTTCAAGGTTGTGGGCGTACTCGGCTGTCCTGACCACGACGCATTTTTCGGTTATGAGCGACAGCATAGCTGTCGCATTTTCTGTGTTTCCGAGTTTATTGGACTTCCTCTTGATTATGTTAGTGGCCTCCATCAGCACATGCTCAGGCAGCACAAGAGTGATTTTTCCAAGAAGGAATTGCTCGAGCAGTCTCCTTTCGTTTCCCCTGAAAAAAAGGCCGGAGAGCAGCACGTTAGTGTCGACGAGTATTATGGGCATTCGAACCACTACTTGCGGAAAAGCCCGAGCGTCCTGAGTTTTTCGGCCTGTATTTCTCCGGCAAGTTTGCCCCTATTGAGTTTTTCCTTTTTTGCGATTTCCTCGAAAGGGGCGAATATTTCCTTGAGGTCGGAGGCCTTCTTCACCAGAACCCCTGCTTCTGTGTCTATGACAATTACCTTCATGCCGTCGCTCAACCCCCGCTTCTTCCTTATCTCGTTTGGTATGGTGAGCTGGCCCTTTGAAGTCACCCTTGAAGTGCCGATATACATGAAAACCACTAAGTAATACAAGTAATACTTTCCTTACTTAAGCTTATCGGGTCGCTATCTCACGCTTTTTCCTATATTCTTCAAACAAGTCCTTTGGCTCTTGTTCAATATCCTGGCATTTTGAGGAGCGTGTAAGTCCGCAGAGGTTTTCGTCTCCAATATTCCACTGGTTTCCGCCCATGTCTATCTGTGCTTCCGAACATGAAAAATCGGCTATCTGGAAGTTACATGTGAAATACTGCGGATTACGTTCACAGTAGTCTATTTGTCCGGCCAAATAGTATTCTTCGTCTTTGCAGACATCTTGGTTTATGCTTGGCGTGTTCTTGCAGAATCTCAATGGGTTTGTCCGGCTGGAAAAATTTCCGCATATCTTGTTTTTCCGGAACTTGTTATTCTTGCTTGTGCCGCTGACAACCATTCCTTCCTGCCCATTGAATTGAATCTCATTTTCGGAAAAGCTATTGTCTTCTGACGATTCAATTTTGAGGCCTACTTCAACCGTGTCGACAATAGAATTTTTTGTAATTTGATTTTTATTGCTTGCGTATAAACTCATCGCTCCCTCCGTTTTCGAAATAGTGTTTTCACTTACAAAATTCGAGGATGTTGCTGTTAACCTTATGCCACCTCCGTTTGTCATTTCGTTTTTTGTAATGCGATTATCACGCCCCTCAGAAACAGAAATTCCCCCAGACCCAATTTTATTATTCGATATTGTATTGTTTACACCGGTAGTTATGGCTATCCCATCGTTCACTTCGTTGTTGAGCAATTCGTTGTCATTACCGCCCACAATACGAATTCCAGAGGAATTGCTTTTTGTTTTACTGCCCATTATTTTACCGTTTGTTACAGATTCAAATCTTATTCCATTTCCATAAAATGCCGCCCCACTCCCACGTGGATCTATGGTGCCGGTTGTGGTAGTTCCGTAACCTTCTATGCTGCAGTTTTTTATCGTCACATTGCTGACGCTGCTTGCAAGTATCCCCCGGCCCTCCATAGGATTATCTGCGGAGATTTTTTTGTAATCGCAATCAACAGTGATGTCGTCCATGGCAATGATTAGGCACGTATTGTTGATTTTAACTCTGGCTATTCCTCCGAGTTCTAAATCATTTCCTAGTTTATAGTGCCCTCCTTTCTTATCTAATGTTCCGCATGTGAAAACCAGTTCTTCACCGCTAAAGGTGGGTACGCTCACAGCGGGTGGTGAAGAGCACCCGGCCAAAAAAATTAGGAGAACTGAAGCTGCAATTATTGCGTTTGTCTTAATTCCAGAAAATTTTTCTTTTAACATTTCCCCTCAATCTCCATAATTTTCACCACGCGCCTCCTGTGCCTCTTGTCCGCGCTCGGCCTCGCCTTCAGGAATGCGGCGAGTATCCTCTTCGCGGCCGCTGCGCCGTATGTCCGGCCGCCGAGGCACAGTACGTTAGCATCGTTGTGCTCCCGCGCCACGCGCGCCGTGTATGCGTCAAAGGGGTTCGCGGCCCTTATGCCTTTAACCTTGTTCGCGGCCATGCTCATGCCTATTCCAGTGCCGCACACGAGGAGGCCCAGCGAGCCCTTGTCACGCGCCACTTTCTTGGCCACTTTCAGGGCGAAATCAGGGTAATCGGCGGATTCATCGCTGAAAGTGCCCACATCTATGGTTTTGATGCCTTTCTTTCCGAGGGCTTTTTTCAGGGCTTCTTTCGTCCTGAACCCGGCGTGGTCGGAGCCTACGTAGAATCTCATGTGAATCATTGCATTTGGCGCGAAAAGTGATTTAAAGCGTATTGTGGAAGATTCTTTGGGTAAGGATGATAGAGCTCAAGGATGTGCAGTTCCTCAGGTCAAGCATAGATGCCATCTCATCGTTCATACCTGAGGGCAATTTCAGGTTCAATGACAAGGGCGTGCATTTCCGCGCGATTGACCGGAGCCAGGTTCTCCTCGTGGATTATCTCATAGAGAAGTCGGTGTTCGATTCTTTCGATGTCGAGCCTGCTTTTGTGGGAATCAATCTTGCGGAGCTCAGCAAGATTGTGTCGCGCGCCCTTCCGGAAGACAGGGTGGTCCTCGACCTCTCCGAGTCGGAGTTCAGGGTAATCCTCAAGGGCGAGATGGAGCGCTCGTTCAAGGTGCCGCTCATAGACATTTCCGAGGGCGAACTCAGGATTCCGGAGGCCAAGTATGATTCCTCGGTTGAAATCAACGCGAGGCTCCTCAAGGAGGCGCTGAAGGACGCATCGCTTTTCAGTTCGAGCGTCATGCTCAGGGTCAAAGGCGACAAGTTCTTCATAGAGTCGAAGGGCTCTGCCGGAACGCTGAACGTGAATTCCGCGAGTGCCCGCGGCCTGAAGGTGAAGTCCAGGGAGGACGTCACCGCGAAGTACTCGCTGACTTATCTCCAGAACATCGTGAAGGAGGCTGACCCGGATTCGGGCGTCCTGCTGGAGCTGAAGACCGATTCGCCCATGAAGGTTTCGTACAGCATAGGGAAGAGCGAAATACGGTTCTACCTTGCGCATATGCTGCTGTGACCGGCTTCGTGGCCCGTGATTGGGTGGCAGTTATAAGCCCATTCAGTAAGATTGGGCTGCTGGCCAAGGGCCCATTAAAGTGTCGGCCGCGCCTTAGAGCCTATATCCCAGTAGACTCGTAGCAGGTCATACAATCGCCCCAGCCACCAGTCTTTGCACAATCGTCAACCTACTGGGACGTGCCCTTAGTGGAACCGGCTCTTAATAGGAGGGCGCTTCATGCGCTTTGCCCACGGCTTTCTTTTTAGCAAGTTCTGTCCAGATTAATATGTATAGTACGGGTGCTGGCATATGGGTTCTTTCACGATTCAGGAGCTGAGGCAGGCGCAGAAATACCCTTTCCTACCCGTGGCGAGGGCCGTGGTCGCGGAATCTGGTTTTTCCCTGCTCGAAGTGCCAGAGCCTGTGATGCGGAGGGCGCGTGCAATGGTCGCCGCGGCATTTTCTGAAAAGCCGTACAGGCCTCCCGGCGGCGAGCATTCGGAAGTGCTGAGCGAAGAGGTCCTGGCTTTTCCAGTGGCCAAAATACTCGTGTCGCTGATTAACAGGCTCGAGCTCTACAGGCGGTTTTGTGGCATGGTCGGGAAATCGGCGGTTTCGCATCTCCGTGACGATTCGGAGAAATCGCACAAATTCCTGTTCGGCATCGCCGATGAAATGAAAATAAAATCCGTCCCTTCCGAAACCCCGGATTTTTTTGCGGAGGTGGCCTTGGCGGATTTCCTCCGTGCTGATGCAGGCTCGGTTTCCGGGAAACTCGTAAACCAAAGAGTCAGGAAGGGCCGGGTAATCCTGACTTCCGACGAATTCATCAGGTTTATTTCCGCGGTAGCGGAAAATGAGCTCAGGCAGTCGTTTCCCTTGGATGTCAAGGGCGTGCCGAAGTCCTTCGTTGCCGAGGCTGCATCGCTTGAGGGCGAATTCTCGCAGGCCGTGAGAAAAAGTTTTTCCAGGGAGGATTTCGGCGAAATAAGGCCCGAAGCGTTCCCTCCCTGCATGGCGAAAATATACGGTGAGTTGGCCGCGGGAGTGAACGTCAGCCACACGGCGAGGTTCGCCATGGCAACTTTCCTTAATTCGGTGGGCATGGGGGCCGAGCAAATAATCGCCGCTTACAAAAACACGCCCAACTTCAGCGAGAGCACCACGCGATACCAGGTGGGGAGCATTTGCGGAAAAAAAACTTCCGCCGGGGAAGGATACTCCTCACCGAGCTGCGACAAGATGCGCTCCTACGCCCTCTGCGTGGCCAACTGCCCGGTGTCGCATCCGGTGCAGTTCTATTCTCGCGAGGTGCTGAAGGTGAATGCCTGGCCACAGCGGGCCACTTCGGAGGAAAAATACGGCTGACGGGGTTTTTTTCCCTCCGATTTTTTTTCTGGCGATTTTTTTTGCGAAACTAAAAGCTTAAATACACTCATCGCGTAATACTTCTGATTTTTTTTCGGAGAGTTCCGGAATATTCTGCGGGAGGTAAACAAAATGGCTGCAAAAAGGAAGAAGGCAAAGAGGAAGACCGCCAAGAAAAGAAAGTCGAAAAGGAGGAAATGATTCCGACTGCCTTAATACCAAACCGCGAAAAGCCTTTCTGTTTTTGGCGCGGTTTGACAGATGGCACTTGGCAGAGCAAAGCTCTGCTAAGCCTCGTCCCCAGTGGGGGACAAGGAACACGGGAATTTTGCCGGATTGTTTTCTCTGTTTGCTATAATTTGTGCCGGGGCTTTCCCGGCTGCCGGCATTTTTCGTGCCGGCATTTCTGTTTCCTTTATTAACTGTTTTTCCCCTGTGCTTTTTCATGGGGGCGGAGGTTTTCCTCAGGGGGCTCCTGCGCGGTTTTTACTCTTCGCGGGAGATAAATTCCGTGCCTGACGTTTCCATGCGGGAGTTCGGGATAGGCGATTTCGGGAGGAAGATTTCGGCGCGCCACCTTTCTTTCCGTTCGCATGCTGAGATGAATTCTTTCCTGCGCGAGAAGGCGCCTTTCTACATTTCGTATTCGTGCGCGAGGTACGAGCTTCCTTCTGCGAGGCCGATGGAGGCCAAGCGGATGCTCGGCGCGGACCTAATCTACGAGTTTGATGCGGACGAGCTGCCTACGGATTGCAAGAAATCCCACGATTCGTGGAAATGCAGGTCGGAATCGTGCGGCGCTTCCGGGGCCGGGAGGGCGCTCAGGTGCAGCAAGTGCGGCTCCGCGGCCGATGTCGAGGAGTGGGTTTGCCCTGAGTGTCTCGGGGAGGCGAAGAGGCAGTCGCTGAGGCTGATTTCTTTCCTGCAGGACGATTTCGGGCTTTCGGGCGGCATCGCCGTGAATTTTTCTGGCAGCAAGGGCTTCCACATACATGTGCGGTCGGGTGAAGTGCAGGGCCTTTCAAGGTCCGCGAGGCTCGAGCTGCTTGATTATCTTACCGCGACAGGCCTTGACATGGATTCGCTGGGGTTCTCGTATGTTGCGGGCAGGGGGAAGGAGAACAGGGAGTCGGGTTTTTTTGTCTGCCCTAAAAAGTCAGGCGCGAGCGGGTGGGCGAAGAGGATATTGGCGGAGTTCGAGAGGGTTTTCGAGTCCGGGGACGCGTCAAGGCTCGGGTTGATGGGTGGAATCAGGGAATCCTCGGCTAAGAAGCTATTAAAAGAAAAGCATAGGATACTTTCTCATATGGACAAAGGTTTGCTCGCGTTTTCTACAAAAGAAGTTCCGACGAACAGGTTCTGGAAATCGTGCATGGCCTGCATTGTCGCCGATTTAAAGGTCGAGCCCACCTTGCGGAAAACGAACATGGATACGCTGGAGGTCGACAGGCAGACTTCCGTGGACATAAACAAGATTGTGCGGGTTCCCGGGACGATTCATGGCTCCACGGGGCTTCTTGCGGAGGAGGTTGCTGTCGATGGCCTGAAGGGTTTCGCGCCGCTCGACGAGTGCCTTGCCCTGCCTTCCGGCGACGTTTCCCTTGCCTCCGCGGTCGCGCCGAGGTTTTACCTCGGTGGGAAGTTTTTCGGGCCGTTCGGCGGCGAAGGCGCGGTGCTTCCGGCTTTTGCGGCTTTTTACCTGCTGGCGAGGGGCAGCGCCTCGCTTTCAGGGGTTTCCGGCAGTGGCGTGGCGGTGCCGGGAGGGGTTTGAATGGAGCTGGATTATGATGAGGTGCGGCGGATTCATCGCCTTGAGAAGAATTCCTCGAAGCTCGTGGATGTGGGCAACGAGTTCTATAATGACCTGCATTCTTTCATAGTGGGCGAGAAGAAGGGCTATCTCGATTCCCTGCGGGACCTTTCCTCGACAAAGGCGCGCGATTTCACGAACCTCAAGAAGATGGTCGAGGAGATTTTTGCGCTGCGGACGAAGAAGATAATGAACAGGGCGCTTGTCGCTTCGCGCACGAGCGAGGGCGGGGAGGAGGGCATGGCCGTGCAGGAGAGGAAGCTTTACCGCGAGTTTCTCGGTTTGCTGAATGAGCACGGGAAGCTGCTTTCCGGCATATTTTCCGGCGATTCCGCGCCGGATTCCGGGAAGGATTTAAATACCCTTTCCGTCGAGATTCTCTCTGACGTGCCCGGCTTTGTGGGTGCTGACATGCAGGAGTACGGGCCTTTCCAGAAGGGCAGGGTCGTGATTTTGCCCCTGAAGGTCGCAAAGCTGCTTTCTGCGCGGAAGCTCGCAGAGGTCAGGTCATGAGTCGCGTGTTTTTGGCGGTGTTGTTTTTTGTCTGATGATTTTCCCGAGCATGGCGAGATAGTGATTGGCCGCATTTCCAAGGTGCTGGATTACGGCGTGTTCGTGGAGCTGCTCGAGTACGAGGGCCTGCAGGGCTTCGTGCACATCTCAAATGTTAGTTCGAGCTGGGTGAAGAACATCAGGAATTTCGTCAAGGAGGGCCAGATCCGCGCGGGCAAGGTCATAGGGCTTGACAGACACAAGAAGCAGGTGGACATTTCCCTCACGAAGATTTCGCCGAATGCGCAGAGGTCGAAGATTGAGGAGTACAAGCAGGGGAAGAGGGCGCAGAAGCTTATAGAGATGCTCGCGCAGAAGGTCGGTGGCTCGCCGGAGAGCGCGTGGAGCGAGGTCGCGGAGCCGCTGCTGCAGAAGTATGATTCGCTGTACGGGGCTTTCCAGAAGCTGCTTGTCGATGGCGAGCCGGCAGCCGGTGACGTGCCGAAGAAGTGGGTCGGGCCGCTCATTGAGCTCGTTGAGAGCAATTTCGAGATGCCGGAGAAGGCCGTGAGGGGCCGCCTTTCAGTTTCGGTTGCCGGGCCGGAGGGAGTTGAGGGCGTGAAGAAGTCGCTGGCCGCGGGGCAGAGGAAGGGCGGGAAGAAGGTGCAGATTTTCTACGAGGGTTCCGGCATGTATGCCGTGAAGGTGACTTCCGTGGATTACAAGAGTGCGGAGAAGGTGCTGAAGGCGGTTTCGGACGAGGTCATTTCAGCCGCTTTGTCATTCGGCGGAAAGGCAGGGTTCGAGAAGGTCGAGGCGGGGTGAGTTGGTTGGCGCGTGATGGGTTTGTCAAGGTATGCATGCGCTGCCGTTCGCCGGATGTCAGGGTTTTTTCCGGGGACGACAATGACGCGTTCGGGCTGAACCCGAAGTATTCGTGCAATGCCTGTGCCTATGTCGGCATGGTAATCGAGGTAAAGGCTGGGAAGTGAATGTTTGTGCCGACCGCAATCAGGTTTTCGAAGGATGTGCGTTTCAGGGATGCCGTGCTTTTCACCGGTCTTCCGGGGATAGGCCTCGTGGGCAAAATCTGCGTTGACTATATGCTGAGGCAGTTCAAGGCTGAGAAGGTCGCGGAGGTAACTTCAGATTTTTTCCCGCCGAGCGTGCAGACGAGCGATGGCATCGTCGGGCTCATCAAGGACGAGTTGCATTGCGTCAGTTTCGGGAAGAAGGATTTCGTTTTCCTTTCCGGGCCGGTGCAGCCTGCGCTTGATTCGCGCGCCGGCTCCATGGAGGAGCACTTCGAGTTTGCGCGGGCCATCGTTGCCGCGGTGAAGGGGCGTGGCGTCACCGAGATTTGCACGCTCGCAGGCATCAATGTCGGCGACAGGCGGATGCATTTCGAGCCGCGCGTAGTGGTTGCGGCTACTAGCAAGAAGAAGCTCGAGGAGTGGAAGAAGCTCGGGGCAATCAGCGACAAGCCCGTGGGCCTCATCAGCGGTGTTGCGGGGCTTTTGCTAGGCATCGGGAGGGAGGAGGGCATCGAGGGCGCCTGCCTCATGGGCGAGACAAATTCGCGGCTCGTGTACGGCGACCCAGGGGCCGCAAAGAAAGTCCTGGAGATGCTGATTGCGAAGTACGGCTTCAAGGTGGAGATGGCGCAGATGGAGAAGGAGGCCAAGGACATAGAGAAGGCCTTTGCCGACCTCACGAAGCAGTTCGACGAGCCTGATGACAATTCGTCGAGCCTTTCTTATGTGCGGTAAATTTAAATAGCCGGGAATCGTACTGTTAACTATGAAGCCTACGAAACCCCCTGCCCATGTAGTTCCTAAGGGCACTCCTAGGCGCTTGCGTATTTCTCCTAATGTGCCATATGTAACGGCCAAAGGCAAAAAAGTTATGCTCCCAATAAAACAAATCAAACGCACTAAGCAAGGCCTGATTGTCCAGCTTTCAAAAACACCTATAAATGCACTTAAGGCTAGTACTCCGTACCCTGGTTCAAAATATCCCAGCCGCCCTAAAGGGAGTAGCGCGTAAAGTAATAAAGCGGGGAAAGAACAAGTCCGAAGGCCGCTAGTAGCGCCTGATTTATGTGCCAACCGATTCTTTTTTCCTGAATGCCGGCTGGTGGGAAGGCGCCGCTTCTATTTTGGCCACAGAGCCGCAGCTTTCGTTTTCCCTGTTTCCGTGCTGTTGGAGCGTTGTAAAATCGTGTGCGGAGCGGGAGAATAATTGGCCTCTTTTCACGGCTTTTTTTCCGCTGCACGTTAACAGGAAATCATCATATTATAATAGCAGATTTGTCACCAGCGCTCCGTGAAATGGGCCTTTTTTGCCACTAGCGCACATTTTCATGTCACCAACCTGGTTTCGCTTGTCACCAGCTTGCACCTTGATGTCACCAACAGCCCTTAACTGCTATATAGTTTCAGGGCCTTGATGCCGCCAGTGCGGCCCTTGGTTATCCGTGTGTTGGGCATGCCATGTTTTTTTGGCGGGTTGGTGTTGCACGGGTTTGTGTTGGCCTGCCCCGAACAAGATGCTGTTATGTAGAAGTGGTGTTTTCTTGTCGGTTTCCGCTACTGGCCTGTCAAAAATCGTCGTATAGCTGACTTCTACATAACACATTCATATTTGCGCTCCCGCGCGGTTGGTAAATCCCCGCTCCGTGGGGCATATTGCATTTGGTGGGATGGCAAACAGGCTTTTGGTGCTGCACTGTTTATTCATTTTTCTTCTTCCCTTTTCCGAATTTTCCGAAAATTTGGTTCCAATGCTCGGCAAATTCTTTTTCCGGTTCCGGGGGCGTGAAATGCAGGCAAGGCCGGAAGGGCGGGTTCCTGAAGGCCATAAGGCCCGCAATAAGCTTAAATTCTGGAAATACGTATATTCAACGGAGTTTTATGCCTTTGCCTCATCCCAGATTCCAAAGGGCCAGAGAGGACAAGTATGAGCATGGCGACCCGTATTCGGAAAATACCCTGCGAATAGCTGGCAAAGTTTTTTCAGAATTGGAAGGTAAACGTGGCCAAATAACTGATGCGCAAATAGTGCAAATGCTCAACTCTAAAGGGGCCGCTTGGGATGATCTCCTTGTGCGTAAAATTAGGAGTGCCTTGGGTCATTAAATAGGGCTTGTTTCAAGCGTAGTGTTGTCTGGAAATCCGCCGGTTTCCGTGGTTTGCCATGAATTTTCACGCGAATCGGCCCAGCGTGCTCTGCTGCGCTATTTCGGATATCCCGCTCAGCTCTTTCTTCAGCTCGTTTTTCTTCCTTTCGAGCTCTTCCTGCGTGCGGCATATTATTGGCCTGCCGTATTCTCCGCCGCCTCCGGGTATGTAGAGGACGAGGCCTTTCCTGAATGCCGCTATGTTTTCCCCCACTTCCCTGTCGGCTTCAATCAGTTCGCTTTCCTTTGCGTCCACGAGCGCGTTTATCTCGTTCCCGAATTTTTCCACGACGCTTATCCACCGCGACTGCACGGCCTTGGTTTGCACGCCTTTCGCGCCGGTGGCGAGCTGTATTATTTCCGCGAGCGGGAGCAGGTGCATGTACTTCGGCCTGAATGCGGGGTGTTTCCCTTCGGGCGTGTCCGCGAGCATCGCAATCCTGTCGCGCACGCCGCGCTTGACAGGGCCGCCGCACTTCAGGCATTTCCATTTTGCCTGCTCCGCCTGCGCCATCGAGTATTTCGAGAAGCACGAGTTGCATGCCGTGCAGTGGTACTTGCCTTCGCGCGGGTCGAGGCCGGCGTTGAGCGTTATCGTGCCGCCTTCCCTGTCCGCGAAGGCTTTCTTGAGGCCATTGAATCCTGGCTCGTCCATTTTCGTGCGCATGAATTCGCGCCCTATGCGGTTGGGCCAGGGCGAATGTGCATCACTGCTTGTCAGGAACGAGTAGCCGTGGTTTTCCGAAATGGTGTCGGCCATGTCGGTGTCAGCCGAAAGCCCGAGCTCTATGAAGCTCAGGTGCCTGTGCATTCCTCCGTAGGCGTCTTTCAGGGAGTCGAAGAATGCGTATACTCCGGTGTAAGGGGTGAACGAGTGGGCCGGCCCGAATATGCCTCCTGCATCATGGACGCGCTCGGCGAACTGCTCTGCTGTCAGCCTGAGTTTCGGGCGCCCGCACATCACGCAGTCTAATGCCCCTGTTCCGAGGATTTTTCCGCGCAATTCCTGCGCGCTTTCGAGCGATGGCATGTAGAAGAGGTGGTGTATCCTCTTGTTGTCCTCTATTTCGCCGCCGATTATGAAGCCGCACTTGCCTTCCCTGTCGCGGTAAATGCCGTTGCTTTCCTCTTCGATGCTTTTCTTCACGTGCTCGGCCCATTTCGCGTGGAGTATGTCGCCGGTCACTAGCACGTCGAGGCCCTTGAGCCTTGCCTGCTCTGCCATTGTCGGTATTTCCATGTTCTTGCTGACTCCGCCGGCGTATTTTCCGTGGATTTGCAGGTCGAGGTTGTATTCTTTCATGGCAAGTAAATTATGCTTGAAAGGAATTTATAGGGCACGTCTGCCCTTCTGGTTGTTCACTTCCCGAATCTGGAATCAAGCTCAGTGTCTATTTCCGTCATCAGTTCCGCTATTGGCTTTTTCATCTTGAGCTTGCCGAAAATGTCCTTGGCTTTGAGGGTTTTGATTGGCACTGTCAGGTCACTATCTTTTTCCGTCCCAAAGCCCTAAAAAGACTATTATATATCATTGTGGCTGTATTTTGCTTGGTTTTCCGCGTGGCCCGTTTTACCCCTGACCAGAAGAGGATTGCAGTGCTCCTGCTGCATGCGCCGAAGACCGCGGAGGAGCTTAACAGGCAGCTCGGCATCCCTTTCGATGAGCTCAACGAGAGCCTGAAGCACATGGTCAGGCTTAAGCTTCTCAGGCTTGAGGGCTATCCGCAGCGCTACCATCTGGCTGACGCTGTCGTTGATGCTGTCAAGAGGCGCAAGGAGATTCAGGAGAAGGACCCTTTTGACCTGCGCCTGAAGGCCACGCTCGAGGCGAAGGGCGTCGAGGAGGCGTTCCTCAGGAAGCAGATGGCTGGCATCGAGGCCGGCCTCAGGAAGGAGAAGAATTTCACGGTTTATGACGTTATCCGTGCCGAGCCGATAAAGGACGGCTCGCATTACACCGCTTACCTTGACGTGAACCTCAGCATAAAGGATTTTTCGTCAATCGTGCGGTTCATGTACTTTTATGGGCCGACTTCTGTCGAGGTGCTCAAGCCCGCGAAGATTACCATTCCAATGGATGATTTGCAGGATGCGCTCATGGAAATGGCCGACATGATACAGGCCTATAACAACGAGATGCTTAAGTCCATGGCGAAGGACGAATTGGCGAGCTTTTCGAAGTCGCTTTACTCGCCCAAAGGCTGATTTTCCTGTTTTGAGGCACAAGGCCCTTGTTTTGCGAAGGCCATGTATTGCAGGGGAGGGGTGGTCGCCATTTGGTCATTTCCCGCAAATCTGGTTGGGCCGCCAAGTGCAAACAGCCTGGGCTTTTTGGTCTTTTTGGCTTTTTTGGGGGCGGGAGTATATTCCTGCTCAGACCCCCAAAGCTCCAATTTCTATAATATGAATATATAATGCCGGTGGTGGCCAGTAATATGCACTGGCGGTTCATTATGTGACTTTAATGGGCTTAATGGAGGCTGCTGGTAAACGGTTCGGCCATCGGGTCCAGGGCTTAATAGTTGACTTTTGTTCCGGTGTGCTCCTGCTTGGTTTTGCCGGGCATACACGGCAAACGCCGAAAAAGCAGGATTTTTCATAGTAATCCTTCATTATATGGCCTATCTCGGCCCAAGCCGAGATAGCCGCCTTGTACCTTCAGGTACGAGGCCCAGTGCCCAATGGGCACCGGGTCGCTCCCAACCGCCGAAACGGTTGTTTTTCAGGGTGGCCAAAGGAGCGGAAAGTATGGCTTCTTCGTCCATTGCCAAAGCCGACTTCCCTTAAAGCCTTAAATTTGGGCTTGTTTTGGCTATTAATAGCGGGTATCGATTTCCGAAACCGAAAGGTATTTAAATAAGTGGAGCGATGGAATATAAGAGCCTACAAACGGCCATGCTTACGCATCGGCCAATGTAGAACCTTTTGATGTGATTTGTGAGGTGAAGCAAAACATGAAAGGCTTGAATGTGAAAAAGTTAGCTGCCATAGCGACAGGTGCAGCATTGCTGGGAACAGCAGCGGCCCCTATGGTTGCAGCAATTGACATAAAGAAGTCTGACATATTCGATTCAGCTACCGGTGCTCCGATCGTGAACATCGTGGTTGGTTCAGATGCTCAGGTTTCAGATGGTATTTGGGCGGGTAACCTCGCGGCAAAGATAGCCTCCAAGGCTGGTACCAGCAAGACAGTTGACGTAAAAGTCAATGCTGATGCCAATGGCGGTACAGGCGCTTCAGGAAGCGTTAATCTTGCTGACCTGACGATTGACGTCACGGTTGGCGGAACGGTTTCCATAAGCTCCAGTTCTTCCTACAGGTTCAAGGGAAGGTTGGATTCGCAGACCGGCAGTACCAGTGCTCCGGAAATTTCGACTGGAAATGACACTAACGTATTGAAGAGCGGTCAGTTGTCTTATCTCCATAATGCGGCTGTGAAGCAGAAGGTTGACAACAACGCCACGAATCCCACTATAGAGGAAAGAATTGGTGTGGTTGCTGATGCAAAGCAGAACACCACCGGAAGCGGTGTAAAGGACCTCTTCGCAACGATATCGGGAGGCCAGTTCTACTACGAGTCAATAATAAACGGCACTACAGGCCTTGACATGGGCAATACGAGTTTCACTTCAGGCTCGAATGACAGCGTGAAGCTGATTCTCTTCGGTGAGCAATATGAGCTCAGCAGTGCCACTCTCAATGGCGCGAACCCTAACGTTACTCTCGTGAAGAGTGCCGCTAAGGTGACGAAGTTCGAGGGCGATACAATAGATGGCCTCGAAGGTGACGGCGCTTATGCCGGCCAGGCAGTGAGCGTGAAGTTCATAAGCCTGACAAGCACGGGTCCGACAGCTACCTACGAAGCTAAGTTCGATTTGATTGACAGCAAGGGCACGGTAATAACCAGCCAGTCTGGCGTGACCTCAACTGCAAATAACAACAATCTCAGGGATTTGTTCACGAAGAACGGTGACGCAGTCCTTAAAAGCAACCTCTTCGTAAACAACATCGGAAGGGCAGAGTCCACACAGCAGGGTTACATTGATGTGACCGCTGGAACGGATACGCTTGTGTTGTACCACAACAAGGGCTACCCGTATGATTCTACATCTACTGCAAGCAGTTTCCCGTACCTAGTGACTATAACCTCTCCGGGCAACTTCCTGCAGAAGATAAGGATAGCCAACGATACTGACAAGTGGACAACGGACACTACTTCCTTGGGCCCCTTGTACCCGAGCAATGCGGGTGATTCACTCACTGGGCATGCCGGTACTTCGGCGCTCTTTGGGCAGAGTCTGCCAGCAGGCACACTCGGAAAGGGCTTCGCCAAGGTTGAGTTCCTGGGCTTCGAAGGAAAGGAGTCAAGGGCTCAGATTTTGATAGGAAGGGATGCAGGCATTCTGAACGGTCTTGATGGTTCCGCTAGGGCATATGGTGGTATAAAGTTCAAGGGTAAGGACGAGGCAGACCATACTCTGCCTTTCGCGGTGGCAGAAGATAGCACTGCTCCTACCGATACTACTGTGCCAGGTAGGAACCATGGTGAGTTCACCTTTGATGGCAAGACCATCTATTGGGACCAGAACTTCGGTTCAACAGGCTCAGGAAAGCTGGACCTTAACTTCGTTGTCAATAGCTCTGACCGCATCAATGGCAGGATTTGGACATTGACCAATGCTGCCGGCACTGACGCTGCTGACGGCAATCTGCAGATAACAGTGGAGGGCGTTGGATTGATGCGCAGGCAAGGTCCTGACACTCCATCAGCTGCAGACTTCAACCTCGTTGTCGGCTCAGTATTCAATGTCGATGGAGTAAGGTACCATGTCTATGACCAGAACGTCGTGTCAACAACCCACGACGCCGGAATTAACGTTGATGGTGAAATAATCCTGACAAAGACATCAGCGTACACCTCCACTGATACGGTGGCCAACCAGGCATCGAAGCTGATATACAACAAGGGCGGGGACACAACTGACCAGTCATACGGTAAGCTGTACTTCACGCAGGATGCTGTGTTCGATGGTAATTCCGTCGGCACTACCCCCGTTTCCGTGAACGCAGGCCTTTCAGGTACATCGGATAGTAGATTGTTCTACTATGCTGTGGCTCCAAGGTCTTCAAAACTTTGGTTCCTGATGAGCGCAGACACCTTGGGTAGCAGCGAAAGCAATGTGGTGCAGTACGACAAGGCAATAAAGTACCTTGGAACTACATACCCGACTGACTCATCCTACACTGAGGTAGCAGGTCTTCCGGCAACATTCGCCGATGGTGATGGTGCGCAGGACGGCAATCTCATGGGCCGTGCCACTAATACAGATGGCACAGCAAGGGATGTCGGTGTATTCGTACCGCCATCCACGGACTTCAACGGCGGAGCGGCGTTCAACAACAGCAACGCGTACTTCGTGTCGGAGTTCAGGATTGCCGATGCAGTGAGCAGGGGCGGAATCAGCGTCTTCGTGAATAACGCCAACGGCGGAAGCCTTGGTTCATTCCCGAACAACAACCTGACAGGCTACGCAACCAACGTGGACTACAACGGCGCTCCAACATGGAGCCTGACAAACGGCTCCAACACGAGCTACCTACAGGCCGCATACACTGATGCTGGCACAAAGGTAAAGCTCGATGGCACGGATACAGGCACGACCATATCTTCGCCGCAGAATGCAGAGGATGTCATTCTCTACGTCTACGGCCGGGATGCGAACAAGGTGGTTTCAGGCGGTTCGCCAGTGACCCTCAAGGCCATTGCAGGTGAATCGGCAAAGACCAGTGCAGGCGCAACCGTTACAGTGACGGGCGTACATGGCGGTACATGCAGCGTAACAGGCGGCAAGCCTGCGGCGGCTGTATGCAGCGCTACCCCGGCATCGGCATTCACGCCGGCAAACGTAGCCAATCTGGTCTACGTTGACACGGACGCACCAGCAGGCCACAACATAGTAATAGGTGGCCAGATAGTCAACAAGCTCGCATCAAAACTCAAGGACAGGCTGACTTCGCCAAGTAGCCCGGTAATTGCAGAGGTTGACGCCTCAGGCAACATCTGGCTCGCAGGTTACACTGCTAAGCAGACAGGAGAAGCCGTCCAGGAATTGATAGACGCTATAGACGCGCTGGATTAAATTCAATGATGAATACATTGGGGGGCGGCCAAAAGCCGCTTCCCAATTCTCCTATTTTTTTCATTCTTTTTTTGCACTCTTTTGGTATTTTCGCATCCACAAGAACCGCTCTATACATTTGATTGTACAACATCTATACATTTGACTGTATAGTAACGTAACTGCTAACAGAAATTTTGAGAAAATACTGCAAATGTTCGGGGTGCGTTTTTCCCTTCCGCGCTTGTTAGTCTATTAGTTGCCTTTCAGTATTCCCAACAATTCTATTTCGCATTGGCTGCGTCAATACTTACTGGAACGCTATGTTGGCTCATTTTGCCAAAGAAAGTCATTTTTTTACACTGGCCGCGGCTTAGAATCCAGAACCTTCTAATGTCCTTCACATGGTGCTCTTGACAAATCAATTCTAGTTTGTCTCTGGCTTTCCGCGAGTTTTCGGCGTGTTGCGGTCGCGGTTCTTTTTTCCTCCTGCATCACCCTTTTAACTCTTTTCGCAGAACTCTTTTTCCATGGGCGGGAAGATTTACTTTTACCTAACCCCTGTGCTTCTTGTCATACTGGTTGTCCTCGGCTATTTCGTGTTTTCGAGCTTCGGGTTTCTGGGCTACAAGTACCATTCGAGTGTCGGCGGCGTTGATTTTGTCTCCAATTATGCGGAGCCTTCTGTTTCCATCGGGGACGCGAGGTCTGCGGGCTCTTTCGTGGTTTCGCCCGAGTTCACGGATTCAGGGCAGGGGAACGGCCAGGTGACTTCCGTGCTCACGCTGTATTCGACCGTGCTTTCCGCGCAGGCGAAGGAGGTCGTGATAATAGGGCGCGTCCTTGACTCTAACGGCGGCATAAAGCGCTGCGAGTCTAACCTTGGCGATGTCCGCACGAGCAAGGAGCTGACTTCAGACGAATGCGGGAGGCTTCTTGCCGACGCGCGCGCCTTCATGGTGCTCATCTCCCTTCCCGACGCGAAGCTCGGCTCTCCGCGCGCGGTTTTCGGGCAGGGCAGCATTCACATTTACCCTTCCTCTTACGAGAATCTTTATAGTTCCTCTTTCGTGGTGATGAGCGCGATTTACCCTGACACCGGGGCCATCATCGAGAGGGTGAACTCGGTTCTCATAAAAGTCAAGTAGACCTAATCAATCCCTTAACCGGAAAACGTAGAACTGTTACGAAAAAGAATAGAGATTTAAACAGTTTATCCAGAAATTTGTTTGAGGTGCCTAATATTTGTCATTTTAGATGCCTAACGTTTATATACTAAAACCTCATATTAGGTAGCGTCCATGAAACTACAAAAACATATATCCAGGAGAACAAAAGACAAAGAATATGTAAAATGGAGCATAATCATCCCTGAAGAAAACATCAAAGAATTAAAATGGGCCCAAGGAATCTCGCTCAAAACAGAATTAAAGGGTGATTCGTTAGTTCTTTCTCCAGAAGATTCAAAAGAGAAATCCAGTATCACAGGCCCTAAAAAACTTTCGTATTATGAAAGATTCGTGCTGGTATATGCGAATCTTCCGCTTGAAGAAAGAAAATTGCCGGTAATAGTAATAGAAGGCGAGACGTTTACATGGGCGCGAAGTTATTTAGAGATAAAAAGTAAAACGCAATTAGGGAAAATAATCGGAGAACGATTATTAAAATTAAGAATAATTTAATTGGGGTGTGCAAATGTTTTCTAAAGAGGAAAAGGAGATAGTGTTGGCGAGATTGCAGACAATGCCCCCCGGGCTAAGGATGTCAATAGGCGGGCAAGGCACTTTTGACAAGTGGGGTTTGATGAAGGAAGTGGAACAAGAAACTAAATTAGGGGAACTTGTCGTAAAAGTCTATATGGACAATTTAAGGCAATTCAAGGGGTGAACTTTTGTCGAACCCCGGTTGCATTCTGGTTACTAAACCAAATTTTGACCTTGCAACTTCCTACTTGTCCGCATGGTCGGATAGCATAAGCGATGAGGCGAAAGCAAGAAACATGCAAGTGCACGAACTCAAAGAAAACGTTACAAGAGAAGCTCTGGAAAAAAGAATTGAAAAACACAAACCAGCCCTAATCGCATTTAATGGACATGGCAGCCCGGATTGCATAACTGGTGACAATCTAGAAATTCTAGTAAAAGCAGGAGAAAACGAAAACATTCTGCAATCAGCAATTGTACACTCTTTGTCTTGCAGTTCAGCAAGCATTTTAGGCCCAAGAAGCGTCAAAGCCGGGGCAAAAGCATTTATCGGATATAATCAAGATTTTGTCTTACTGCATAGCGAAGATAGGTCAACTACCCCAAAAAAAGACAGAATAGCAGAACACTTTCTAACTGCCGCCAACCTTGCGCCAATATCGCTAATCAAAGGAAATACAGTCCAAGACGCATATGAGAAATCGCAGGCCGCTTACGAAAAATCCATCGAATACTACATGACACACTACACCCCACAAAATTCCCACATACTATTCTGGCTCAGATACAACAAAACAATACAAGAGATTCATGGAGCCAAAAATGCGACGCTAATTTCATGCCAATCTTAATTTGATTGGTAAGTTTGCTAAAATTTACTAAAGAATTCCGCCGGTCTGTGACCGGGGGGGGGTTATTCAACACTTGCTGCAAACTGTTGGAATCCAGGGCTAAATATTATCAACAACAAAATCAGCCCAATAATAATCTGAACTATGATGCCAACGATAAAAATACTGCAAATCCATTTTTGAAGGGTTGAAGAGGCTTTGTCTTTCAATTTGCCAATGCGGGCTTTTTTAACAAAAGCCCACGCTCAGGATTTTTCAAACAAGCCCTTTCTTCCAGCAACCCTTTTAACTCCTCTCGGCCCAATACTCTGGATGCGCGTGAGGCTTCGCACTTTTGCGGTTTTCCTTCTCGTTTTCGGGCTCATTTACATGCTCGTGAAGATGATTTCGGTTTATTGGGTGATTGTGTTCTTCAACATCGTGCTTGTCTTCATCAATGCGGTCTTTCTTTTTGCGTACTTCGATTTTCGCTCCAAGCCCAAGCCTACAATAAGCGAGTGGCCGCGTGTTTCCATCGTGATACCCAATTACAATGGCGCGAAGGCCCTCGCTGCGTGCGTTGATGCGGCGAAGTCGCTCGAGTATCCGCTGGCAAAGCAGATAATAGTGGTGGATGACGGCTCGACTGATGATTCCAAGGCGATTCTTTCCCGCATCAAGGGAATCGAGGTGATTTCAAAGGCGAGGAACGGGGGCAAGGCCGCTGCCCTGAATTCAGGAATCAGGCTCGCGAAGGGCGACATAGTGGCCACGATTGATTCTGACACTTTTCCAGACAGAGATTGCCTGATGAAGATGGTTCCGCATTTCGGCGAGGGCGTCGGCGCTGTCACCGGCCTTGTGAGGGCCTCGAATCCCGATGGCTTCATCGGGAAAATCCAGGAGATTGAATATCTCGTCGCTTTCGGTTTTTTCCAGAGCGTGCTCTCAGAGATTAACGGGGTTTTCGTGACTCCGGGGCCTATGAGCGTTTTCAGGAGGGCAGTCCTCGAGGACATCGGTGGCTTCGATGAGGAGAACATAACCGAGGACATGGAGATTGCGCTGCGGCTGCAGAAGCGCCATTACCGGATTGTCGCGGCCCCGGATGCGCACATTTACACGGAGGTTCCCACTACCATCAGGCATCTTTTCAGGCAGAGGACGCGCTGGTACAGGGGCAAGTTCGCGAACACCGCGAAGTACAGGGAGCTGCTGTTCAATCCTGATTACGGCGAGTTCGGGATGTTCAGTTTCCCGTTCTCGCTCATCATCGAGGCCATAGCCATCCTTGTCCTTGTCGTCACGGTTGCCGCCAATGTCGAGAACGTGATGAACTACTTCGGGTTTTTCGTTTCATGGGTGGGCATCAACGGCAGTTTTTTCGGCCTGCTGCCGACTTTCGCTGGCGTGAACTCGAGCATCTACTTTTATGGCCTTACCATACTCATGTATTCTATGCTAGTTTACATAAGCCACAAGTTCGTGGATGAGGACATAAGCGTCTTCAAGATTCCGCAGATAATTTTTTTCCTTTTCATTTACGGGCTCTTCATTTCCGCGGTGTACTTCACTAGCTTTTTTAAGGAAATCAACGCGAGCCATTACACTTGGTGAAATAACCTCGGCAAAGTGGGGGCTTTGCAAAGGATAGGCCAGCAAAAGAATGCTCGAAAATTGGCGGAAAAATACTTCAATGCGATAATTCTCACGGCAATCTTCACGAGTGCCGACTTTGCAGTTGATTGGCACCGGCAATGAACCGTCTCCTTGGGCTTATAAGGTGACTGGCGCGGTTTTGTTTTTGGTGTGGGGTTTTGATTAGTTATGCGTTCAGGCTGTACCCTAATAGGGTTCAGGCACTTGGTTTGGTGCATTCACTGGAGCTTTGTAGGCAAGCCTATAATTTTTTGCTGGAAAAATTGCGCACAGGAAAAGCAAGTAGGAACAAGGTGCAGCATGAGCTTGTCAAATTGAAGAAAGCGAGGTCGGAGTTCAATGAGGTGCATTCCAAGGCATTGCAGTTGGAATCTTACAGGCTTTTTTCTAACCTGCGCTCACTGAAAGCGCTTAAGAAAAAAGGTCGGAAGGTTGGCGCTTTGAGATTCAAGGGAAAAGATTGGTTCAAGACATTTTCCTATAACCAGTTTGGCTTCAAACTCGAAATGGTGAAAAGCAAGAAGGGTATTTTGCATTTGAGTAAAATCGGCAACATAAAAATCAAGGTGCACAGGCCTGTCGAGGGGCGCATAAAGCAGGTTACTTTGAAGAATCGCTTGGGGAAATGGTTCGCAATACTCATAACCGATGCCAATCCGAAGAGGGTGTGCGGGGAGAAGGTTCTTGGCCTCGACCTTGGCATCAATAATTATTTGGTGGACAGTGAGGGAAACAAGATTTCCCATCCGCATAACATTGGCAAGCATGCGCAGCGCCTTGCGCTCGCGCAGAGGGATTTGGCGAGGAAGAGGAAAGGCAGCAGCAACAGGAAAAAAGCTAGGCTGGCGGTTGCGAAGGTTCATGAAAAGATTGAGCGGTGCCGGAATGATTTTTTGCACAAGCTTTCCGCAAAATACGTGAAGGGTTGCAGGACGATTGTGGTTGAGGATTTGAATATCATTGGAATGGTGCATTCCGCTCGGAATGCGCGGAATATCATGGATTCTTCTTGGGCAAGGTTTTTGCAAATGCTCGCGTACAAGGCTGGAAGCGCTGGTTGCGAACTCGCAAAAATAAGCCCAAGGAACACCACGAAAACATGTAGCAGGTGCGGCTCCTTGAAGGAAATGCCTTTATGGCAACGCACTTACAAATGTGGCGATTGTGGTGTTGTAATGGATAGGGATTATAATTCCGCCGTAAATATATTAAATAAGTTCATGGGCAGGGGACCTGCCCTTGCAAGAGAACCATCCAATACCAAATTTTGGCAAGGTGATTCGATGAAGCAAGAAGCCATGGCGTCGCAGCGGTTGCCCTCTTAAGGGACACTAATTGCTTCAGCGGTGGGTAGTTCACGGAAATCAATTCAGTAATTATGCATGGTGATTCGTTTATGGACAAGTACCTCAAGGCCTTCATTCTCACTCTGGTTCTGCTCGCCGGCGGGATTGCCGTGACACGCTACATAGACGATTCGCGCATATCGGGAATAAGCAGGTCGCTCGAGGAGGCGGCCCTTGACTCCCAGTCCACGCAGCAGCTGCTCCTGTACGAGTCCGTGTTTTCCGACAGCGGCGAAATCTGTGCCGTCCTCCCGAAAACCATTGATGTGCAGGTCTTGCGAATCCAGAAGGCGCTTTCTGACCTCGAGGCAGCGAGGGCGCAGAGCCTTTTCGCGGATTATGAGCTGCTGAAGCGCAAGTACCTCAACCAGAACATCGAGCTCTACCTTTACATAGAGAAGGCCATCCGCGGGTGCGGCTCGTATGAGGTAAATCCCGTGCTCTTCTTCTACTCTGACCGGGATTATTGTGCCGACTGCATCTCGCAGGGCAAGGTTCTTGACTCAATGCATGCAGAATGTCCCGGCATGAGGGTTTTTGCCGTTCCTTCCGACCTCGGGATTCCGGTTGTCGAGGTTCTCAAGGAGAGGTATGAGGTTTCTTCAGTGCCAGCCATCGTGGTTGACGGGAAAAAGTTCGAGGGCCTTCAAGCCGCTGATTCTGCTTCTCCTTTGAGGCAGGCTCTCTCGTGCCGATAGGCCATTCGCATGAATTTCCGGATGAAAGGTATATTTTAAGCTATTTTACGGGGAAAACAAGCATTTTTTGGCCTGCATTCAGGCATTTTTCTCGTTTCACGGGTTTTTTTCCTGTGTATAGGGCAGCTTATGTAGCTCCCTGAGTATTGTTGTCGCATAATTGCCTTTTTCGAGCCAAAACCCTATTTTTGCCTTGATTTTGCCCTCATTACATTCGTCTGCAGAAATGCCAATGAGCCTCGGCTCATGCGGCCTGAGCACTATTTTTTTCCTCCCTCCGCTGCAGCTCAGCTCCATGAAGCTCTTCACCCTGAAGTCCTCGGGCTTCACTCCTTCCTTTTCTAGCACGCTCCTTTCCGCCTCTCCGGGCCTTCCTTCCGCGAGGGCCGAGTCGAACCCCGGCAATGCCGCCGTTGCCTCTCCATCCTCAAGGATGTCGCCTTCGCATGGTCCGAGGCCGATGCCGGTTTCGATGCGCGCATTGATTATTTCGTTGAATATGTAGCTCTGGTAGGCGTGCGTGAACAAGTATGTTAGGTGCTTCGGCAGCTTCTGGAAAGCGCCGACGAAATCGCGGGGGTGCACGCTCAGGTGGTGCAGTATGGAGCGCTCGTACCTGAACTTGGCCGGGAATTCCCTGAGTGCGCGTGCGAAATCCTTGTTTTCCGCGAGGCTCTTCCTCGCGTCGGCTATTTCCTGCTCTTCGCTCTTGCTCTCTCCTGTCAGGTAGAGCATGACCGCTCCCTCGAGGTTGCCTTTTATGAATTCTTTTCCCACGCGGTGCGTTATTTCGCGTGCTCCCCCGAACCTCTGCTCGCCGAAGTAGTTCGCCACTCCATGCGTGGTCATTTCCGAGAAGCATTCCCCTATGGTGCGGCGCAGCTCTTCCTCCCCCATTTCTATTCCCCTCACAGTCACTTCGAATCCGTTGCCTTTCAGGTCCCCTATCTCTATCCTGCCCTGCCTCCACTCCGGCTCGCGGAGCGACACATACCTGCTCCTGAATGCGGCAAGCCTCTGCGCGTCAGGGTTCCATATGGAAATCCTCTGCACGGTTATTGCGCGCCTGTCCTTCATGCCGGCGTACCCTATGCGCTTGGGGGACACATAGAGCGCTCGTGAAACCCTGCGTAGCGCCTCGTTCGTGTCGAGGTTGAATTTCTCCATCGTGACATGCAGGTACTCCGTGCCTTCCGGCTGCCATGGCACTTCAAGCTTTTGCTCGCGCGGCGGCTCCCACTCCCCGAACACTTCGTTCGAGAGGTGCCTGCCTTCTGGCGTCGTTTCGCGCACGATGAAGTCGGAAATCCTGCGCTTTATCTGGCCGCCGATTCCCTTTGTCGTCGTGGTGTAGTGCTTTATGCCGGTCATGGGAATCATTTTTGTCAGGCTTTCCGGCACTTTCACAGCCTGTACCTCAGTATCGCACCGAGGCCGCCGAAGCCCTTGTAGAACTGCTCGCCTTCAGGCGTTTCTATGGAAACCACTTCCACTTTCGCGGATGTCTGCGAGGCCTTTTCCATCATGTAATCGATGTATTCTTCCTCCTCTATCACTTCCACGTGCTCGCCCCTGAAGCCCGTCTCCGAGAATGTGTTGTCCTTGTCCACTATGGTCTTCACTTCCCCGTTGGAGACGTTCTGCACCTTGTACACCACCCAGTCTATGCCCTCGCTGACCAGCACCTTTTCCGCCTGGCCCATTTCAAGCGCCTTGAAGACTTCCTTCTCGCCGTATGTCGCGAGGCCGTCCTTCGCGAGGCGCGTGAAGAAGTCGTTCATTGCCGCGCGCTCCTTCATGAGGTCGGTGTCCTTGAGCACGGTTTCGGATTTCTGCATCAGCTCGCGTATGCCGGATTCGTCAGTATAAGATGTGTCGAGCGTTGCCAGCACCTTGCCCTTCAGCCGATGGTCGAGCATGTCCTTTTCGAGGAAGAACTGCTTGGTCATGCCCGGGCCGCCCACTATCAGGCCCTGGAGCTTCTCGCCGTATGGCAGGAACGCGGCGTTAGATTTCCCGCTTATGCGCTTGTAGAACTCCTGCTCGGCCTCCTCGCGCAGGCGCTCGAAGCGCTGGGCGGAGTTGTGAACCACAAGGCCGTTGGCGATGAAGTTTCTTGATGCGGTGCTGAAGTCAATCATTCTTGTTTGCCCCGTATTCGCTTTTATCCTGCTTATTTCCGCAGGGACAAATCTGTCCATGTTCCTGTCATAGGCCACTAAAAATTCCCCCGCGTTCAGTTTGCTGGCCTCTTTTTCATGAATCCTGCCGCTTTCCCATGCGAAAATGGCGTGTTCTCTTGAGCAATCCAGTTTCCTTTCCGGGTTTTTTGTTGTTATGGATAGCCACTCTTTCTTTCTTTTTTCCCATTTCGCGTTTATTGCTGTATCCGCGATTTTCATTTGCGCCAAATCCGCACTTTTCAGGGCGCCATTCACATCAATGCTTTCCGCTTTCAATTCCCTGCCATCTGAAAGCATGACACTAGTGCCAGGCGCTATGCACTGCCCCCCGGCCCTCATCTTCCCGCTGTACCCTGATGTGAAGTGGCCAAGTATTTCGTACCTCTTTCCGACGAGTATCGCTATCGTGGCCTCGCTCTTGTCTATGGTTATGAGGCCGTATGCGTTGCTCGGCCTCGCCATTTCCTTCAGTGGCTCGAGGTGGAATTCCGAGTCGCACCAGTAGCGCTTCGTGCGCAGCTCCTTTATCGGCCTTATGGTGAACAGCCTCAGGTCCGCCCTTCCCTCTGTTTCGGATATGTTGCCTGCGAACACGACTAGGCCGTTGGCGGGTATGCCGAAGTCTATCTGCTTGAGGAAGTTTATGATTTTGCGCAGCGCGCCCTGCACGTTCTTCCTCGTCTGTGGGCTCTTGATGTTCCCGCTCTGGCTCACTTCCTCCGAGAGCTGGCCCATCACGGCGCTCCTGTCCGTTCCTGGCGGTATGTAGACGCTTATCAGCTCCGTGCCGCGGCCCTTATACTGTTCGAGCTTCTTGAGCTTCTTTTTGAAAATGACTTCTTCCGAGGCACTCGTGTCAACAGCAATCGCCATGGCCATCACTAGGCAGATTAATTCAGAAACAGGTCAAACAAAAGCGTTTGAAGCCATGATAATAAGTTGCCCCTTTCGCATTAAAATACTTTTTATTGCCCTTCTTTGCCCGTATTCGTGCTTCCCGGTTGACAGGAAAACTTTTATCCCGCATTCGCATATGTATATAATGCATGGCAGATGCAGAGGGAGACGCGAGGCGCAAATTCGAGGGCCAGCTTATGGCTCAAATTAGTCAAGCCACGCAGGGCCTCAAGCATCCCTTGAGTGTTGAGCGGCTCGAACAGATAAGGCTGTTCGTGCAAATGGCCAATCCAGAATTTCTCCCCCATTTGCCTGGTTTCCTCGATGGCCAGAAGCGGCGGGGCGTGAGGTTCGACATGGCTGCCACTTATGCGCTGGAAGGGCTCAAGGAATCGCTCGGAAAGTACCGTGCCCCTGATTCATTGCAGGGCACGCAGTACCCTGAAGCCATTGAACTGGCTCGTGCCCATCTCCCTCCGGTTCAGCAACCGCCAAAAAAGCCATGGTATTTGCGCATTTTCCGCCGCAAATGACTGCGGGGCAACGATTAAATATCCGGGCTGACATTTGTTAGGTCGGCATGTTCGACATTTTCGAGACTGTGCATGAGGAAATGCAGGCGCAGGAGCACATGGACAGGAGGGCGCAGCCATACAGGCCTGATTCTTCCTCCGGCCTTTTCGTGGTTTCGATAGGCGGCAGCCTGATTGCGGATGATGCCGGCCCAAATGCGGAAAAAATCCGCGCAATAGCTGACATGATAAGCTCGCTCCATTCCTCCGGAAAGCGCTTCGTTCTCGTTGTCGGGGGCGGCAGGGCCGCGCGCAATTATGTCGAGGCAATGCGCTCGTTTTCGCAGAACAATTTCGGCCTTGATTTGCTCGGCATACACATCACGCGCGCGAACGCAATGCTTGTCGCGAATGCCGTTCCTTCCGCGCATAGGGAAGTGCTCACTGACATCACGCGCGCCAGCGCCGTGCTGGATTCTGGGAAAATCCCGGTGTTCGGCGGCATCATGCCTTTCTTTACGACGGATTCTGTGGGCGCTCTGCTCGCGGAGCACCTCGGCGCGGTTTTCGTTAACCTGACGAATGTTGACGGCATCTATGATTCAAACCCTGCCGACAATGCCGGTGCGAAGCGCTTTGAGGAGATAGGGTACGGCCAGCTCGTTTCGCTCATTGTTGCCGCCGGCTCGGTTCCGGGCCAGAATGTGGTGCTCGACCTCGCCTGCTGCCTCATCCTCCAGCGGAGCAGGATTCCGGCCGTCGTCCTTAACGGCAATGACATGCAGAATTTCTCGAATTACATCAATGGCTCGGCCTTCACTGGCACAGTGATTCGGGATATTGGCGCTGTTTCCGCGCCGGAAACCTCCGAGCCCGGGGATGATGCCGCTTCTGCGCAGCCGCGTGCAGTGAAGAAGAGGAAAAAGAGGAAGGGCCAGCGCGGGCACGATGATTACGAGAGGCCGAACCCGTATCATATAGACTTTTGAACTTGATTTTTTCGGGTGGGGGGGCACGCAGAAAGTTTAGGTTTTATTACAATTGTCAGTCAGAGTGTTCCTTGTAGCGCTGGCCCTTAAAGAAATGTAGTGTATCAAGGGTGTTTTCATCATACACCATCTTTAGTTTTCCATTCGCGATTTCTATGAACTTGCCTTTAGGCGATTCTATAAATGTCCTGAATTTGGCCGACAAGTGAGGTGTTGGCACTATTATTGTCGAGAGTGGCGTTTCTGGATTTGCAAGTGGATACGCTCGGCCATAGCCATCAAGTATAAATTCCTCATTTTCTATCCTGAATTGCTTTCCTATTGGGATTTTCTTCCTGCGTGCAGCTATAATCCTTCGTCTTGTGCTTGGTATAGGCCTGAGTTCGCTTATTTTTCTTTGAATCTTTCTAATCGCTGTTCGGCGTGTTACCGAAATTCTTGGTTGAGGGCGTGCCATGCAATCACCTCAGTGCAGGAATTCATCCGGCTTCCATTCTTCCCATTTCTTTTCGCCTATTGCTATTAGGCACTCTGTTGGATTTATAATTAACCTTTTCCAGTTCTCGGCATCATCCAGCACAATCCTGTTGCACGCGGTGTTCACGAGGCAGTCCACCTTCACTCCGGCCATGTAGCTTTCGACCACGAGGTCCATTTCGAGGAGGTATGCCTTCCTTCCCGCGCGCTCTATGGCCTTCTTCAGCTCCAGCGCCTTTTCCTTCTGCCTCTGGCCTGATTTGACCGAGAGTATTATGCCGAAGCTCTTGGCTTCGCTGGCTTTCGCCACTGCCGCGAACCTCTTCCGCATGAGCCTGTCCCTGTTTTTCTCGGAAATTTCCTCGACCGTGCCGTGCAGCGGGTTCACGGCAATGACGGGCTTTGTCGTGCTGAAAACGAGGCCCTGTGGGTGGAAGTGGCCGTCGCCGAAGTACACGTTCGCGTCAATGCCGGCCTGTATGCTCTCTACAACCGTGTAATTGCATCCGAGCACCTGCCCTTCCGAGGCTATCCTTGACGTGCCGGCCCCTATGTGCGCCGCAATGCCGTTCTCGAATAGGATTTTTTTCAGGGCCGGAAGGGCGTGCTGGTACTGCGCGTTCGCAATAAGCGCGATGTTCCTCGCGCCGCGCTTGCCGAGCTCCTTGAGGAGGCGGTTGGCGTTTTCCCTTATTTCCTGTTCGCTCAGGTCATACCGGCATGTTATGTATAAGATGTTCTTGTTGCGGTGTATCGGGCCGTGCCCGATGTGTATTATCGCATCTGCGTTGAGGGCCTTCATGTCGTGCAGTGGCAGGTCGCATGCGCCGTAGCACGGGTCCATCTTCACGAAAACATTGTCGCAGCTTCCCTTCAGCTCGTCGATTATCCACGTTGTCTTTCCCTTGAGGCCCTCTGGAATCTGCACTATGCATGTGCCCGCGCCCTTCTCCTGCAGGAATTTCCTTGCCTCTGCGAGGTCTACAATCAGTTCAGGCATACAAGAACAGTTGTGGGAAAGCAATTAACTTCCTATTCACTTCTTCGCTTCTTCCTTCTTCGTGGGCTTCTTTTCCGCGGCTTTCGCGTCTGCCTTGGCCGCTGCCGGGGCTTTTGCGGCCCCCGCTGCAGGCCCTTTCGCTCCTTCCTTTCCGGCTTCAGCTGCAGGTGCCGCCGCGCCTTCCGTTGCCGCTCCCGTGGCCGCCGCGGCCTTCGCCTCTTCCTCTTCCTTGATGAGGTCCCTCGTCTTCTTGGGCTTGGTGCCTATGCTTTCAACATCCTTGCCGACGCGCACGTGTACTCTGCACGTGAACCTTGACTTTGCCATGAGCATGGCGTCCATCGCTTTCTGGGCGTCCGCCTCGAACACGAGCGACGAGAAAATCACCTGCCCGTCCCTTATCCTTGCGGCCCTTCCTATTGTCTTGCCGAATGCGTGGCTCATCCCTTTCTGTATCCTGTCCGCGTGCGCCCCCTGCGCCTGCTTGTTCTCGCGAAGTATGTTGTGCGGGTAAATCCTGAGCTTGATGAAGAATCCTTCCTTGCCGACCTTCTTTATCATGGCCCTGTTTATCATGAGCCTCGCGCTCTCGAGCGAGTTGTCCCTGATTTGCGCGCCTAGCGGCCCCGTGTCGGCTATGAGGTCAATTATGGTGTCGAACTGCTTCATGCCGTCGCCCATGTTGAACTGCCTTGTCCTCAGGCCCGGAACCGCGCCTATGTAGTTCCTGTTGTGCACCGTGACGGCATGCCTCGTGTACGGCCTGTCCTTTGTAGTGTTATAGCAGTGCCCTGGCCTCAGTCCCATGAAAACCACTTAAAATGCGCAAAAAACGCCCTTATTGCCGTTTTTCTGGCTCAATTATTCTTCCGGTGAACGCTTTAAAAAGGTTGCTGAGAGAAATACGCTGGCTTTGGGCTGCGGGTGGCCAAAGCCGTAAAGCCTGTTTGCTATGTGTGAGGCATCCTTCAAATCGCCCTTTGCTTCCTCAAGAGACCTTGGCATTTTAGCCTTCCTGGCCCTGATTAACCATATTTCATCTAAAACTTCCCTAACAAGCTCCTTTACACGAGCATCCATGAAAAACAATTACGCCCAAAGCCCTATATAATTCCCCCCTCATTTCAATTTTCCTGCCGTCGCCTGTTCATTCCGTGGTGGCCATTTCGTCGCCGGGGTTTTCTCCCTCTTTGGCCTTGAGCACGTTGGGTATTATCCTTTCGTTCAGCTCCTTGGTTTCGCGCTGGTCGAACGAGCGCTCGAGGCTCATTCCGAGCGCTCCGGCCATGCGCTCTGCCGGCACTTCCCTCTGCGCAGCATTCAGGAGGTTCCGGAAGGCCGCGACTTCAGGGTTCTGCGGGTTCCTCCTCGCTTTCCCTATCCATTTTGCGAGGTGGCTGCGGAATTCCTTGAGGTTCTTCACGTCGCCCTTTTGCAGCGCGGTGAAGAAGAGGTACCTCAGCTCGAAAATGGTCATCGCGGCCTCGCGCGGCAGGTTCGGGTTGCGCTTCAGGAATCCGCGGCTGTTCATCAGGTCTTTCATTTCGTTCGCGGCCCTTGCCTTCGCGTCTTCAAGCATCTGCGCGTGCGCCCGCATGTTCATCGCGATTTCGCTTTCAGGGTTGCCCGCCAGGTTCACTTCTCTCAATCCATGTTCGGGGATGCGTGAGGGCATTTCCGCGCGGCTTCGGCCCATGCCGAAGAGGCTGCCCAAAATAGTGCCGGCAAGGCCCCGGCCCCGCGCCATGTGCAATGCCTGGCGCTGTGGCATCGCCGTCCTTCCCGCGAAGCCGCGCGGCCTTGCAAGGCTCATCATCCCCCATGCGACCCTTGCCCTGAGGCCTGGCCTTCTGTGCATCGGCATTTTCGGCGGCATTGAATCCCTCTTTCATTTCCCTTATACATTACCTTTATATACCTCTTAAGCGTTGCTATGTGCAATTTTTCGGTTAAAAGAGGTGAAAACACATGGTTGATTTGAAGAGGATTGGCAAGGTGCTCGAGAGGCTAGGCCTGAAGCTTGAGAAGGCAGGGGCCAAGAAGGGGCCAAAGACCGGCCACAAGCGCGCGAAGAAGCGCCGCTGAAAAACCATTTTCGCGCCGCGTTCCCCTTTTCCGGAGCGCGGCCGTCATTTTTGTCCATTTTCAATTGCGGCAGTTTCTGTCGCGCCTATTCATTCCTTGTTTTTCGTAGTGTTAGGGTTTTCGCTTCCAGCGTTGAATTTTACTGCCCCGCGCTTGATGTGGAAGTTCCATGCCTTGAAGTCGTTGAATCCTATGGCCGCGCCGAAGTGCTTGACTTCCGGTATGGTGTTGTCGTACCATATGCCGCATCCCGCTTTCTGTGCCTTGCTGCAGAAGTAGAGGTCCTCCCCTATGTTCTTGCCGTTGAGCGCGAAGCTGAAGTAGGGGTCCCCGACTTTCTCGAGCGCGTGCCTTTTTATGAGGAGGCATCCTCCCCCGACGCCGTCTACTTCATAGAGCTTTTCCTCCTCTATGTCCGTGCACATGTTGTACTCGCCTTCCTTCCCGCTTTTCATGTACGCGAGCGGCCTGTATGGTATGGACTTGAGGTGGTAAGGCCCTGATATGATGTCCTTGTCGCGCGCGACGAGCCTCTCGATGGTGTCCGGTGGCGCGAGGATGTCCGCGTCGAGGAAGAAGAGGTAATCGGAGCCGTTCTTTATCGCGGCCCTTGCGCAGATGTTCCTCGCTTCATAAGTGCAGTAGTGCGTGCTCATGGAAACGCTCACGTTGCCGACTTTCTGGCCCGTATGGTTCAGGAGCGCGAGGAACGGGGTGAGGAAGTGCGCGGGTATGGTGTGCGGCGCGGTGACGCCTATTGTAACTGATGGCATATACCCATGCATCCATGCAAAAGGAATAAAATCGGTTCAGTCAGTATTCCACGAATATTATTTCCGCCCTGGACATTTTGCCATAGAATTCAAGTTCCCTTTTCTCTTTGTGTGACTTGTAGAATGCCATTTCCATGCCTGTCCATATAGTGAACCAGCCGCTTGGCTCCAATATCACAAGCATGAAGCTGGCTCCAAGGCCCGCGTCCCATTTTGCCGATATGTAGGTGGCTGCGAGGAGTATGGCGAAGCCTGCGAGCGTGAGGAGCGCGCCGTTCCTGAAAGTGCCGGCCTTCTGCGCCTCAAGCTGCCCAAGGTGTTTTTTGAAGTGCGCCCTGAGGCGTTTCTTTATCGTGGCTTCGTGTTCCGTGCTGCGCTGGCTCTTCGGAATCATGAGCCTTAGCTGCATGCTTCCCAGCTTGGCTTCCACGGTGGCGCGCCTTGCCTCGTCAAGGAAGTCAACCGAGAGGCTCCTCTCGGAATATGGCCTCGGGTCGAAGCTGGAGAATATGTCGTCATAGTTGTCTAGGAGCAGGCTTATCTCGCTTTTCGCGAGCAGCTCCTTCTTCGCTTCCTCGCCAGCTTCCTTCTTTTTCTCGGCTGGTTTCTGCTCCTTCTTTGTTTCCTTCTTCTCCTGTGGCGCGGCCACGGGTTTGTTCTCCTGCCCCGTTCCGGCCCTGCCGTTCCAGGCGGTTGCCGGCGCTTCCGCTTTTTTCGCTTCATCAGGCATGATTGGCCTCAGTGGTTGCTCATTTTCCTGTTACGGTTTCCTTTCAGAACAATCCGATGAATGTCCTGCAGAACTTTTCCTTTGACGCTTTCAGGGCCTTCCTGCCCTCTGCGGTCAGGCTGTACATTATCGTCTTGCCTTCCTTCCTCTCGGAAACGAACCCCGTTTCCTTGAGGCCCTTGAGTGCCGGGTAGATGGTTCCGGGGCTCGGCCTCTCGCCCTTCCTTTTTTCGAGCTCGTCAGCTATCTCCTGCCCGTGCATGCTCTTTTTCGAGAGCAGGAACAGCATGAGGAACGACAGCATGCCGCGCATGTCGCAGCACCCTCCCTTTTCGCTATGGCCCATAAAAAACCACCCTGTCATTAAAATCGGCTTTATTGTTTTTAATCCTCGCTTTTCCGGCAAAATGCGTTGCGGAGGCTCGCCATCCCGCAACATATTGGGTGTCCGATATATTTAAAAGCGTGTGTGTTGCTCATATCGTACAACCGATATTCAATCGGTAGGAGGAATCAACATGTACAACTGTTCATGCAGTGGTTACGAATACAGGAGCTTCCTCACGAAGGAAGAGAAAATAGAGCTCCTCAAGGAGTACCAAGGCACGCTTGAGAAGGAAGCAAAGGGCGTGGCCGAACGGATAAAGGCCCTTGAGAAGAACAACTGATCGGGCAGCGGGGTCGCTGGCTGTCGGATTGTTGAGTTCAGGCAAAAGGTCATTCCCGCCGCGCTTTCGCGCGGCGGGTCACTGTTTTTTTTGTTTTTATTCCCGGCATCGGGAAACCATATTTTGCCTCCGCCCCAGTTTTACGCGCTGTTGCCAGGTTCTCAATTCTTTACGGGGATTTCCTTAACGGTACCTTCGCTCACCTTCAGCATCCTTTGCGCGATTTTGTGGATGAAATAGCGGTCGTGTGAAATTGCGAATATTGCCCCGTCATAATTCAGGAATGCGTTTTCAAGTATTTCGCGGGAGTCTATGTCGAGATGGTTTGTGGGCTCGTCGAGGAGAAGGAGGTTGGGCTTCTCAATGAGTATTTTTAGCATGTTGGCCCTTGATTTTTCTCCCATGGACAATTGTGAAATGGGCTTGAACACCTCTTCGTCTGCGACAAATCCCGCCATTGACAAATGCTGGCGGGTTTTTGCCATGTCCTTTAGCATAAAGTTTATTTCATCATAGAGCGTCGCATTGTTCGTCAAATCCTTGAGTTCCTGGTCAGAGTAGCCGACCTTCCCCTGAGAGTTCAGGAGCACTTCTCCGTAAATCGGCGGTATTCTCCCCTCGATTGTTTTGAACAGCGTGCTCTTTCCCACTCCGTTTTCCCCGATTAAAACTATCCTTTGCTCGGAGCCTACGTTGAGGTTTATGTTTGAGAGCAATGGCCTGTCATATCCTACGGCCAGGTTTCGCAGCTCCAGAATGGTGTTTGAGCGTATGGGTGCCGCATCAAAGTGCGTCCTGAACCGTGATTTGTCCATGTCGGGCTTCTCGACAGCTTCGCGCTTCTCGAGCATCTTTTCGCGGTATTTTCCTTGCTTGACTTTCTGCGGGCTCTTTCCGAGCCTTGCAATCTTGTCCTTCTGGTTTGCAATGTATTCCTTTTCAAGCTCGTACGCGTTTTGCTGGGCCATGTATGCCGCTTCGCGCGCTTTCACATAATCCGAGTAATTGCCGTTGTACTTGGTCCATTTCCCCTTTTCTATTTTTAAGATAGTGTCGCATACGCGGTCGAGGAAGTACCGGTCGTGCGTTACCATGATTATGGTTCCCTTGAATGCTTTGAGGTAGTTTTCAAGGGTTTCCAGGCGACGGAAATCCAGGTGGTTGGTGGGTTCATCCAGGAGCAAAAAATCGGCTTCGGACGACAGAATCTGGGCAAGGGCGATAATAGCGCGCTGCCCTGTAGAGAGCGAATCTACCTTTTTGTCGAGCCACGATTCCAAAATGCCGAGGGATTGCAAAACCTGCTTTATCCTGTTTGCGCGGGGTGGCGGGGCGTGCGGCTCCTTTCTTGCCTGAAGCTCCAAGTATCTCTCAGTCAGCTTGCTCAGCTGCCCGCTGTTTTGGTGCGTTGCAGGGTCAAGGAGCCGTTTTTCAATTTCCATCAACTCATCCTGTGGCGTGCTTTGGCGGTGGATGGTGGCGCTCTGTTCGAGTGTTTGCCTTACGGTTTTGTGCGGGTCAAGCTCAATATGCTGGGAAAAATAGGCGGCGTTCCCGTCGAACTCTATTTGGCCCGTGTAATCAACCTGCCCGAGAATTGCCTTGAGAAAAGTCGTTTTTCCCACGCCGTTGCGGCCGATGAGCCCCATTTTGGAGCCATTCGCGATTCCCAAGCTCTCGTCTACGAGTATTTCCCTCTTTCCGATGGAAATCGAGAGATTCTTGATGACAAGCGCCATACAATCATCATTCCACTAAAGCTTTAAAACACAGCAATGGCATTGCGTGGCCTTGGCCGCAGTGGAATCGTCGGCGGGCCTAAACTCGGATAGTAAAAGCTGGGAGAGAGCTTAGACTGCAAAAGACGATTCTTTCACAAGGAGCATGGTTTGTTTTTCGTAATCATAATACCCATTCTACTTAATATTTTTTTCGTGCAAGTTCCCGGAAACGGAGCCTTTAGCGGTTAGATTTCTAACCGCACGAACACCAAACGGTTTCAGCTTGGCGAACCGGGGCGGTTGCGGGGTTTTCGTTTACCGACAAGATTAGTCATCATCAGCATATATGTCGTCTGGATAGTCTATTCCTATTAATTCTAGTTCTTCTTTTGTGTATAATATTCGTGGTTGGCGTTCTTCTTTTTGCGAAGTGTTTTGCTCTGCAATTCTTGAGGCTACGAGATAACCTTTCATTTTATCGGCAAGTTCTTGGTATCTGGCATCACACTTGTTTGTAATTTTCCATATTTTGTTTATTGTAGTTATAGCAATTTGTGTTGTGTTCATTACTGTCGGGAGATATTCAAAATATTTCTCGGTTGCATCGTATTGCATGGCTGTTTGTGTAAGTATATCGTAATGGTAATTGTTTCTGAGGGCTTGTAGTTCTTTGGTTTTTTGCAGGTCTATTTTTGGCAATTCTACCCCGTTTTCTTGGAGTTTTTCATACATGTATAATATTTGTTGGTGCCATCCTGCCGGGCAACCCTCTGCAATGTGCTCTAAATGGGTTCTCCTTAGCAAGTATTGCCACCTATCCCCTGTCCTGACTAGGTTATAGGTCTTTTCGCCTTCTCTTATCGAGATTATTCCAAAGCAACTTAGTATTGAAATCATGGCAGTTATTTGGGCATAGTATAATGTCGGCAGCACAGTTCCGCCAGTAAATTTTAAGCTGAATTCTTTAAACTTGGCATTTTCTTCTTTTGTATATAAGAGTTCAGATGTACCATATATTTTATTGCACGCCTCACTGATTTGGTGATTGGCTCTAGCTAATGAGTGCATGGTCAGGTCATCAAAGTCATCGCCTTTGTATATTGGGCCATTTTTATATTTTTTTGCAAACATTACTTCAGGGTTATAGCCTTTCCATGTTTCGAATCTTTGTCTTTTCTGCTGGCTGATTTGGTCTACCGTGGATTTTATTTCAGGAACTTTTGCAGGGAAAGGTAAAAACTGATTCATGAAGGGATTAGTGTGAAGAATAATTTATATTGCTTATATCGTTTGCCGTCTCTCCTTTTTCATTTCAATTTGTTGCCCGTCGGTTAACTTGTGTCAGGATTGCATGCCTCAACGTTTTTCTTCAAAAACTCTTTTGTTCCTCCAGCGTCCCTCGTTTTTTCCTATCGGCTCAGCCTTTCTCGGCTTAAACCCTTCCCCTTCGGGTCGCTTCGCTAAGGGATTTAATGCCTCCAAAGGCTGCAAGTCGCCTCCGGAAAAAACTCGTTTTCCCGCTGGAGGTGATTGAAGATGAGTTTTCATTATCAAACTAAAGTTTCGCAAAGGGGCAACCCTTTCAGCGATGGTTACCCTCTGGCAGAGTTACTTCGAGGTATGAAAAGGGAGGGTTCTCGATGAATCCTCTCATAAACCTTGAAGAAAATGGCTGAAGAGTATGTCCGCCAGCTCGCAGAAGAGACTGGCGTTTCCAAGTCTTATATTATTTCAGTTTGTTGCCGCAAGATGTGCAAAATTTAGTTGTACTTTTTTGAACTGAGTTACATTTAGGGCAAGCAAATGTAGCTAATGGGGATTTAGCATTAGTTTGTAGGTTCCGATAAATAAAGTATCCCCCTGCGGCAATTGCTAACACTATGAGGAATGATACAACAATGACTGCCACAATAATTGTTGATGTGCCGGACTTTCCGCCTGACGACGTATCATTTGGAAGTTTAGTTGATTGCGCATCTGTTCCTGATTTGGTCGACTCTGTTGAAGTAACAATAGGCGCGCATGTCTCTTTGCAATTTCCAACAATACTGCCTTCAGAAGCGCAGCACTGCAACCCAGTTCCACAATTTTGGGTTTTATAGTTTCCTCCTTCTTTACAGCAACTGCCATATGGGCATTCTTGTAAAATATATCTTGCTTTGCAGCCATTTGTTCTATCACAATATTCGTTCAGTCCGCATTCATTATCGGAACAACAGCTAACCGGTGTTTCATTTTTTACACAAGTTCCTTTTGATGGATACCATGGTTGGGCTAGATTACAAGACCATGCGGTTTGTATTTTATTTGAGCAATCCGATTCGCCTGGAACTTGGCAATCAATACCGCTATCACATCTTTTTTTATCAGAGCATTTGAACTCCCCCTGATCGCACAAAAGTTGTCCATTCGATTTTAACCTACAGTCTGAGTCATTACAGCATTCTACTCCTGTTCTGACAGTGGTGGAAGGAACATAATAGCATTTTCCACTATTAGTTGTGATTTTAGAATATGACAATAAAATTCTGTTCGTAGGATTTCCAGAACAATAAAAAGATGAGGGTTGCCCTGTCTTATCATATACTACCCCAATATCTGTAGGATCTGGTTCCCACCTAGCAAAGTAACCATATGTTCTACCCAATTCCATGTTCGTAACCGAATCAACCAGAGTGTCTTTAGGTTGATACTTCTCAGGAATCTGTCCTTCAGTAATTGGATTTTTATGTGAATTAATGAATGTTTGAACTTCTGGATTAAGAACACAACCCAGAGTTTGTGCAATAAATGTTTTGCCTGCTTTGTCTACTCCATAATCGTATAGGACAATTTCTTCCTCCACTGGGTGTACTGTGCTTGGTGCATTTACTGGCCTAGAGCCACCGATCCAAGAACATTTCATTTTGATTTCAAAAGTATCGCCTGAGGAAAACTTGATTAATGCAAATGGTGGCTCAGAATTAAGGCCCCGAGACCAAACTTTTTGTCCGTTCTTCAAAATTTGTATGTCTAGCCATTCTCCAATGCCGCCGCAAAATTTATCGCTTGAGCCCAATCCGTTTCCATTGGGGTCTCTTATATCGGTTTTATTTTGAAGTTCACAGTTGGATGTGCAATTGAATTGAACTGTTGAATCCGTTGTGGAGGACTGTAATTGTTTGCCTATGTCTATCCATTTACCGGTTTTTTCACATCCTATCGTGCCAAAAGTCGGGTGCGCTAATTCGCATTGCTGTTCTTGAGTAAAGGCAAATGGTATTGCCAATACTATCATCAGTAAAAGAAAGTTAAGTTTCAAATTTTAGCCCCGCAAGATTCACAGAACTTGGAACTCGTCAGATTTTTTGTTCCGCATTTACTGCAATATTTGGATGCTTCAGTTGGTTGAACACTGGGTGATATTGTTACTGATGGGCTAAATACCATCATTCCCACGCCAACAATAAATAGGATCCCAAAAATTATTAGTGAAGGAATCGTTATATCGATTATGAATTTGATAAAATCTAATGCGTGTTTTAAAGTTTCTGAGCTGTCGTGAACTTTCTTCAAAAAGTCTCCTATGCTGCTCCCATATCCTGCAGCTGTCCCAATTACTGGTAAACCGCTTAACCCTTTGACAGATTGTAAAAATGAGGTGGCGCCATTATACCATTCCGAATGAGAAATCTGGTATATGCTCCCATTTATTTGAATTGCTGTATTAACGTCATCTGCTAGTGGTGCAAGGTAAATGAGAAATGCTAAAGAAACTATAACCATTGCTAGCGAGAAACCTGAAATAAATGAACCTAAAACCTTGCCAATAATGAAGCCCCCTAATCCACCACAAAACTTATGGGGGTACGTGTTTAGCTGGTCGTTTATAAAGCAGTGTTTGCTTTCCTGAAAAAGCAGGTTTTTCTGGTGTTTTACGTATTCTTGGCATGGTTTGCTCGGATTGTGCGCCTTTGTTTGAACGGGTTCGTGTACTGGAAGAGCTT
>JACQPB010000041.1 GCA_016202305.1 Candidatus Iainarchaeum sp. | reverse complement strand
TCGGCACATACGTCACAGCCAGAAAATACGAAAACATGCAGCATGAAATGCTCTTCAAAGCACAACTCTACAACCAACTACTCTGAATAGCGCATAGTGAGCCGACAGGCTCAACAAAACCATGAGTTATGCAACACAGCATGGCCATTGCCTTTATTTTCTGCTTTTCCCTGCCCACATTTTCAAGCGAATTTTTCACGAGTTTCTTGTCAAGTTCCATCAATTGCTTCACTATGGGGCTGGCGGTGTTTATTTTGTACATCCCTGCCTTCCCGACTTTCCTCGTGTATACCACTACGCCAGTTTCCTCGATGTTTGCCCAGAACGTGCCGAGCGTGTTCCATGAAACATCCGCGTTCCTTGAAATGTCCTTCTTCGAGTAATCGAACACGCTGTTTTCCATGAGGAAGTCAAGCACCCTTATCATAGGGTAGTCTCCAAAAAATTCGACGAACATTGACCTGTCTTCCGCCATAAAATCTCTCCGTGTTCAGCTTCTCGCACATTTTCGGTTAATAAATATAAATATATTTTTTCCAAAATTCAGTACCTGATGACTTCAAGGCTCTTTATTTTTGCGAAATGCCTGGCATTCCTGGTCATGATTCTTTTTACCCCGCTTTCCAGAAGGATTGCCGCAATCATCGAATCAAATCTGCCGGCCTCCACCCCTGTTTTTTGGAGCTCTTTCATTACTCCGGCAGCCTTTTTTGCGGATTGCTTGGTCATGTCAAGCAGGAAAATGCCGTCGAAAAGCCGGTCATAGAATTCCCCCTCTTCTTTATGCTCTTTTTTGTCAAGGTCAAGGCCGAACATAAGTTCCTGGTAGTTGATAATTGTGCTTGCAAGCGGTTCGTCCGCATTTGCAATGGCTTCCCTTGCCATCATGTCGCCACGGAACAAGTCGATAATGATTGTGCTGTCCAGGCCTATCATGCAAGCCGCCTTTCCACTTCCGCCCTGAACTCAGCCATCCTTTTCTCTTTTTCTTTCCAGTCGATGCCCTTACCCTTTAGCACCCCGAAGAACTTCATGACTGCCTCAGGGCTGCCTTTCTTATCCGCGCCCATTTCCTTGAACTCCAGTATTACATCGGAAAAGCTCCTGTCTCTCCCTTTGCGCGACCTGAGGAAATCATACGCTTCCTGCTTTACAGATATGTTCTGGCTGGCCATATGAATACTCATACTATGTACCCATATTTAAATATATTGGTGTTGCCATACGCAAAGCCAAAGAAATGCTGATGCATATTTTTAGCTATGGCAGAGGCTACAGGGCATCGAAATTTGTTGTTCCCAAGCCAACCGGTTATGGGCCGCATGTTTCACTTAATGTAAAAATGAATGCACAAATAGAAAAGATTGCCCTTTGGGTAATTAGGTCAGTCGGACTATTTGAGCGCGGTTTCATTTTTTACAGGCTTTTCCGGAGGATCCAGCCCCTTATACGCGTACACTTTTCCGTCCGCGGAAAGCACTCCGTATCCTGTTCCGTCAGGGAATATCTGCAGGTCGCGCGCATTGTCAAAGCCGAAATTCGGGGCGCCGGTATTTTGCGCGGTCCCGGAGGTGTAGATGTTTCCAAATGAATCAAGCATCACAATGCCCCTTCCCTGTTGGAGCGCAAGCGCGACCGGGTACTTGCCCTCCGAGGGGGAGAACGGCTGCTTTAGCCTTGTGAAAGACTCATCTGCTCCGTTGCACGCATAAATTTCCCCTTTGCGCGTGAGGATGTAGAACTCATTTTCCTGCCGATTTTCGTACTTTCCGGAAAAGAGCGCCCTCACAACTTCAGGCGTTGAAAACCCGACTTTCTTTTCGTTGCGGTCAAGGCACTTTATAGGATATGCGCCTTCATAGTAAATGCCGATGGTGTTACCATACGCGTCAATTGCCCTTATCCTTCCCCCTTCCGCCCTGAAATCCGCGGCTATGTTGCATGCAAGCGTTGGGGCTTTAACCTCTCCGTTCCTAAGGCTTGTGTAAGACAATCCAACCCTGTTGATTTTTCCGGCCGAATACATCGTTAAAAATCCGCCCTCGAGGGCGTCTAACGCAACAGCGCGGGCGGGAGCTGCCATCGCCGGAGGGTCTTCAAACACGTTATTTGCGTTTCCCACAGCATAGAGCTTCCCGTTTTTGTCAAGCAGATAATAGCCTTCGCTGCTCTGGTCGTATTTGAACCTAATCGCCATGTCCTTTCCGAAAAAATCCGTGGAATCCGTTTTTTCCAGCACCGATAGCGTAACGGGCCTTGAGGCAATCTTTTTCCCCTTTTCATAAAGCGCTATCTCGCGCGCAAAATCTCCCTGCGTTCCGGAGCCATGTATGGTAACGACCGCATTGATTGTCTGGCCGCTTGCAATCTTTACCGGCTCTTCCTTGCTGTTGCCGGCATAAAACACCCCGGTCGGCGAATAGAACGTAACCTCATATTCCCTTTCCTTGCCCTTCTCATGTTCGACGTATATCTGTCGGTCGCTGCATGCGACCGAATCCCTGTTTGTTATTTTTGCGTTAAGGTATGCGGTCTGGCCAGGTTTTGCATTTATTTTGGCCTGCGCGACCGTGAACTCGGGTTCGCTTCTGGTGCACTTGAGGTTCGGGAGCGAAATTTCAACCTTGGCGCTCTCCACGGATATTGACATAAGCTTTACACTTGTGCCCGTCTGCCTGTCCGTAAACGATTCGCCTTCGGATATGATTCCTGTGAGGGGGTAGACTTCGCCACCCGCCTGCTCGAAGTGGTGCGTTGTCCCGTTCTCATAATAGTGGTTCTGTATCCTTAGCTGTATTCCTTTTTTGATGCTTTTGAGCATATGCTCATCAGAGCCTATGGGCAGGCGCAATTCGAGGTAGTAGAACTGCTCGGCCTTTCCGCTCTCATCGACCTTTCTTGGTATTTGTATGCCCAAAATCCCGGAATCCTTTTCAATGGGGTTGATGGTATAAATTCCGCTTTTATCTGCGGTGATAATTTTGCCCGCGTCAATCCATCCTATTATTTTCTTGTATGGCAAATTGAAGTGCTGGCCATCGGCAGAGCCCATAGTATCAAAGCTGTCCCCATACTCGACATGGGTGCAATCTGAAAAGTCCCCGTCCGCAGCCCCGTTGCACTCCAGCTTGTTTGCATGGTGCAGCCCCAGGTTGTGGCCAAGCTCGTGCGACACCACCGTAAATCCATCAATGTCAAAAGCCGAGGGCGAATACCATGAGTACCACTTCCCGCTGTATTTTGCAAGTTCCCCATCATATACAATTTTTCCGACAATTGCGCATCCAAAGCATTGACCTTTATCGACAATCATTATTCCCCCATAGCCGGAAAAATCCACTCCCGCGGCCTCGGCTACCTTTAGAATATCAATGTCAGAAGTGTAGTCAGGGGATTTGGGCTTTACCTCGTACCAGCCGTACACATCGAATGTGAATTTGCTCTTGCCATAGGCCATTTCCTCGAGGATTTTTTTGTTGTATTGGATGTTGGATTTTATTTTGTCCACGGCCTCCGGGTCACTTGTTCCGGGGGTTTTTGCCAATATGACTGCAAATTTGAGTTCGCCCAAATTTTCATTTGCAGGGGGATTTTGCGTAACCTTGACATTTTCAGGCTCGCCGTCCTTTGCGACCAATACATTCTCGAGCGCAACCCCGCGCGCAACCACTTTTTGCTCGGACACAAACCCAACGCCGGTATTATCTGCAAACTTGAGGGCGTACTCGAGCTTGCCCGTCGTTCTTATTGTGTGCGCAAACGGCTCGGCGGACTCGCTCTCCTTTGACTTGCCAGGGCTAAGGTGGGGGTTTTCAAATACGCGCAATGTCCCCTCGACCACTTCTTTTTTCTCAATATTTGCCGAAACATTTTCAGGCAGGCTCTGCCTATCCTTTTCGCTCATTGCATTTAGCAGGAACAGGCTTGGCTGGCTCTGCGCAAGCTCAAGCATCGCGGCCTTTCTTTTGAGCGAGATTGCCCTAAGGGTTCCCACAGATTGCGGGGCAACGCCGGGGGATTTCCCATTTCCAAGAAGCTGGTCGGTTGTTGCCTTTACCGTTTCAAGGGCGCTAAGTGCGCTTATGGACTTGAGCCCGATATCGCGCGCGGGCGCGCCTTCTATTTTATCATCCCCTGCCGGATAGCCTTTGCATGATGCATCAATGCAGGCGCTGCTCGCATAGCATGAAAAGTCCGCGCAATCAACGCTTCCGTCTCCATCATCGTCACTTCCATTGCCGCACAATTCAACTGGCGGGGCGAGCGAAAAGAGAGCCGCCTTCGAAGTCGCGGCTTTTGCGGGATTTGAAGAGTCCTTTACAGTAAGCGTTATTTCCGATTCGCCTGTCCGGATGCATCTGACTGCCGGATTTTTCAGGGTGGGGTCATCAATGGAGCAATTCTGCAGGTCAGCATTTATGCTCCACTGATAGGAATAAGGCTCGCGCCCGCCGCTTGCGTTTGCACTCAGTTTGGCTTCTCTGTTTGCATTAAACCTGTATTCCTTTCCGGCGTCTGCTGCCATTTCGCCTCCGGTGCAGGCTGCATTTCCCGAACAATCCTCATCAAGGCAGTCGGTTTTTCCATCAGAGTCATCATCGCGGCCATTTGTGCATATTTCCGCCGTCACAATCCCCTCTTTGGGCTTGAGGCGTATGGTAATGCTGCTTTGGGAGGAAACAATAAGCTGTTCCGCGTCGCCCTGCGCGCCGTCTTTTGATGCCTTGAAAGCGTAGTTCCCTGGTGTTATGTTGAATGTTGCGCGCCCGTTTTTCGTGGTGTCCGTGGCTGTTATGGTGCCGCCGAGTTCCAGGGTTTTTTCTATGCCCGTGCCAAAGCTATAACTTGAGTAAACAGTGACATATGCTCCGTCCACCGGGCTGCCGGAGGCATCATTCACGTAAACAGTTATTTCCGCCGTTGGGTCCTGGCCGAAAGTGCATCCTGAAAGTAATGCAATTGCGGCAAAAGCAAAGACCGCCAGTGCCGCAAGCTTCGGCCGTGCAGACCACATAATCTAATGATGGTGGGGGGTTCTATATAATAGGCGCCGTTTTCTTCTTTGCCGTTTTTTCAGCCTGCGGCAGCAGTGCCTTCGTGCCGGCCTTCTTTTCCTCGAAGCTTTCCACCACGGTCACCTCGCTCATGTCCGGGAGCACGGACCTGAGGGTTTTCGTGTATTCGACGGTTATTGGCGTGAGCTGCTGTACCAGCTCTTTCGGGAGCTTGAGCTTTATGCCGTCCTTGCCTGCCCGCACTTCCGCTTTCGATGACTTGAGCGGGAAGAACTTTTCAGCTAATTCTTGGCAGATTTCCTGCGTGCCTTTCAGCTCTTTCACTATTTTCAGCTCGTACTCCACTTCCTTTCCGGCAAGGTCGGAGTTGAGGTCAATCCTGACGCGGCCTCCTGAAACCGTTTGCACGCGCCCATACTGGCCATTGACGTCCACGATGAGGCCAGGCAGAGGCCTAATCTTCCTTTCGGTGAACTCGCGTATCGGCACAACCACAATGAGGTCTTTCCTTCGCTCGCCGAACGCCTTTTCCGGCGCGAGCCTGATGTTTTTGGATTCGCCTTCGTTCATGCCCCTGAGCGCTTCATCGAGTGCGGGAAGCACGTCCCCGTTGCCGACAATCACGGGCATTGGCCGGAAGGCCATGTTTTCACGGTGGATGCCGGCTTCCTTTGCGGCCTTTTCGGATGTCGTGTCGAACACTTTTCCAGTTGTAAGCTCCCTGCCTGTGAATTCTACTAGAACAACGCTTTTTTCCTTCATAAAAAACCCTTTTTCAAAACGGCGGCTTGGCATAATTGCGGCCAAAAAGCCCTTTTAAAACCTTTTTCATTCGGAGTTGTATATCTTCCGGCTCAGAATTTGCTCCCGGATGGTATTTTAAGGTTAATTTGTTGCGGGGCGTGTATTGGTGCGGCTTTCACAGAACCAGGTTTTTGCGCTTGTCATTGCCGTAGTGATGGTTGGCTCCATACTAGGAATAGGGCTTGGTGCTGATGACACCGGCACGGGCCCCGTAATCCCTCCGGGCGTTGTTCCGCAGCAGCCCACCACGATAACTTACGCCGCGAGCGGCGTAAACGCAAAGGTCATCCAGTTGTTTCCCACAGCGGTTCTCGCTGCCCTGACCGATGCGGATGATGTCGCGCCAATTGTGGCCGCCATAAGGCAGGTTCCCGGAATACTTGCAGTGGAGAATGCGCAGTTCCTCTCATCAAGCGAAGGCGGGGCAAATTTCCGCGCTGAACTCAGGTTCTCGTCCCCGGAAAAAATGCAGGGCGCATTTCTCGCCTTGAACGATTCGAGTTCGTTTTCCGCGGTGCAGCTCTTCCCCCAGGCGCTTGTTTCAGTGCCGCAGGCAATCATTTTCACCAATGCCGACCTCGGCGTTGACCAGAACTATTCCTTTCCCGGAGCGCAACTGCAAAGCTTCGTGGACTCCGGTGCGCTGCCCGGGGATGAAATAACGATTTCCATCACCGCGGAATTCCGGGGGCAGGACATTTCAAACGCTACTGCGGTGATACAGCAGAACCGTGCCACCACCGAGCAGATTTACTTCACTTCAGGCACATATGCGCTGGCATCGCTCGGAAACGCCTATTCCCTATTGTCTGTCGCTCCGCGCTCACGCAAGGCGGACCTGAATGCGCTCGCCGCAAAAATAACCTCAACCCTTGATTCGAATGCTGTTACGGGCCTCCAGCCCCTCGGCGAAGAGACGAGGCTTTACTTTGCCAGCCCCGATGCGCTGTCTTCCCGTGACATCAATGCGTTCCTTGCCGATTACAATGGCATTGCCTCTTTCAGGCTCGCGCTCGATTCCAATTACGTTTCCGTGGTTCCCGCAAGCGGCTCCGACTCCAATTATCCTGCTTTCATCAGGGGCATCGAGGACGGGCTCGGCTACCTGGGCTTCGTAGTCGAATCTGTAAAGGAGCCGGAGCACGCGCTCCGTGCCAGCGTCAAGGCAATGTCGCCGCGGGAGGATTTCCTCTCCGCCATAGCTGCGCTCTCCAAGGAGGCTGCGCTCGACATCAACGTGATGCAGGGGGCGATAATCGATTCGAACATCGTTTCCGTGCCAGACCAGAACATTTCATTCCCCGTTCAGCCCGGCTCATTCACCGCATTGGTGAGGCCCAACCATTCGGCCGGTGACAAGGTCAACCTGAGCATCATGATGGCCGCAAGCCAGAGGAATGGCGCTTCGAGCATACAGGCGGAGGAATCATAGGCTTTTGAAGGAATGCATGTAACGAGTACAAGGTCGCATGCCTTTTCCCGTTTCTCCGCGAAGAACCATTTACTTTTTCACTTCACGAATTCGACGTTTTCCATTCCCCTGAACTCTTTGTCGCCGGTTAGGAACTTCGCGCCTATCCTCTTTGCGAGGATGTAGCCCATGCAGTCGGCGTAGGAGAGCCTTTTCTGCCTGTTTTGCCTCCGGAACTTCGAGGCTTCGATAATGTCCCTGTCAAGCACCTCTATTTTGTTCGCCCCGAGCCTGCCCATTGCCTCCCTGGATTTGCTCTCTTCAAACTCGCCGAGCGCGGAATAAAAGAATTCGTAGAGGTGGAAGACACTTGTCATTACCGGTTCACCGGAATACTTTTCGTAATTTTGGCTGCCCTTGTTTTTCTCTATCAGAGCGTAGGTGTCGAAAAAATACATTTACCAGTCACTCTCTTCCCTTAGCCTGTCCTTGAGCTTCTGGGAATCTATTTTCCACCCATTCAGGAAGCCAAATGAACCGGGGTGGGGCATTTTCAGCGGCCTGCTGATCCTTAGCCTGAAATCCTCACCCGCCCTGATGCCCTCCTTTTCCACGGTGTTCTTCGGGACCGTGAACCCGATGCTGTTGCCCCATTTCCTTGCCTTCACAATGACCTCTGTTTCAGCCACAGAACCACATAGTATAATTAGGTATAATTAGTATTTAAAGTTATTCACTTCAATTTCTCAATGGCTTCCGCTATGTCGCCGCCCGTTTCCTCAAGCGCCTTGCGCGCTTTCGCTTTAGTGGCCTTTGCCTTCTCCGCGACCATTTCAACATCCGACTCAGGTATTTCCTGTGCGCCTTCCTCCGCATCAGATGTTTCCTCTTCCACCGAATCCGAATCGCCAGCACCATCGTGCAAGGAGTCCTTGGCCTCTCCCATGACCGTGTAGGTCTTCTTTCCCTGTATGTCCATCGCCGTGACCTGTGGGTTCTCGATGACGAGCTTCCCGCTTTCAAGCTCGAAGATGACGCGCTTCGCATTGATGTCCTCTGACTTTATGCCGAACTGCCTGAGCATGGCCTTCATCCTGCGCGGGTCCATGCCACCGCCGAGACCGCCTAAACCAGGAAACATCGCATCATCCTCCAATAGCCCTGTAAATCTCAGTGAAATAAGCTTTATTAACCGCTTTATCGTTCCCTTTTATATATGGCCAAAAACATAATCAGTTCCTACAGCTCTTTCCAGGAGCGCTTCGGGATTCAGGAAGGCAAGGACACGCGCGAGCGCCTCGGAGCGCTCAAGAGGTACTTCGCCCGCGGCGGCGTCATATCCGCGGTGAAGGCAAGCGAAAAGCATGTATGGCCCAAGCTGCTCTATCCATCCATCCTTCGCATTGATGCGCAAATAAAGGAGCTCGCGGAACTGAAGGATAACTATGGGAAGAGGCTCGCGGAATGGAAGGGAAAGCAGTCCAGCGCAAAATCCTACCACCGGAGGCACCAGGTCATGAAGTTTTCCGAGCCGCTCTACTGGCAGCACACCGCGAAGTCCCTCACGGACAAGGATTACAGCGAGGATGCGCGCAAGGTCGGCCTGCCAGTGCATCTTTCCGCCGACCCAAAGTGGAAGCCCATGATTAACATGTTCATCAATGACCTTGAGTACAGGAAGAATCTTGTCGAAACCGTGCAGACGAGCATAGTGTACAAGAAGGACAAGAAAGTGGCAAAGTATGCCGACGTGCTCATAGACCTGCGCTCCGAGATTTCCGAGGCAAGGCTGTCAGAATTCAATGAAAAGCTCAAGCAGGTGGAAGAAGAACTCGCCGCGCTCAAGGCTATAAGGAAATGGGCGCAGGAATGAGGGTTTTACCAAAAAGTCCCGCGGTTGTGGCCAAGGCCGTTCAATGTTGCCGCCCTATTTTTTTACCGGGCGTTTTTTGCTTTTTTTGGCTTCTTCCTCCATTCTCCATTTTATAACTTGTAACTGGGCTTTACGCAGAGCATCGCTCACTGGAACGGTATGGCGGAGCGAACCTATCGGAGGCGGTTTTTTTTCCGGCATAATTCATTTATCCCACTTTCATGTTAATTAAACTATAGCAGGCGACATTATTTTTTGAACACTTTATGGTCGCCTGACAGTATAGCAAATGGCTTGTTTTTGTTCAATTATTTTTGTCATTTGCTATATTTTCATCTGGTTTTGGCGTTATAGGTGCCGGGGGAGGAAGCCTGCTATGCTTCCTGTCCCCTGAGAGCAAGGTACTCGTACGCCTTCTGGAGCGCGAGTATTGCTTTCGGCAATTCATTGGTGCGCAGTGACTTCGTGGTTTTCCACTCTTCCCCGGACTTGTAATGCTTCTCTATGGAGATAGTGTTGTACTGCATTCCTTCTTTTCCTGTATTTTCCCAAATGGCAACATGCACAGCGCCAGCGCTGAACTTTGCCTTCGGTCCTTTAGATTCTTCCATTGCAATCCCTCCATTGCGGGGTCAAATCAGCCTTATGACTTTGGCCTTGGGGTCGTGCTCGCCTTTCATCCCTTCGATGAACCTCACGAGCCTGAATGCGTTCATTGGATCACCTCAAGCCTATATAGTTTCGGGGCTTTATATACCTGAGGAGACGGTTCATTGCCGGTGCCAGAATTCCCGCATTGAAGATTCCGCACCGGCAATGAGGTGCCTCCAGACCTTTATAAATGGCTGCCGCGTCTTCTGGTGGGTGATTTGATGTACGAGTTCGCAATAGTCAGGTTTTCAGGGGACAAGGGCGCTTCGCAGAAAGAGATTTGGTGGGCGAATTAGCCCTTCCCCCGGTATTTAATTCACTTTCCGCAGGTTCTTTGTTTATGGAAATCCTCGAAATAGTGAAGAAGCAGAACGGCTTCGCTTCATTCAACCCCATGCAGGAGAAGGCAATTTCCTCAGGGGCGCTTGAAAAAAGCATGATAGTGAGTTCCCCCACGGCTTCCGGAAAGACAATAGTTGCCGAAATAGCGGCCCTCAATTCAATACTCAACCTGCGCAAGAAAGTCGTTTACATTGCGCCTCTGCGCGCCCTCGCCTCCGAGCACGCGCACGACTTCAAGGAGAAGTACTCAAAGGGGTTCAGGATAAGGACAGTGCTCAGTACCGGTGACTTCGACTCTTCCGGAGTTTACCTTTCCAACAAGGACATAATATTCAGCACTTACGAAAAAATTGCATCTCTCCTGAACCACAAGGCCGAGTGGCTATCCTCTTTGGGCCTTCTTGTCGTTGACGAGATTCACTCTGTCGGCAATGACCGCGGCCCGGCTCTTGAAATGCTCATAACCAAGTTGCGCCTCCTGAACCCGAAGATGCAGGTGCTCGGACTCTCCGCCACCATTCCCAATGCGAAGGAGCTTGCTGGCTGGCTCGGCGCGGAGCTAGTTCAGAGCGACTATCGGCCCGTGAAGCTGCGCGAGGGCGTCTATCTTGACGGCATGATTGATTTTCTTGATTCCTCCGAGGAAATCGCGCAGGAAAAGGACGAGGTTTCCTCAATCGCTTCAGACACTCTGAAAAAGGGCAAGCAGGCGCTGGTGTTCGTGAACACGCGGAAGATGTCGGAGTCAATGGCCAGGAAACTTGCGGCTCTCACTGCTCCCATGCTCAAGCCGTCGGAAAGCATTGCCCTTGAGAAGGCCTCATCCAAGGTGCTGAACGCGCTTGAGCAGCCTACCGAGCAGTGCAGGTCCCTCTCCACGCTCGTGAGGCAGGGGGCCTGCTTCCATAATGCCGGCCTGGTCCAGAAGCAGCGTGAGGTGATTGAGGAGCTGTTCAGGAAGAATTATTTGAAGTTCATTTGCAGCACTCCTACACTTTGTTTAATTCCGGAAACGAAAATTTGGGGTGGAATAAAAGAATTTCAAGCGAATTCTTTCTCCGGTAGAGAGAATGTGTTGGCGCTTAAAGGTAATAAACTGGGCGAAATTCGTCCTGTAGAAGTTCAAAAAATCGAGAACACTAATTCAATTATACAGATTGAAAGTGTTTCTGGCCATGCAATCAAATTGACTTCCAATCACCAGATTCTTGTTAAAAGAAATGGTGTCAAGGTGCTTATTCATGCCGGTGAATGCAAAAAAGGCGACAAAATAGCGACTGTTGGCAAAATTCATGCTGACAATAGCTCTGTCTCTTACGGAATTAACAAATTTGACTATCTTGGCGCGGATTTTTTCTACTTTGTCGGTTGCATGCTTGGTGATGGATATTCAGGCGCGGAAACATCCAACGGCGCTGTTAAGTTTAAAGGAAGTCCCTGTATAGTAGGTCGGGATTCAGAAACATTCGAATATGCAAAAGGCGTTTCTACAGTACTTGGCTTAAAATATCGCGAAACCCAGAATTCATATGGTGTTCCAGAGTTATTCCTATCAAAGGAAAAATGGTTCAGAGAACTTCTGTTATCGTGTGGGGTAGATGTCGGTGAACATAAATTCATTGCAGAAAGCCTCAAATTAGCAAAAAAAGAAACTGTTGCAGCCCTCCTACAAGGTCTTTTTGACACTGATGGTCATGTGCAGAAGTTGAGGGATGTTGGATTTAGTAATATTTCAATAATTCTCATAAAGGATATTCAAAGGCTTCTGCTGACTTTCGGAATAGTGTCACGTTTGAGAAAAAGAAAAGGAAGTTCTATGAGTGTTGGGGAGAAAATTTACAAAACCAAAGATTACTACGAGCTTACAATAGCCAACAAGAAAAGTATCGTTTCCTTTTGTGAATCAATAGGTTTTAGGATAAAGAGAAAACAGGCGGCTTTGGAGAGCCTTGTTAAAACAATAAAACAAAATATCCACTTTAGTTGTTGTAAAACGTGTGGCTTTAGGCTGTATAACGACCTATTTTCAGGCAGGGCTAACTCGCACCGCCAGTGGGGTGCGCAGAAATACCAGATAATAAAACTCCTTGGCAAATTTGGTGAGTGTAAGTCAGCAGATATTCGAAAGATTTTAGGTTTTATGTGCTATAAGAAAATTAACCGACTAAACCACCATTTTGAATTAATTGAACGAAGGCGTTTGGCAAAAGCAAAATATTGGCGTCTCAATGCCATAGGGCAATACATCTATCAAACTGTAATATTAGGTGGCAAAAGGTTGAGCGAAATTATTTCGCTTGAGAATTGCCCCTTGTGCGGTGCTGCCTTAGAAAAGAAAACAAAGAACGGGTGGCGGGAAGAAGATTTTGAAGGAGATATCTACTGGGATTTTGTTAGAAAAATATCCGTGGAATCTTCTGAAGAATACCCGTTTGTCTACAATGTTGTATTGCCATCTGATGGCTCAAATGACCATTTATTTGCAGCAGAAGGATTTCTTGTACACAATTCTGCAGGGGTCAACCTTCCTGCCTTCAGGGTGATTATTCACTCGCCATACAGGTATACAGGTGCAGGCATGGAGCGCATTCCTGTTTCAGAGTACAAGCAGGCAGCTGGCCGTGCTGGCAGGCCCAAGTACGACACTGAGGGCGAGGCAATACTTATCTCCAGGACAGAAATGGAGAAGGACGACTACATTGACTACTTCATAAAGGGCGAGGTCGAGAGCGCCGACTCGCGGCTTTCCTCCGAGTCACAACTCAGGTTCCACCTGCTTTCCGCGATTGCGACGGGATTCATTTTTGATCTGGATTCCGCAGAGAAGTTCTTTTCCTGCACGTTCTATGCGCGGCAGTCTTCAGGCATTTCATCCCTGTTCTCGCGCGTGACTTCCCTTGTCTCGGAGCTTGAAGCGATGGGTTTCGTGAAGTCCAGCGACAGGAGGATTGACGCCACATTGCTCGGGAAACGCGTCTCTGAACTTTATCTTGACCCGCTTTCCGCGCATCGCATGGTAACGATGTTGCGCCGCAACAACACCTCTGACATGTCCTACCTTTTCACCATTTCTAGCTCTTCCGAGTTTTATCCCCTCATTTCCGTGCCGCGCAGCAAGGAAGGCGAGCTATGGGAAAAGCTGCAGGAGGGCAAGGGCCTGCTCCCCGTGAATGTCGACATGGAAATGTTTTCCGATGAGGGCCTCCTCCAGAAGTATTGGACGTCGCTCATGCTGAACGAGTGGGTTTCGGAGGTGCGCGAGCAGGAGCTTGTTGATTTGTACAAGGTGCAGCCTGGCATCCTGCGCGCGAAGCTCCAGAGCGCGGACTGGCTTGCATATTCTGCGCTGGAGCTCGCGAAGCTGCTCGGGCTCGAACAGCATTTCTCCCCGCTCGGCAGGATGCGCAGGCGCCTCAAGTCCGGCATAAGGGAAGAGCTAATCCCGCTCTGCGAGCTTCGTGGCATAGGCCGTGTGAGGGCACGCAGGCTATTCAACGCTGGCGTGAAGGGCATTGCGGACGTGAAAAGGGCGGATGTGAGGGACCTGGGCAGGATATTGGGCGAGAAAGTGGCGGTGCGAGTGAAGGGGCAGATGGAGCTCAAAAAATAACGCTTGGAGTTATGCCAGAGGAATCTGCGCACTCATTGGTAACTGCTAACGGTTTCTGACTTTGACTCATTTCGTAGGCTTAAATACTAATTCGTGCAATTAATTTTAGTGAAAGTCATGGCAAGGTCTCAAGAGCGGTTGTTCACAGCTGTCCTCACAAAAGAAGGCAAATGGTACGTTTCATACAATCCCGAGACTGGAGTCGCTTCACAGGGAAGGAATAAGGAAGGCGCTTTGAAGAACCTGAAGGAAGCAGTTGAGCTCTACCTAGAAGATGATGACGTTACCTTGCCAGAAATTAGGGAAGTTGCGGAATTCAAGGCAAAGATAAAAGCCACTGCTTAGATTTTTTTTCGTGAAAAGGGGCTAAGGGGTTGTTCGGAAATAACATTCACAGGCTTTGGGACGGCATTGCCGGAAATCGCGGGGATTTTTCATGCCGTGCTGTCCGACAGCTCGCGCTCAATCTGCGCCTTTATCCTCTGTGCTTCAAAGCCGAGCTTTATGAGGGTGGTCTGGCCCTTTATGCCCTTTCCTGAAGCTGTTGACAATATGAGGCCGAACATTTCGAGCTCGGAGATGTACTCGCGGTACCAGCGTGCGCTCACCGGCGTTTCCTTGAATTTCCTGCATATTGTGCAGTACTCGTCATACACCTCCCCGGAGAACAGCACGCCTTCCTCCCTCTCGCCGGTTATCTTAGGCTGGGGTTTCTTGGTCAGTGAAAGCGCGGCTATTGAATAGAGCACGAGCTGCTGCTGCTGCGGCAGTGTCGACACCATGTCGAATATTATTTCCTCGTCCACCTGCTTTTTTGCCTTTTTGACTTCCGCGTCGGTCACGCGCCCTGACCCTTTCCTGTCCGCAATTTCGCCGGCGCGGAGCATGAGCTTTACCGCAGTCCTCGCGTCGCCGCTCTCCTGCGCGGCAATTGCCGCCGCGAGGCTTACCGCTGATTCGTCCACGGTGCCGGGGGAAAAGGCCTTTTCCGTGCGCTGCTTGAGAATCTCCGTGAGTTCAGGTGCGTTGTATGGCGGGAACACGAGTTCCTTCTCGCACAGGCTGCTCTTTGTCCTGGGGTCAAGGCGGTCCTTGAACATGACATTGTTGGATATGCCGATTATCGAGATGCCTCCCTGCTGCATCTCGTCATTTGCGCGCGTCAGGCCATACACCAAATCGTCAAGGTCCTTGACCTTGTCTATTTCGTCCAGCACGAGCACTATCTGCCTTCCCTTGCGCGCGTAATCCACGAGCTTCTCGTAAACGAACGCCGCGGAAAAGCCGAGGAAATTCTCTTCCGGGTAAAAGTCTTTCGCGGCCTTTATGAGTATCCTGTACTTGCTGTTGTGGTTCCTGCAGTTGACGTAGTTGCCCTCTACCGCGACGTTCTTCGAGGATGCGAATTCAAGGAGCTGCTGCATGACGTGTTTTGTCACGGATGTCTTGCCAGTACCGACTTTCCCGTATATGAATATGTTGTCTGCCTTCTTGCCCTTTATCGTCTGCGCGAGCATCGAGGAGATATTATTTATATAAGGTTCCCTGAAAGGGAGCTCTTTCGGGGTGTAATGGGGCGTTATTATGGCCCTGTCGGCAAAAATGGTTTCCCGTGCGAACTCACGCTCAAAAATGTTGGCGGTTGCGGAAGCTGATTGCACGATTTTACCCCAGAACTGAATGGCATCAAAGTCCATTTAATGGGATTGAGTTGTGGAAGTGAACCGCTTCCGGTAATAGTGTTCGGAAAGCTTACTCTGCTCATGCGCTTGCCGCTTTCGTGCTCTTCAGGGCATCCTGTTTCTCCTGTGTGTGAGGGAACACCAGTTTGTCCCCCTGTACCATGACAATCCTGCCTTTGGTGTCCAGTACCATGGGGTTTCCGTGCAAAAAACCCCGAGGCATCACTTGGACCCGCCTTTCCCCTTCAATGAACGTGATGATTATGCCGCCGCTCTTCGGGTGGCTGATTGAATACGCGATGTCAGTTAGCTCCCTATACCTTGGTTTTCCCGGCCGTTTCCTCTGTGGGGCCGGAGCATCGGCAGTTGGTTTTACTTTTTGCGCCAATGCAGTGCCGATGTTTTCCAGTGCTCCCGCCGCCGTCAGTTTTTTTCCTCTTAGCCCTTTAATGGTGCTGTAGTTTTCCATGACGCTGACCCACCCCGGGTGCCCTGTCATATCGGTCAGACGGTCAATGAGTATGTCCAGTTGGCCTTTGGCGAACCTTTTTTCGAGGCGTCTTTTCAGGACAATCGACCTTAGCACATCTTCCCACGTTGGCTTATAAAAAAGAGTAATGACCGGAAGCACAACCCGCTCGGCGTCGGATTTGAGCTGGCTTATTGCGGCGGCTCTGTCATTTCCCATTGCCATGACCAGTTCCGTGATTCCTTTTGCGCCCAGTTTTTCCTGAAGAGCTGTGTTAACATTGACGTTTCCAATGCCGACAAAGACATCCCTGTTTATTTCGACTCTGTAAGGTGGGTCATAACGTGTTCTCTTGTACTTCCGGTATACCACTGGCATATTACCGCCGTCTCCGCTGAGAAAAGTAGGCTTGCGTTGTTATTAAGATTTTCCTGTTATGTAGTTTGCCCTCCCCCGTGCGCCGATTATGTAGCCAATGGCATGGGTTGTTGTGCAATCCGTGTTCAGAAAGCCTTAAAATATAGTTCAGGTGCTATTAGTTACAGTCGGTTCTTATTTTCTTTAAGGGGTGATCTTAGAATGGCTTTCATGGAGAAGCTTATTGGAAAGAGAGAAGAACTCGATATTGAGGATTTCCTCAATAATCTTGATACAGAAGAGGAGGATCCTTACGCGGATGCCGAGGCTTTCGTCAAACCGATAACTCTGCAAGCTGAGAAGGATACGGATATAGTCATGGAAGAGGTCAAGAAGGGCAACATAATGCTTGTCAACATAGCTGACCTCCGCAAGAGGAACCCGATGAAGCTCAAGGAGCTCGTCAGTTCGATAAAATCGAGCATAGAGGACATTGATGGCGACATAGCGGGCATCTCACAGGAGCGCCTGATAGTGACGCCGAGCAAGGTAAAGATAATCAAGAGGAAGGACGAGCAGTGAAAGCTGCTTTTCCTTTTTCACAGTTTCTCAGTGGGTTGAATGCTCCTCGAAAAACCTGCTTTTCCCGCCGTGATTGATGAAGAGGGCGCAAAGAAGAAAGTGTCCCAGCTCATCCGGAAAATGCATTGGGCCGACCACGATTTTTCCAGGTCAACACTTTTTTACGTTCCTTATTGGCTATACTCGTACGATGCCTATTCGCACGATGCCGGGAAGACCAAGCACATCTCTTCAGGGTTCGGCTCCCTTAATGCATTCTCTAACGAGCCTGACGCGGGGATTTCCGGGCTTGTCCAGGACAGCGGGCTCAGGAAAGAAAAGGAAGTTCCAGACAATCCAGATGCGCGTGTTATCCCTCCAAGGATTTCCGAGGCGGACGCGCGTGAAATAATCGCTGTCCGTGTAGCTTCCGAAGAGGATTCGGCTAAAGAGAACGTGATTGTTTCAGGCCTGGAAATCGCTTTCGTTCCGATATGGCTTGTCGAGGCGGATGTCGCCGGGGAGAAATTCTCTTTCCGGATAAATGCGGCCACGGGGGATATGCTGAACAAGCATAGCGTGCCGCGCCGCAGGAAGGGCTACGCGGAGTTGACGCGCGAGCTTCTTGATGAGCTCTCCGCTCCTGCTGGCTGGTGGAAGTATTCTGTCGCGCTGGTTTCATCCGCAACCAATGCCGTGTCTTCCGCCGCAAGGGGCGGCGCGGAAGCACATGGTTCCGGCAACGGCGAAACAGGTCATGGTGCTGATGACGGCCACGGGGTTTCAGGTGGCCTCTCCCAGCAGGATTTGCATGTAATAGCCCTTACTATAATCGCGATAATCGTCATATTGTACGTTTCCTTCGGGATGTGAACTTGCTTCACCGGGCTTTCGGCCTGATGCCTATACATGGTTTTCAGGCGTAGTCGCTGAGGCTTTTCTGGCTGGCCTTGTCCGAGGTGAACACGGAGTCTATTTCCCTTTCTATGAGGTCAATCCTCTGCTTCAGGTATGCGCTCAGCTGGTGTTCCCTTATGAGTTCCTTCGCAATCGCCAGGTATTTCCTTACCGAGCCTTGCGCAATCGTGAGTATGAGCGTCTCTTCCCTGCATTTCGTGCACCTGCCATTCAGGGGTATGCGCCTGAATTTCTCGTTGCACTTGCTGCACCTGACCACCTGCCTTGAAAAGGACCTCGCGTTCCCTATTATGTCCGGCAGGAAATGGCTCATAAGCACCCTTTCGAGCGCGTCCTTCTTCTCCACCGCCCTTATCTTGCCCTGCACCTCTGCCTGTGCCCTTATTTTCTCCTCCATCGACTTGAAGGCGACATAGCGCGACATTTTCGGGCCGGCATCGAACCTAGTGGTGTCGTGCGTGAACCCGAACCCGGTGTATTGCCCTTCCTTGCCTATCTTGCGTTTCACTGTGGGGATAGCCTCTATTTCAGGGTCTCCGAGCACGAGGCTCTGCTCGTAAAGCTCAAGCGGGTACTCGCTGCATGTTTCGACTTCATACACTTCATCGTCTATTTCCGAGGGGTTTATCGCGGTTGTGAACACGAGCGGCGCGTCCATCCTGCCGCCGCGCGTCGATGGAAGGTAACTCTTCGAGAAGTTGAGCAGCGCGTCCATGAGGAGCATTATGGAATCCTGGTCGCCATCGCAGTTCCTTCTTTTCGCGAGGTGGAAGTACGGGTGCGCGAAATTTACCTTGGCCTTCGTGTAGCCTATTATCCTCGCGGCCACCGCGGCCGACGTGTGCGGCGCCAGGGCAAGGAAGAGCTCTCCCACGAAGTCTTCCTTGGAATCATAATTGTAGTGTCTGGGCATGCCGTAGAATTTTTCGAGTTCCTCGTCCACGAACTTCGCCACGCGGAGGAAGAAATCCCCCGCATCCTCGTTCACTATCATGTCCTGGGGGAAAATCTCGCACATCTGTTCCGCGCTCAGCAGCTCCCGTCCTGCATAGTCTTTTTTGTATCCGAGTTCCCTCGCCTTCTCGGCGCTGAGCCCTATCTCGGAGGGCTTGAAGTGCGTGAGTGGCGCGTTCAGGAGCTCGTACCGTATTGTCGCATCCCTGAAGATGTGCACTCCCTGCCTTGCCCTGAGGATGCCTTTCTCCAGTGGTTCCGGTATTTTTTCCGCGTTTATGAGGCCCTTTACGCCCTTGACGAGCGGCGGTGCCGTCACGCCGAGCCTCTCCGCGGCGCTCGCGAATACTGCCCTGACATCAATTTTCCTCTTGCTGAACGATTCGGTGTCAGCTCCGCAGTTCGTGCATTTTTCGGCCTTCGAGAAATGGCCGCATCTCGTGCATTTCCTGGCTATTTCATTCCTCGTGCCGCTGGCGGAGGTCTGCTGTTCCTCTATCCCTTTGGTTTCCGTGTTGAGGAAGTATGCCACTTCAGCCTCTATCATTCCTGCGCTCTCGGCGGCCTTGTTTATTGACCTGATGTTTCCTCCAGCGGTGCTTATGGGGAACAGCACCATCGGGTCGCCGGTCATTTTCCTCGGCTTTGCGGCTTCCGGCCTTCCCATCCTGCACCCTATGAATGTGCCTCCCTTGTCCCTTATCGTCATTCCTGAAATCCTGGAAAGCATTTCCAGTGCAGGGGTTCCTTTCTCCGGCTCCGCTTCGCTCATCCCGCCGAATGTCTTGAAGAGTGAGTAAGCGTACTCTTTCAGGACAGTTATTCCGCCGTTCTCGGGCCGGTGCGGCACGCCTGCCTTCTCAAGCAGTTCCTTGAGGCGCGGGCTGTTTCCGAACACCAGTTCCTCCATCTCCGTGCCTGCGAAGGTCTTCTGGGCTTTCCTCGCGGAGGCCACGAGTTCCGTCGCTTCTTCAGGCGAAAGCGCGGTGTAATAGTGCAGGTACTTCGGGTGCAGCGGCACGCCGAGCTGGAGTGAAACCTCTATTGCGGTATTCTGGTCTACAAGGCCGGGGTTTGCGGCAATTGCATGGAAATCAATGTCGTGCTCGCCGTTTTCCTTTTTCACGCGGTGCGCTCCGTGTTTTTGCGCATCACCTGTGCCGTTGCCCGCTGATTCGAGCGCTTTCCTCAGTTCGAGCGCCCACCACTCTTCGCAGTATCCTGTCGGCATCAGGGGGTGCGCGGTTTTCCGGAAGTCGCCCAGCGCAATCAGCATGTCCCCGAGGAAAAGTATTTCCTTCACTTCGCCGCGAATCTCCAAGGCCTCTTCCACCGAGCCGATTTTCCTGACTTCGCCGCTCGCGAGCTTCACTATAGGCGCCTCGATGCTGTCCACCGGGAACATTTCCGCGCTTTTTCCAGGCCTCTCCATCTTTGTCTGGGTGCCGACAGCTATGAATTCATCCAGCAGGAACATTGTCGCGGGGTGTATGCCCTTCCCCATTATGCAGGTGTTCCTGGCCCTTCCGTAGCGCAGCCTGAATCCACCGAATGCGGATGGATATGCGAATATGGGCCTTCCTGCCGCAATCCTTGAAAGGTAAGTGAAGTTAGGTTTTATCTCCTTTTCCTTGCCGCTTGCGCTTTTCCCGATTTTTATGACTTCTTCCAGCCACTTCCAGTCGAGGCCCAGCATTTTCGCGAGGCTCATTATCTTCATTGCCTTGAGCCCTACGCCCTCGGATATCACGAGGCACATCCCTCCGCGCACCCTGTTGGTCGGTATGCGTTCGAGGTCCTTGTAGTTCACCACTTCCCTTTCCTCGGTAGGTTCTCCGTTCACGCATACCGGGCAGCCGCGCACTATCTTCCTCACGTCGTCGTCCTTCAGCTTGTACTGGCGCGTGATTATCTCGTCGTAAATGCTTATTTCCTCCACGTATCTTTCCACTTCGTCGTTGGTTGCCTTGTAGCGGTCGAGGCCCATGAGCTGCCTCGCGTAGTCCCCGAGAATCAGGGGGAACACCGTTGCCGTGCCGCCTGCCGCCCTTATCGGCCCTGCAAAGTAGATGTCCACGTACCTGCTTCCGTCAGGGTTCTTGCTGATTTTCACTTTTGGCACGCCGTCCAGTGGCGCTACCACGACTCCTTCCGTAACGAGCACGAGGCAGGTTCGCACGGCCTGTTCGAGTCGCTTCTCAGGGTCCGGGATTTCCCCCATTTTCCCTTCTACTATTTCCCTGAAAAGGTGGAAAATGGCGCGGTTCCTGTCCCCTTTGTGTTCGGCGTAGAGTTCCCTGTACCTCTTGGCTACGCCTTTCGGACCTATTATGTTCTCTGTCCTGTCAGCGAGGTCAAGGGTCGGGGGGCATTCCACCTCGAAGCTCGCGTCCTTTCCTTTCGAGCGTGCTTCGGCCGCGGCCGCGTATTGCCTGTCAATCCTCTCCTGGAGGATGCGGAAATAGTTCCTTGTGGCATCGTCAGCCGCTATCTGCTCCATCGTTTCCGCTCCTTGCAAAATTGTTCTCCGTCAGCTTCCTGGTCTTGAGGTTTATGTCTATGCATATTCCGGGTGTTGGCTGCAGCCCTTGCTTCACCTGGAAGTCTGTTCTGCTCTGCCAGCATCCTGCATTGGCCACGAGGCATCCCCTGTATTGGGCATAGCCCTTGATGTGCATGTCTCCGCCGAAATAGAAGTCAGGTTCCTCCCTTATGACCATGTAGTCATGCCTCTCCGGCACATATGGCTGGGTGAGGCCGAAGCCTGTGGAGAGGTCGCGCCTGCGCAGCAGCTCTATCATGGCTTTTTCCGGTTCCGTGTATTTGAGGTGCTTGGTTGCCGCAATCATGTCATGCATTGACGCGCCGTGGTACACCATGAATTTCAGGCCTTCCGCCTCCACCCATCCTGGCGAGCCTATGAAATGCACGTTTCCAGCTGATGAAATCCCTTTCACGAATTCATGCTGTATTGCGGGCTGCGGGTCGGCCCTCCTCACCGCGTCATGCTGCCCCGGGGCTATGAAAATTTCTATGTACTCTGGTATCTGCAGTATCAGTTCTGACAGCCTGTCGTACTGCGCATAGACGTCCTTTATCTCGAGCTCATCGAACTGCTCGGGGTAGATGCCGACGCCGTCCACGTTGTCGCCGGCTATGAAGAGGTACTTGATTTTTCCCATGTGCCGCTTCTCCGACTCGGAGGCAACGCTGCCGTTGAGCCATGCTATGAATCTTGAGAATTCCTTTTCCATGAAGAGCTTGCTTCCGACATGTATGTCAGAAATGAGAGCGGCGCTCAGGTCAGTGTCGGCATTCTTCGGCGTCCTCTGCATGATGTCTGGCCATAGGAAGCGCTTCGCAATTATGACCTCGTCAGAGAACTTCTTGCCCTTGACCCCGATTACGTCGTCAAGGAGTATCCTGTCTGCATCGCGGTTTGTCTCGAGGTCTTCCTTGGAGACAATCACTATGCATCTTCCGTCCGGGCTGTCGACCTCTATAGTGGTGTTGCCGTTCTTGCTCACCCATTTCTTCATTACCATGCCTATTATGTCGGCTTCGGCATACTTCGGGAGATCCTTGAGGCGGTCGAAAGTTTTAGGCGCGAAGCCCGTCCGGTGGGAGAGCAGCGAGGAGAGGAACGTGTACTTGTCCATGAAATATTCCTTGAAATCCTTGAGCTTGCCTTCGCTCGCGCCCTTTCCTCCGGCCTCAAGCTCCTTCATTACCCTGAATCTCCCTGCCGTTTCTTTCGCCGTGGCCGTGAACGAGCCGCGCTTCACCACGGTTTCCATCATCATCTCGCCGAGTTTCGAATTGTGCTTCACGAGGCACTGCTTCACTTCCTTGGCTGTCACCATGGGCGATGATATCTGTTCAAGCACTTGCTTCCAGTGCTCCTCTGCGGAGAGCAGTTCGAGGGACTCCCGGTCAATGAGCTGTTCCCTTGAGCTGCAGAATTCGATTATTTCCTTGCTCTTTGAGCCGAGAAGCGCGCCCGTCTTTGATGGCATTTCATCCCTTGCATTTTTCCCTTATTGCCTCAAGCTCTGAAATTATGGTCCATATCTCGGTGCGGGTGTGCGCCGGCATATTGATGTCATTGCTGATGTCCTCCATTAGGTAGATTGCGGTGGATACGTTAACGCTGATGTCCTGTTCCGGCCCGCTCATCTTGAGCTTTGCGTCCTCGCATGCCTTCCTTATGTTGCGCGGCACAGTGGTGTCATCCATGATACTATCCAGCAACTCAATGGCGCATTCTATCTGTTCTTTCAATCCAGCGACGTTCATGCTCCCACACACCTGATTGTTCAAACAATGCAATGAAAGGCGGTTGCGAGCCAGATGCGGTTCCCTGCTGTATATGGCCCAAAGGCCACATGCCTCTAAAATCAGCGGCCGTTCAATGGCCGGCAGACAAAACCGCGGATAGTTCAAACCGCTTGAAATAAGGTTGCCCCCAAATTAATATAAATGGGTGCGGGGGGCCAAGTGGGGCTTCGATGGCAATTTGGCTTTTTGGTTTTGTGGCTGGCTGCCCATACCTGGTGCTGTTTTGCCTGAAGTGGGTTTCCGGTGCCTAAATGCGGCCGGCTGCATGGAGCATTCCCATTATTTCCTTTCTCAGGCTTTCTGCCCCTTCATCCACGCCTTGGCCCTGATTCATGGTATGAAAGCTGGCCAGGCCTTTCTCCGCCAGCGCCATTTCTTCGGCGCTCGCAAGGTCAGCTTTGTTCACCACGACGAGCAGCTTCTTTCCGGAAAACCTTTCTTTCGTGTTCTGGAGTAATGAAAGCTGCGCATCTAGCCCATACCCTGAGTATGCTGTCGGGTCGAGTACGAACACGATTGCGTCCGCGAGGTGGTTCAGCGCGGCCAGCGCCTTCTTCTCTATGGGGTTCATCTCTTCGCGGTCGAGGAGGCCGGGCGTGTCTATGGCCTGCACCCTTATGTAGTTCTGCTCGTAGTAGCCCGTGTTTATCTGCTTGGTGGTGAACGGGAACGGAGCTATCTTCGCGTTGGCCCCTGTGAGCCTCTTGAGGAGAGTGCTCTTGCCTACGTTAGGGAACCCCGCGAGCACTACTGTCGGGGCTTCGAAGTCTATTGCCGGGAGTTCGCGGAGCTTTTTCGAGTCCTCCTTGAGTTCCGCGAGTGGCTTCCTGAGTTTCTTGACAACCGAGCTTGCCCTTCCCTGGAATGATTTGAGCCCGGCGTTCACTGCAGGTATAGTTTTCGCGCGGTATATCACTCCGGAGTATTCGTAGCGGAGCCTCTTTATTATGCGGGCTGAGGAGTTGAGCATGGCGAGGTTCTGCTTGAGGCGCCCTATGTCTGCTATCACCGCGAGGAGGTCGAGGTAGAATGTGTTCATCGAGTCTATCTTCGGGAACTGCTTGCCCAGGGTTGAGAGCTTTTCATAAAGGAATTCACCGAATCTGGTCAGCTTGAGTATGTTCAGGTTCTTGACGACTTTCAGCGGAGCTATGCCCCTCCTGCTCACGCTCAGTTCAGAGCATAGGCGGAATGCCTGCTCAAGGAGCTCTTCCGAGGTGGGGAATGCGCTTGATTCGTCCGGTTTTGCCCCGGCCCCTTTGCCCTCTCGCTGGCTGTTTTTTAAATGTTTTTTATCCCTTTTCATTCGGATTGCCTGGTTTTCATGAAGATAAACAATTTCTACGAGGGTGAGTATAAAAGGTATATGCTGCTTCCCGCGGCGCTTTTCATAGTTTTCATAGTGGTTATTGCCTTCTTTCCGGGGATAAAGCAGGGCATTGACCTGAAGGGTGGCACCAACATCATTGTGAGGGCCGACAAGGCGCTTGACACTGCGGTCATCCGGCCGGTGCTGGAGGAAAAGTATTCGCTCACCGAGCTCCAGCTAGGCTCTGTTTCCTCGCCGACGAGCAATGGCCTTTTCATACAGTTCCTTGAGGAGAAGGGGCTCGGCGAGGCTTCGAGGCTGTTTGAGAGCGCCCGCTCTTCCCTTGCCGCAGACCCAGAGAATGCCAAGTCGCTCGCGCTCCAGTCAATTGCGTATTCCGCGAAGTATCACGCGGTCGATGATGCCGCTGTTCTCAGTCCTGCAGATGCTGTTGCCGCCGCCGGCACCGCTCTTGGCAAGGCCGAGGAGTCGTTCCAGCTCGGCCTGCAGGAAACCATAAGGGAAGCTTACGGCCTCGGCGGCGACATCGCGTACCAGAAGCGCGAGATAAGGCCGTCCTTGGGCGAAAGTTTCTTCGGCCTAGCGATGCTTGTTACAGTGCTCGGTTTCCTCGGGATTGTTTTCGTGGTTTTCATATCCTTCAGGGAATTCGTGCCGTCTGCCGCCATAATAGCGGCGATTATTTTCGACATTGTGGGCGCGCTTGCCGGCATGGCGATTTTCCAGGTGCCGCTCTCTCTTACCACCATACCTGCGCTCCTCATGATGATAGGGTACAGCGTTGACACGGACATCCTCCTCACCACGCGCGTCCTCAAGCGCAGGGATTCCAATGCCAGGCAGAGGGCGCATGATTCCATGATAACCGGCCTGACCATGACCATGGCCACGCTCGCAGCCCTTGCCGTGATGCTCACGCTTTCGTATTACAGCCAGCTGCAGGTGATTTTCGAGATTTCCGCGGTGCTGCTATTCGGCATATTCGCCGACATTATAGCCACGTGGCTCATGAACGCGCCCATGCTGCTTTCTTACTTCGAGAAGAAGGAGGCTGCACGATGAGGGAAGTTTTCAGGAACTGGCGCGTGCTGCTGCTCGGCGCCCTTGTCCTGCTTTCGCTCTTTGCGATATTCTTCAATGGCCTAGACTTCGGCATTGACTTCAGGGGCGGTACCCTGTTCCAGGTCCAGCTTGAGGACAAGGCGCCTGCGGACAAGCTCGGCACGATAACCTCCATAGTGTCGGAAAGGCTTGATGCTTTCGGCCTCAAGGACACGAAGGTGAGCGCGCTTGGTGATGACCTAATCGCGGCGCAGATAGCCGAGACCGACCCGAAGAGGATTGAGCAGCTCGAATCCCTTCTCAAGACGCAGGGGCGCTTCGAGGCCACCTTGAATGGCGGCATTCTTTTCCAGGGCTCTGACATACTGGCGGTTTCGAGGAACCCTGCCGACGGTTATGGCATTGCCGGAGGCGGCGGGATTGACGGTACCGGCAGCGAATGGCAGCTGCCTTTCGTGCTGAACCAGAGGGCCGCGGAGAACTTTTCCCGCAAGGTTTTCCACAAGTGCACCGCAGTTTCATTCGATGTCAAGGCCGGGGCGCAGTACGACTGCCAGAAGACGTACTTCTTCATAGACAGGCCGGCGGATGCCGTCATAGTGCTGCAGGACGTGCTGTACGCTTCAGATTTGCAGGCAATGAGCGTTGGCAGCACCATCCACAACATTCCGCAGTCGACATCCATAGAAGAGCTTCTGCAGAATGCGGGCCTGCCGCATTACATTCTTGACTCGAACGCGGTTTTTACTGCGGAGCAGCTCCAGCAGCTCAAGGAGAGGGGCGAAAAGGGCGCGAGGGCGCTCGTGCCGCCTTCATTGCCGCAGGCAGCCAAGGAAAGTCTCGCACAGCTGGGCTTCAAGGTTGTCGAAGTGCCGCAGAAGGACCCTTCCATCCCATGGGTGTGGACTGCTGTGGGCGCAAGGCAGGTAATAAACGTAACCCCCGGAATAGCCAACCTTGACCCATACGTCGCTGAGGAGAAGAATGCGCGCATATTCTCCAAACTAGTGATAACCGGCTCATCGGCCACGCGCCTGGATGCCGAAAGGGAGCTCAAGGGCACTGCCGTCCTCCTGGAAACAGGCTCTCTGCCCGTTGGCATAAGGAGCATTTCCAAGGAAACAATCTCGCCCCTGTTGGGCAAGGAATTCCTCAACGTCACGCTCATCATAGGGCTTCTCGCCCTCGTGGTGGTTTCGCTGGTGGTTTTCCTGCGCTACAGGAACATAGGCCTCGTGGTGCCCATAATAGTCACGTGCGCAAGCGAGATAATAATCATCCTCGGCGTTGCGGCCGGGCTCCTGTTCGGCACGAGGTTCACGCTTGACCTCTCATCCATTGCCGGCATCCTCGCGGCAATAGGCACAGGAGTTGACCACCAGGTGATAATCACAGACGAGTTGAGCAAGGGCGACCAGGGAGTTGCCGACACAACCAGCTATTCCGCTAGGATAAAGAAGGCCCTCTTCATCATCGTTGCGGCCGCGGCAACCGCTATTGTGACGATGCTGCCGCTGCTGATTTTCAGCACGGGCTTCGGCAAGCTCAGGGGCTTCGCAATAGCCACAGTGCTGGGGGCGCTCATAGGCGTGCTCATCACGAGGCCGGCATTCTCCGTGTTCGCGGAATACGTGTTCAAGAAGAGTGCGGAGAAGCAGCAGGCGAAGTGAAGAGGGTTTCTTGCACATGGCCATCAAGAGTAATTCACGCGCTGCTTGCCCGCGGAATATTTTCCGGTTCAGGCTGAGGAATATCCCGCCGAAGAACACGTCTCTTGGGGAGCATTTGCCCGGTTCATATGCCACAACAAAGATTTCCCTTATGAATGCTTCCTGCCACTTGTAAAGTTTAGCTAAAACCCCATAGAAACTAAAACTTAATGTAATTGAAGGTTTAGTATAACTAAAATTAAAGTCTATTTAATGTTTAGTTAAGTTTTTATATGAGTGGACGGAAGGCTTATATATTTCATATACTGATAGTATCATTAGGCGATACTTTGACTATACGTAAATTAATTAGGTTCGGAGGCATGGAAACAAAGCTCCTATTCTGGCTCGAGGAGAACGAAAAATCAATTTTCACTTTTGCACAAGCCAGAGCCGCAATAGGCGGGACTGTTGCCTCAGCCAAAAATGTGCTCAAAAGGCTTAAGAAAAAAAAGAGAGTCATACCCCTGCAAAAAGGGATTTATCTTTTTGCCCCTTTGAAGAGCGGCAAAGAAGGCTATTGGAGCGAGGATGCCTTCTTGGTGGCAAAACAACTGGTTGGCAAAGAAAATTATTATATCGGCTTTCTCTCTGCGATGAACCATTATGGCATGACTGAACAAATACCCGTTATAGTCCATGTTGTACTCACAAGGCAGAAAAAACCCATTAATGCTGTTGGGGCAAAATTTGTCTTCACCAAAAAAAAGGAGTTTGGGGAAATCACTGTGGAAAAAATCAGCGGGGAAGAAATAGCGTTTTCCTCAAGGGAGCAAACAATAATTGACGGACTGGCTTTCCCCCAATATTGCCTCGGCATATCGGAAGTCGCCAAGGCACTCAATGCCTCAAGAAAGACCCTGGATTTTGAAAAGCTCTTAGAAATGGCAAATAAAGCAAAGGCGGCTGTAAAAGGAAGGCTTGGGTACATTTTGGAACAATTAGGATTGAATCCCCATGCAAAAAAACTCGAAGGAAAATTCGCCGGTTTTGCATGGCTCGACCCTCACCTTGCCAAAAAAACTCTGTCTTATTCAAAAAAATGGGGGCTTAAAATAAACATGACAGAACGCGAACTCCTGGATTTTTTGGAAGTGCACTAAATGGATGCAAAAACCCTCAAAAGCCAGTCGGCAAAACAAGGTATCCCACAGGCTACGCTCGAAAAGGATTATGCCCTATCAATAGTTCTCAAGGAAATTTCACAATCAAACCTCAAAAACAAGTTGATTTTCAAAGGCGGCACAGCAATAAAGAAAATATATTTTGCGAATGCAAGATTCTCCGAAGACCTCGACTTTACAGCCAGAAACGCAACTCAGGAGGAAATAGAGAGCGCACTGCGCGCCATTTTTGAGAACAAAAGAATCACTGACATAAACTTTTTCAGATTGTCGAAAGAAAAAACTACCGCGGGCCTTCGCCTTGCCATCAAATTCACGTCTGCACTAAACCACCCGCAGAGCATAAGATTTGACATAAGCTTCCGCGATAACATTGTGCTAAAGCCGGTTGAAATAGAGGTGATTGACACTTATTCACTCGGAAAAAGTTCTGCAATGGTGTTGCATCTGGAAGAAATATTTGCCGAAAAAATACAGGCGCTTCTCACAAGAACTGTCGCAAGAGATCTCTACGACACATGGTACCTGCTCAAAAACAACGTAAAACTGGACAGGCAAACCATAAATAAAAAATTCGGATTCTACAAGGAAGAATTTGACTCCGACAAATTGGAAAGCAAAATCACAGGCTTCCAAGTAAACTGGGACCGTGACCTGCAGCAGTTCCTCAAGCAAGTCCCTGACTACGAGGCAACAGCTAAGGAAGTGACAGAATGGCTCAAGAGCGCATGAATCTGCACTACAAAAGTGTTTCCTGGAAGAAACATTTAATACGGAAAATGTTTCCATGTGGAAACAAATATTGCGCAATAGAAAAAACATTAAGCGTGCATTGCCAATGCACACTAGTGTGCACCGCCAAAATACGGCATTTACAAAAGGCATCAATAGCGTCGAATACAAAGGTTTCGTGTATGAAGGCCGCCCCCACGTCGTGGTTCATTTAAATCACGATTAATTAATTACCCAGAAGCTAAAGAGATCCCCTATATTTTCATAGGGGTTTTCCGTTGGTTTGCTTTTCCGTCGCAGTTTTCGCAGATTCGGAATCAGCTTTTTTCCGCCTGATTTTCAGCGTTCAGGCTTAAGAAAATCCCGCCGAAGAACACTTCCTGTCGCCTGAATATCCTTGGGCCTTTTTTCTCACAGGAAGCCGGAGAAGTCCTTCGTGCCGGTCATCCTCTTGGTGAACAGGTACCAGAGCGCTATTATGAACGCCGATGTCGTGAACCACGATATTATGTGCGCGGTTTCGGCAGCTCCCGGCCCGAAGTTTTTCCCTATGAGGAGCACAAGCATCACCCTGAAGTAATTGAGCGCAAAAAGAATCGCGGTGCCGCCGAGGAATATTCCGGCCTTTTCCTTCAGGTCGGGCTTCCTGAGGGAGAATATTATTGCGGCGAGCACGCTCGCGCTCACGAGGCCCGTGCATGATGCGTTGACTTCGAAGGAGCCTGTGCCTGCCGTGACGGTGTTCCCGTATGCCTGCAGCCCGATGGGCGATGCAGCGTATGCCGCGAGCGCATTTTCGAGCCATGAAAAGTCGAGTGTATTTATCAGAAGCTCGGCGGCCGCGAAAATCGCGGTGAACTTTGCTAGGAACAGCAGTTCATTCTGTGTAATTCTCACCATGGCACCCTTTTCAGGTTGGTCCTGAAGGCAACATAATTCGAGAGCCTGTGGACGATAAGAGTTGCGCTGGCGTATGCGGCTATTTCCAGCAATGTTGGGATATAAATCACGGCCGCGAAGGCTATTCCTCCGGCGAGGAAGTCGAGCTGGTCGAGGAAAAGCACTTCCTTCCCAGGTTCCATTCCCACACGGCGCTTGAGGAAGCTCGCGGCGAGGTCGCCCGTTATGGCTCCGAGGGACAGGAGCAGGCCAAGCATGATGTAGTTGCCTGTAAGTTCAGCTGTTTGCACGGGGAAAAGCGCCGATATTATTGCGGCCACCGATGTCCCTACGGCGACTCCTGCAATGAAGCCCCTGAATGTCTTGCCTCTGCCGAACAGCCTGTTGCCGTCCCATATTTTCGTGCCGAGGTCAATGGGTGTTTTTCCGCCCAGAATCATCGCGGAACTGTTCGCGAAGTACATCGGCGCGAGGTAGAGCGCCATCCTTGCCAAAAAATCAAGCGTCTGCACCATGAGGCCGCATCTCCGGGTTCAACAATTCCTGAACGAGTATGGCATCACAAGCTATTTAACCATTTCTTGGGGGTAACTGTTAGTGATTGGGCCTTGGCATATACATATTATAGGTCGGCGTTTTGATGCATGGCCGCCTCCGTGGCTTCCGCAGCATATGGTGCGATGATGGTGTTTTGAGTGGCCGAGCAAAAATCGCTTGATGGGCAGCTTTCCAAGAGGCGCGGCGGCAATGGCCGCATCCTGCTAGTTGCCGCTGCTGGCTTCGTGGTTTTCATAGCTGTCGCCCTTCTCTTCATTTTTGCGGCGGGAAAGCTTTTCGACGGGTCTTTCGCGGACGGGAAATATGTCCCTTCAGGCATTGCAGTGATACCTTTGAAGGGCGAGATTTCCAGTTCAGGCAGTGCCGATACCCTGAGCGCTAACGAGGTCATACGGCTTATTGATGATGCCGAGGCCAATTCCGGCGTCGGGGCGATACTCCTCGACATAGACAGCCCCGGCGGCGAGGTCGTCGCGTCGAAGCAGATAGTGTACAGGGTCCGTGAATCAAAGAAGCCGGTATATTCGTACATCAATTCCATGGGGGCTTCAGGCGCGTATTATGTTGCGGCATCGACACGGCACATAATGGCGGACGAGGACTCGCTTACCGGCAGCATCGGCGTGATTTCCGAAGTGGTGAACATCGAGGGGTTCATGGAGAAGATAGGCGTTAAGGTGACCACTCTCAAGGAAGGCAGCCTCAAGGACACCGGAAGCCCGTTCACAGAGTTCACTCCGGAGCACAGGGAGCTCCTTGAAGGCATAATATTGCAGGCTTACCAAAACTTCAAGTACAATGTCCTTGAGTTCAGGGCCGGGAAAATCACTTCCAAGGAGCTTGACGCGGTTGCTGACGGCCGTATCCTCACGGGCTCCCAGGCGTATGAGCATCACCTCATAGACGAGATTACCACGAGAAAGCGCGCAATAGACAGGGCCGGGGAACTGGCAGGAATCCGGAACCCGGAGATAATTTCGTATGAAGAGGAAAAGTTCAGCCTCTATAGCGTGTTATTCAGTTCCGGAAAGGCGTTCGGCGCGGGTATTGTGAGTTCGCTCAGGGCAGAGGATTCGCAGTTCAGGTTAAAGTAGTGCCGGACATTTCACCTTTCCGCCAATGTTTGTTGGGGCGATTTTTCTTGAATCATAATGCGGCAAACAGCACTATCGAAATCGCCGCGCCTGCCATGCTTGAGAGGAAGTTCACCTGGTTGTTGCTTATCAATCCCCTGTTCTGCAATAATGCACCCGAAATGCTGTCTATGAGGCTTCCTGCAATGCCGGTTAGCGCTATTGCGGCAAATCCCCTGATTGACGCGTCCACTCCGGCATAATAAACCGCTCCAATGATTGCCCCTCCAATGGCTGCTGCGGCAAGGCCGAGAAGCGTGATTCCGCCATTGGTGCCCTTTTCCACTTCCCTGAGGCTGGTTACGAGCACTGGCTTGCTTGCAGAGAGCATTCCTATTTCAGAGGATATTGTATCAGAGAATGCCGCGGATATTGCGCCGAAAAAGCCCGCTGTGTGCCCAAGCGCCAGTGCTATCGCCCCTGCCCCGGTATTGCCAAGGATGTTTGCCCAGTTGCGTGGCTCGTGTTTTCCAAGGCCTTTACGCCCTGCCACTGTTGCTGCATCCCCTATTGCAAAGAAAATCACGAGCGCCGCGAACGCTGCAAACCCGGCGAAAAAATACGCGATTATTCCAACCGCAACCGACGCGATTATTCCGTCCTTTGTAAGGCTTTTTGACAGCAGGGCCGCGGCCGAGAAAAAGGCAATTGTGGCAATGACTATTATCGGCTCAATGCCATTGAACATGTGGTTCACTTTGCGGCTGTAATCTCCGAATTAGTGGCTTCAATCCTTTTTATCGGCACTATTTTCTTCAGGCCGGGGTAGAGCTTGTTAGGGAAGTTGCCGAACACCAGCTCATCGATTATCTTTTTGGAGTCAAATTCCGAAATCACTTTTTTGGCAAGTTCCTCCACTTTCTTTTTTATGCTTGCCTTCTGCTTTCCGGATGCCTTCCTGTCGGTGACCACTATGAGCTTCAGCTTTATGCCCTTTCCGTCCTTCGTGGTGTAATTGTTCACGCTCATGACCTTGCTTGACCTTCTCCTCACCACGCGCCTCATGAAGTCGTCCTTTATTATGTGGCCATACGCTTCAGTGTGGGCCTTGCTTCCGCTGACGCTCACTACCCTGAATTTTATCCTTATGTGCTGTTTCTTTGGCTGGTTGGCGAGGTCGCGCCCTGTCACAAGTATGGTCCTGCCAGTGAGCATCTCCGGCTTCTCGGCGATGGTTTCACCGATTTCTTTGCGTTCGAACTCCTCCGGCGCAAGGAGCGTATACCAAACCTTCTTCTTCCACTTGTCAACTCCCTTTTTTCTGGTCTTGGGCTGTGCCGCTTTTTCCTTCCCCGGCTTTGCTTCCTTTTCGTCCTCTACAAGCCTTGGCATGTCATCATCACCTTAACAACAAATATTGCAGCATTCCATGGTATTCACTTCACCAGCAGGGCCGCGGTTTCAGGGGTGTATCTCCAGCCCTTGTCGAGTTTGCCGCTCTTCTGGTAATAACTGGTTAGTCTCCTTATCTTGCTCACTGCAAGGGTATAGCCGCGCCTTGCGGTCTGGTCCTTGTTGTTATGCTCCATGTGCTTCTGCAGTACAACAGAATGCCTGATGAGGTTCAGGAGGTCGCGCGGCATGTCTCCCCGGAGGCCGTGCTTTGCCAGCATGGCCTCTATCTTCATTCCAGTGAGCTTCTTGGCGTTCTGCACGCCGTACTGGTCTCGCAGTGTCATGCCTATTTCGCTCGGTGTTTGGCCGGCATTCGCGAGTTCGATGACTGTCTTCTCAATCTCCTTGGCATCGTACTCTATCAGGGGCTTCTTGCCCTTTTCCTCGCTTTTTTTGGCCATGAAAACCCATCGAGCTTCATATAATGTTTTTATTCAAAAACCAGGGCCTATTTTCCCTGTACCTTCCCTCCCTGCCGGAAAGGGAAAGCAAAACTCAAAAACTGCTGACTAATCTCCCTATGGAAACCTATAAAAATCAGGCGGTGCGATTCTATTATGTATAAGTAATCCTGCCTTTTGCCTCAGTAATATCTTGCCCTCGCCTCTATTTCCGCGACCTGCCTGAGGGCCGCATGGCCATTCTGGAAGTTCGCCGAGTATGCTTCCTCAAGCTCCCTCCATCCTTCCGCGTGCCTGTAATGCGTGGCCATGAATGTCCTCTTGAGCGCAAGTATGTCCACTGCCATGTCCTCTATGCGCGCGGAAACCTCTCCCAATCCGAAGTCAAGGAGGGCGATTTTGCCATTGTGCATGATTGCGTTGCTCGTCGTGAGGTCGAAGTGCACTATCCCTGCGGAGTGCAGCTTTGCAACGGTTTTCCCGAATTCTGCGCAGAGCATGCCGGCCTTTTCACTCCCTGCCATCAAAAGCCCTTCCTTGAGCCTTGTGCCTTCCAAGAACTCGAAGGTTATGGCGCATCCCTCAATGTCAACCTTGTATATGAGCGGCGTCCTCACTCCGGCACTCTTCGCGCGGGAAACGAGGTTGCATTCCGCGCGGAGCCGTTCCGTTATTATTTTCCTGTCGAGCGCCTTTTCCCTGTATGCCTTATTCTGCCGCACTTTGACGATGCATTTTTTCCCGAGGTATTCCGAGAGGTAGAGCTTTGCTTCTGCGCCCTGCGCAAGCATCTTCATGAATCAATCATCGGCAGAGGGAATTAAGAGACTTTACGGATTCACCGAGGGCGTCATTCACCGCGGCCATTGTTGTGTCGAAGTCCTTTCCGGTAATTTCCCTGAAGCTTGCCACATTGCCTATTTGCGACCTTTTTTCGGTCGCGGCTTCCGCATGTCCAAGCGCGGCTTCCGCATCCTTCTTCGCAAGCGCAACCATGCCTGCAACCGAGCAGTCCGGCCGCGAGAAGTTTATTTTCGCCGAGTGTTCCCTCAGCGCAAGCATGCTTTTCTGCATTTCAGCGAGTTCCAGTTTCACTTCCCCTATTTTCCTTGAGCTGTCGGAAACGAGGAACCCGGATGACGCCGCTTTCAGTTCTGCCTCATATTTTTCAATGCTTGCCATTTCCGCCGGTGCCAGCATGCCGTCAGAAAGCCCGTAGCGTGCATCAATGTCCGCAATCCTGTCAAGGCTGCTGAATAACCCGAACTGCTGCGCCCCGAAGTAGGCTATCACAATCGCAATCGCCAGCACCAAAAGCTTCCTTTTTGCGCCCATAATCTCCACTCCGTATAATCGCTTTTCTGCTTATTAATCGTTTCCGGCGGTTGGAGGCATGGTTCCGGGCTTACCTCACTTGACGTCAATCGTAATGCCGTTTCCCGCGTCTATTCTCCCTTTTCCCGCGGAAATGGCAATGCCCGCGGCCTTCATCGTTTCCTTTATGTCCGCAAGCACTTTCTCGGCGAGCACCTCGTCTTTTTCTAGGAAGATTGTCACCTCGCCCACATCTGCGTTCATGGCGAGGCCCTTCTCTGTCTTGTGCTTTCTTATCCCGGAAATCACGGCTTTCGCAATCTCGCCTGCTTTCTCCGCGTTTTCATCCATGTATTCTTCCTCTGCAGTGGGCCATTTCTCGAGGTGGATTGATTTTTCCTTCGCGCATGCCCCGAAGCTTGTTTTGAAGATTTCCTCCGCCGTGTGCGGTATGAAAGGTGCGAGCGCCTTGAGGAGTTCTGACATCAGCTTCACTAGCACGGCTTTGGCCGCCCTGGCGCTCTTGTCATCTTCGCTGTACACGCGGTGCTTTACTTCCTCTATGTAAAAATCTGCGAATTCGTTCCAGAAGAAGTTCCTGAGCGCGGAGAGCGCCCTGGAGTACTCGTATGCTTCAAGCGCCTGCGTTGCCTCTTTTTTCGCGCGCGAGAACCTGCTCAGTATCCACCTGTCGATTTCGCGCATGTTCCATGCTTCCACAGAAACTTCCTCTGGCTTCACTCCCTCTGTTTTCATAGCCACGAATTTCGATGCGTTGGCAAGCTTTGTGAGGAACTTCTTCGCGGTCACGAATTCCTTCTCCTGGAACGGCAGGTCATCGCCGAGAGTGCCTGTCGCGGCCCAGTACCGTAGCATGTCGGCAGAGTACTTTTCCACCATTTCCACTGGGTTCACAACGTTCCCGAGGCTCTTCGACATCTTCCTCCCTTTCGAGTCGAGTGCGTGCCCTGAAATCATTATGTCCTTCCAAGGGAGCTTTCCCGCATGGAAGTATGCCTTCACGACGGTGTTGAATGCCCACAGCGTTATTATGTCATGTGCCTGCGGCCTCAGGGACATGGGGAAAATTTTGGCGTGCAGCTTTTCGTCCTCGCCCCATTTGGAGTTTATCTGTGGCGTGAGCGAGGACGTCGCCCAGGTGTCCAGCACGTCTTTTTCAGGTTCGAATCCTGCCGAGCCGCACTTCGGGCACTTTTTGACTGGCGGCTTGTCCTGCAGCGGGTCTACAGGGAGCTGCTTTTCCCCTGCAAGTATTGTTTCGCCGCATTTCGCGCAGTACCATACAGGGAATGGCACGCCGAAGAATCTCTGCCTCGAGAGTGACCAGTCCCACTGCAGGCCGGTTATCCAGTTCCTGTACCTAACCTTCATGTGCTCAGGGTGCCATTTCAGCTCGTCCCCTTTCCTGAGGAATTCCTGCTTCAGGTCGAGGTACTTTATGAACCACTGCTTGGTGTTCATTATCTCCATCTCGGCCTTGCAGCGTTCATGCACCTTGACCGCGTGCCTTATCGGCCTCTGGCCTTTAAGCAGCTTTGCGGCCGCGAGGTCCTCGAGTATTTCCTTTCTCGCTTCCTTTATTTTCTTTCCCTCGTATTTTCCAGCGAGCTTCGTCATCCTGCCGTCAGGCGTCAGTCCCGCCCTGAGAGGCAGGCTGTGCGCAAAGTACCATTCCATGTCTGTCTGGTCGCCGAATGTGCAGCACATCACTATGCCGGTGCCTTTCTGCATGTCCACGCGCCTGTCCTCTAGTATCGGCACAGTGTGGTTGAACAGCGGCACCTTGGCTTTCCTTCCGAGCAATTCCTTCTTCCTCTTGTCATCCGGGTGTATGAATACCGCCACGCAGCTCGGCAGCAGTTCCGGCCTCGTGGTGGCAATCACGAGTTCCTTGCCGTTGTCCAGCCTGAAAACTATGTCGCTGAAAATGCTGTCCGTCTCTATGTCCTCGAGCTCTGCCTGCGCTACCGCGGTTTCGCATGAGGGGCACCACATTGCCGGCGCCTCCTTCCTGTACGCGCGGCCTTTCCCGTATATTTCCATGAAGCTGCGCTGGCTCGCTTTCCTCGCGGGGCCGTCTATTGTCCTGTAAATGAGTGCCCAGTCCACGCTCAGGCCGAGGCTCCTGAAATCGGCAATCATCGTGTCCTCGTGCTTCTTTGTCTCCTCGAGGCAGATTTTTATGAACTGCTCGCGCGTGAAGTCCTTCGCGCGTATGTTCCTGCTATTCTCCACGAGCCTTTCCGTCGCGAGGCCATTGTCGTCAAGGCCGAAAGGGTAGAACACGCTGAAGCCCCGCATCCTCTTGTACCTCGCAATGAAGTCCGCCTGCGCGTACGAGAACGCGTGGCCGAGGTGCATCCTTCCGGAAACAGTCGGCGGTGGCGTGTCAATGCTGAAAACATCGCCCTTCCTGTCGGGGTCGAAGGAATATATCTTTTCCTTTTCCCAGAGCTCCTGCCACTTCCTCTCGATGGCGAGGAACTCGTTGGGCTGCGCGCGGGCCGCGGGCTTCGCCTGCACGGGTTTCGCTCCGGAACCGCCTTTCTTTGCCAAAACAACCACTTTTTCAAAGCCGCCAAAAGCGCGGCATCAAGGAATATTCTGGCAGGATAAGGGTTAAAAGGGTGATTCGGCGTGCCTTTGTTATGCCAAACAAAGTTCTGGAAACCGATTCCTTCACCAGGTTTTTTGAATCCTCCTCTGTGGAGGAGCGCGAGTGGATAAGCAAAATTATTGAGCAGTTGAAGCAGAATTCATTTGTCGGAAAGCCTCTCGGCTATAAATGGTTCAGGGAGAAGAAGTACAAAGGCAAGCGGCTTTATTATCTCGTTTATGAAAACTCCGAAAAAGTGCTTCTTCTGGCTTTTGCAGGCAAGAAAGAGCAGCAGGCAATCATAAATAATGTACTGGCCAATCTGGAAAGGTACCGCAGGATTGTTGGCGATTAGTGTTTGGCTTCCCTAATTCTGCCCGCTTCAGCATCCCTGAGGCTGCTTTCAAGCTGTATAAACAGGTCTTCCGCAAGCGAAGCCTTCTTTTTCAGCATTATATATTCCTGCTTTGGAATCGTTATTGTCTGCATACTAATACATTTCGCCTGACAAGTATTTAACTATTTGGCTCTGTAATAACTGCTAACGGTTTTTTTGCGAGACCTCTTATTTTGTGTGCAATTGCCAAAATGGCGCGTTTTAAAAATGTGTTTAAAAGTGTGTAAAAAACATTAAAAAGTGTGCGGAAAGTGTGCGAAAAATGCAAGAAAATGTGAGGAAAAGATAAGAAAAATGAGAAAGTTATTATACGCCGTGATTCAAATGAGTGATTAATCAAAAACTACGCGAGTAGGGTAAGGGGGTGAAAAAATGGGTAAAAACTACGGGAAAATCTTGAACTGTTACCCTTCAACATCCAACCAAATGTTTTTATCTCGCGGGAGCAGCATCTGCCATATGGGTTATCAGATTTACAAAACCGAGTTATTCGCGGAGATTTTCAACACGCTTGAAAAAGACGAGAAAGTCTGGATAGGGAAAATGGTAGAACAACTCAAGCACAATCCATATGCCGGGAAGCCACTCAAGTTTCCATGGTTCAGGGAAAAGAAGTTCCGTGGCGCACGACTGTATTTCATTATTTACGAAAATCTCGGCAAAATACTGTTAGTTGGTTTCGGAGGCAAGAAAGAGCAGCAAATGATAATAGATTCAATTCTGAGAAACCTTGACGCTTATAAGCGGCTTGCAGAAAGGCTCTAATCTTTCCATTCCCTGATTTTTCCCTCGCGCATGTCCTGAAAGCTCCTTTCGAGTTGCTCAATAATGTCCATGCGTACAACCTTCTTTTTCGGCTTGGGGCGTTTCTGCTTTTGGATAACAATTGTTTCCATAATACTATATTCGGCCTGACAAGTATTTAACTATTTGGCTCTGTATTTTGCGCGATGCCTCGTTACGCTGCCGGGTCTGATATGCTGGCCGTCGCCTAACCATTTCCAAAGCCTTAAATTCCGCAATGCATGTACTATTGGCATGAAGCGGTTTGTCCTGCCTATACTTTTTGTTTTTCTTGCCGCGTCATTTGCCCATTCCAGCATTGTGGCTTCGCCGCCTCTTCCCTCTTACTACACTATTGCATATCACTTGGAAACGTTGGCGTATTCTCCGGGGCTAGTCAAGGATGTTAATAATCTCTCGGCCTTCGAGCCCATGATTGATTCCAATTCCATTGCTACTGAGTCAGGCGTGCTTCCAGAGGAGCAAATCTGCATTTCCCCCGGAAGGCTGCGCGGGGGCAGCAGCTTCGAGGTTCTTGAGGAGGGAAAGGTAATCGGGCTCAAAGGAAATTACCGTGTTTCCTACCGGCTTCTTTGCGACAGGCAGAGTGAGCTGCGGGAGACAATAAGCGATTATTCTGATGCTGACCTTGCCTCGGTTGACCTCGTGCGCGAATGCGGCTTCAGCCCTTCTACATCCCGCATCGGGTGCGTAATTGTCCTCACAAAAGCCGAACCATATTCAGCCTCGGATGGTTCGGGGCCGCAGCTTTTTTTGATTTTTTTCTTCACAATCCTCGGCGCCCTTGTTTTGCTGCCGCTGGCCCTGTTTTTCCTTTCAAAAGACGGCTCTGTGAAAAGGCTTTATGCGGTAAAGTTCCTCATTTGGCTTGCTCTTATCGCGGCTACGATTCTATTCCCGTTTGGAGGCTCTTCAGGGATAGGAATGCTTGCTTTGCTCACCCCGCCTTTGCAGGCAGTGCTGAGTTTGATTGCCAGAGGCAGGGTGAAGGCTCATGAAAACGGGAACGCAAGGCTTATCTGCAATGTACTTCTTGTGCTTGAAGTGGCGGCAATAATTCTGCTGGCTTTGGCTTATGCTTTCACGGTTACTTATACGGAACTTGTTTAATCGACTTCTATGTCATACTTGCCGAATACTTTTTCCTCTGCTTCCCCAATTTCTATGTCTGTTGCTCTGCCTATTTTATTTTCGCCTATTATGCTGCGAACGAGTTTCCTGATGACCAAGCGTTGAGCCATTTTAGAAAGCTCAATTTCTCCAGAATCTTCTTTCCTTAGCTTCGGCAAAGCAGCCCATTTTTCGTAGTCTTCCCTCAATGCCGTGTAAAGCCCCGCAATCCACTCCCTCTTTATTATTTGGGGCTTTTTATGTATCTCATTTTCAAATTTTCTTTTCGCAATATTAAATTCTTGCGTAATGATGATTCGTTCAAATCTTCTGAGCACTATAAATTCCAAAGCAATGTCATTCAAAGTAGGTTTTCTATTATTGCGACCCGCTCTTTTCTCGGCCTCTTTCTCGGCCCTCTTTATCATGTAGAACATTGCTCTTTCTATTTGGTCTTTTTGGTGTGGGTGCCACTTTCTCTGTCCAACAAACGGTTTTATTATATCCACCATGCGTCTTTGCATTGGCCTTCACCCGAACATTCCCTTGAACCTGTCGAAGAAGCTGTTCCTCTTCCTCGAGACTTCCTCTTCCTCCGCGAGCTTTTCGAGGAGCTCGCGCTCGCGCTTCGAGGGTTTTTCAGGCGTGCGCACGAGCACTTTCACGTATTCGTCGCCGTATGCGTTCCTGTCAACGGCCTTCACTCCCTTTCCGGTCATCTTGAAAATAGTGCCTCCCTGTGTTCCCGCCGGGATTCTGAGCTTGGCCTTTCCTTTCAGCGTAGGCACCTCTATTGCCGCGCCGAGCGCGGCCTCGCTGAAGGAGAGCGGGGCTTCCATGAATATGTCGGTTCCATCGCGCCTGAAGATTTCATGCGGCTCTACATACACTATCGCTATGAGGTCTCCCCTTCCGGCGCCTTTCTCGCCGTAGTTGCCCTGCCCTTTCAGGCGCAATTGCTGGCCCGTGTCTATTCCTTCAGGTACGGAAATGGTAATCTTCTTCCTCCTGTGCACGTTCCCTTTTCCGGAGCATTCGGGACACGGGTCAGAGACCGTTTCCCCGGAGCCGCGGCACTTCCTGCACGTGCTTTGTGTCTGTATCACTCCTAGGAAAGTCCTGCGCGTGCTCCTCTCCATCCCGCTTCCGCCGCACACCCTGCAAGTTTCGATGCTCGTTCCCGGCCTCGCCCCGGAGCCGTGGCAGTTTCCGCATTCCTCGATGCGCTCAAGCTCTATCTCCTTTTTCGTGCCGAAGGCCGCTTCCTCAAAAGTGAGGTTTAGCCTGACAGCCATGTTTTCTCCGCGCCTCGGGCCGGCCCTTCCTCCTCCGAATTCCGCGCCGAAGATGTCGGAGAATCCGCGGCCGAAGCCGAACGATTCGAAGATGTCGGAGAAGTCTGCTTCCGTGTTCGAGAAGCCGCCTGCGTTGAACCCTGAAAAGCCGGAGAACCTTTCCGCTTCCGAGCCGAATTGGTCGTAGTTGCGGCGCTTCTGCCCGTCCCCGAGGACTGAATATGCGTGCTGGACTTCCTTGAATTTTTCCTCCGCGCCCCTTTCCTTGCTGATGTCAGGGTGGTATTTCTTCGCGAGCTCCTTGTACGCCCTTGTTATCTCTTCCTGGCTGGCGTTCCTTTGGATGCCGAGCGTTTCGTAGTAGTCCTTTGCCATGCAGACGCCCATATTTCCGGAACTCGTTTTAAAACCAAATGGTAATGTGGCCGGTGCTGCCAATGCAGCACCGGCCGTTGTGAGCCTACTGAATAATCATTTCTTGGCTTCCTCTTCCGTGAAGTCAGCGTCAACCACGTTGTCTCCGCCTTCCTCCTCCTTCCCTTTTTTCCTCCCTTTTCCGCTTTCCGGCCCGCCATTGCCGCCGGGGCCTCCTGCAGCGTTCCCTGCGCCGGCCTTCTTGTATATCTCCGATGACATTGCTTGGACATCGCGGGTGATTTCCTCCAGCATGGACTTTATCCTTGCCGTGTCCTTCGGTTCCGCGCCGAGCAGCTTCTTGATTTCCTCGAGCTTGCCTTTCACCGCGGATGCCTTGTCCTCGGGGAACTTTCCCTTCATTTCCTCAAGCATCTTCTCGGTGCTGTACACCATAGCGTCAGCACTGTTGACTGTTTCTACCTCCTCGCGCCTCTTCTTGTCCTCGGATTCGTGCGCTTCCGCATCCTTCCTCATGCGCTCTATCTCTTCCTCGCCGAGCTTCTGCGAGGCCACTATCTTCACGCTCTGCTCCTTGCCGGTGCCTAGGTCCTTTGCGGCAACGTGCACTATGCCGTTCGCGTCTATGTCGAACGTGACCTCTATCTGCGGGACGCCACGTGGCGCCGGCAGTATGCCAGTGAGTTGGAACCTGCCGAGTTCCTTGTTGTCATTGGCCATCTGCCTCTCGCCTTGCAGCACGTGTATGTCAACCGCTGGTTGGCTGTCCGCGGCAGTTGAAAACACCTGGCTCTTTTTCGTGGGTATGGTGGTGTTCCTCTCTATGAGCTTGGTGAAAACCCCTCCAAGGGTTTCTATTCCTAGGCTGAGCGGCGTGACATCAAGGAGCAAAACATCCTTTACATCCCCTGAAAGCACTCCTGCCTGTATTGCGGCGCCAGCAGCGACGCATTCCATCGGGTCAACGCCACGCTCCACTGTAATGCCGACTTCCTTCTCTATGAAGTCCTGCACCGTCGGCATCCTGGTGGGGCCGCCTACCAGAACAACCTTGCTGATGTCCGCGGGGGTCATCTTCGCGTCCGCGAGCGCCTGCTGCACGGGCTTCGAGCACCTCTTTATTATGGGTGCGACGAGCTCGTCGAGCTTTGCCCTGTTGAGCTTTGATTGCATGTGTTTCGGCCCCTCGTTCGTGGCCGTGATGTACGGCAGGTTTATTTCGGTCTCGAGCACGGTTGAGAGTTCTATCTTTGCCTTTTCCGCGGCCTCGGAGAGCCTCTGCATTGCCGTTGCGTCCTTGGAGAGGTCCACCCCCTCCATGGCCTTGAACTCTTTGACAAGGTGGTTTATTAGGGCCGTGTCCATGTCACGGCCGCCAAGCTGTGTATCTCCTGAAGTGCTTTTCACCTCGAAGACGCCGTCGCTGTACTCCATTATCGTCACGTCGAGCGTTCCGCCGCCGAGGTCGAACACCAGAATCTTGAAGTTCTGGGTCTTCTTGTCAAGGCCGTAAGCCATTGAGGCGGCTGTGGGTTCGTTGACTATCCTTATCACTTCAAGGCCGGCGATGGCGCCCGCGTCTTTTGTTGCCTGCCTCTGGTTGTCGTCGAAGTACGCTGGCACTGTAATGACCGCTTTCTCCACCTTCTCGCCCAGGAAAGCCTCGGCGTCCTTCTTTATCTTCTGGAGCACGAATGCCGAGAGCTGCTGGGGCGTGTATTCCTTCCCGCCGGCCTTGTACTTGTAGTCGGTGCCCATTTTCCTCTTGAATCCGAAGAATGTCCTTTCCGGGTTGCTGACGGCCTGCCTCCTTGCCGGCTCGCCCACGAGTAGCTGTCCGTCCTTTGTGAATGCCACGGCGCTTGGGAACGCCTTGCCATAGACCGTCATTCCTTCTGCAGAGGGTATTATCTTTGGTTTTCCCCCCTCTAAAAACGCAGCACCCGAATTCGTCGTGCCTAAGTCCACGCCTATTATTTTTGCCATGTTCAATCAACCTCCCTCAAAATTTCCTTAACCATAGCATGTTTTTTGGTGTGTTTTAAGTGTAATAAAAATCACTTCGTGATAGTTTCTTCTTTCTTGTTCACTTTCACTTTCGCCGGCCTCAGAACCCTGCCATTCATCATGTATCCTTTATGGAATTCCTCGAGGACGATGCCGTCCTCCTTGCTTTCCTCTTTTGCGGTCATCAGCACTTCGTGCATTTCATGGTCGAACTTTTTCCCGACGCTTTCAATCCTTTTCACGCCGTTCATTTCAAGTGCCTGCATGAACTGCTTCTGCAGCTTTTCGAACCCTTCCTTCATTGCAGAATTGCCGGTTTTTTCAGCCTCCTTCATCCCTTCCTCAATCGAGTCCGCTATTGGCAGGAATTTCGTGATGGCCATGAAAGCCGCGAACTTCACGAATTCCTCCTTCTCGCGCTCAAGCCTCTTGTCGGCGTTCTCGAATTCGGCCTGCATGCGCTGCAGAGTTTCCTTGTAGTCGGCCGCGATTTTCTTCAGCTCCTCTATTTCTTTCTCATGGGGTTTTTCACGGTCTTTTTCGGCGGTCGTGTGCGCATTCTCCAAATCCTGCGGCGCTGTGCCATGTCCGGCATTTCCCACGCTCCCGCTTTTTCCTTCATTACCTTTTTTCAATTTAACACCACAAAATCATGTAAAACGTCCAAACTTCTTGGACATTTACAGTTCTTTTCAATCAAAATCTTTTTAAAGCTTTCTGCAGGACTATTTTTCATGGAGCGGCAGAGGCGCGCAACGGCATTCAAGATTGTGATAAGGCGTGTCGAACAGCCGTTCAAGGCAAGGCCGGTTGACGAGCTCGAATGGATATGCCAGTCTTTGGGATTCCTCGAGCCGATTGACAGGGACAAGGTTGCTGTCGCGATATTCAAGGAAATAGTGCGTGCCACCGACAGCGGCGAGGCCCTCACCTCAAGCGCCATTGCCGAGCGTGTCGGCATGAGCCGCGGCGCGGTCATAAACCACCTGAATAACCTCATGCGCTCCGGCCTCATAGTGCGCAGCGGCCGCTATTACAGCGCACGCTCGCGCTCCATTTACCGTACCATAGAGGAGATAGAGGAGGACATTGAGCGCATTTTCGCGAAAATGAAGAAAACCGCGATGGAAATAGACGAGGAACTCCTGGGTGTTTCACCAAGGGTGTTCAAAGGGTAAAAGGGGATTCAGCCTAATCGTGTGTTGGCCCCCAACATAAACTATAAATCCTTCATGTGCCATATATTCCATCATATGGCAGGCCACAGGCACCAGGGCTTCAGTTGGGACGTCAGCTACCTCCTTATTGACAAGGCGAGGGAGAAGGTGCGCACCGTGCTTTCAGACAAGCACCTTGCCGCCCTGCTTGCGGCGGAATTCTTCCTTACCCTGGCAATAATAGGGGCCATTTATGTATTCCTCGATGCGCGCATAAGCACCCTGCAGGAGCCTTTCAACTTCATAATATTCGGCATCGCCCTGTACGCGATTATCCACATATACACTTATACCCAGTCATACAGGGCTTCACGCACTAATTCCATAATGCGCAGGAAAAACCTCCGCACCTTCCTCCTTGAGCTGGCCATATTTTCGATAGTGGTGATTTCCGCGTACATCTACCAGAACCCGGCCCTGAACGTGGCGCCATATCCATTCAACATCCTGATTTTCCTGCTGGTGCTCTCGTGGCCGCTGTACTTCTACGTGCAGGAAAAATTTGTCATGGCATGAATTTCGGCTTGCGCCGGGAAATTATTTTTGAAGGCGCCTTATTTCTTCCTCTATCTCCAAAATCACTTCGGGATTGTGTATTTTCTTTTTGTCGCCGTCTTTTATCGAAATAACATAAAAGACCTTTCCGCCGAATTTTTTCATAAATTGTTCGTGCGTTTTTGCTTGCTGGCCCCTTTCTTGGTAAATTTGCGTGATATGCGAAACTCCCCCCGCGGGCTTTATTTGTAGGCCAATAAATTTACCATTCTCTTTGATAAAGAAGTCCACGTTATACCGCCGGTCCCATTCGTCTGGGGCTGGTTCAATTTTTACTTTAAGGATGTCTTGCAACTGCCCATAGATGGTTTGTCTTTCAGTTACATATCCGTCAAAAGTTCTGTGTATTACTAGATTTTTAACAAATTCGATGCAATCTTCTTCGGTGATGCTTTCAATTTCAGCTGGCAAAACCTCTGTTATTTTGGTATACAATTTTTTCCCCAAAGAAACGAGATGGTCTTTTGGTTTGATATTTTTGTAATAATACTGCTCCCACTGTTGCACCGTTTTTGGAGCGCATTTTCTTATTTCTTCAGAAACTGCCCCAACCTGTTTTTTACGTTGCAAGCCCCACCTCATGTTTGCGCTGTTGAGAATCCATTCTTTTGCCATTCAAACACCGAGTTTTGCTTTTAGGAAATTTTCCTTATACATGAACTTGCTATCGTCTATTTCAGCCAAGCCGCTTTTGACCATTTCTTTGTTGATGAAAATTTTATTCTTCAAAAAGATGTACGCGGGGATTATCTCGTTTTCTGGCAAGGCGGACGGTTCAAACTTAAGAAAAACCTGTTTTCCTTTTACATATTCTTCAAGATATTTTATTGCCTCGGAAGACTTCTGCTGGATAATATTTAATCCATGGAGTTTAACATTAAGGCCGGTATCAAGTTCAACAAGATTTTTGTCTTTAATTTTTGTTACTTTGTATAATTTTTCCTTGAATTTGAATTTGTCCGGTGAAATCACAGGATTCGCATCTTGGATGGCCGGAATATAATCGTTAAATGGTTTTACGTTTATTTTTTCCCGTCTTTGCAGGACTTCAATTTTTTTATTATTGAATAGAGTGCTTGTCATTCCGATTTTTTTCTTTATGAGCGGCAGGAACCCTGGATTTATCTCATAGCCTATGCCGTTTCTGCCCAAATCCAGCGACATTTTTATTGTTGTTCCGCTTCCTAAAAATGGGTCAAGAACAACGTCTCCGACAAATGTAAACATTTTCACGAGCCTTTTTGGGAGCTCTTCCGGAAACATAGCTTCATGCTCTCCCTGCCTTTCCCCCGCAAACGCCCAGTGACCTGAAAAGTATTGTCTCCATTCTTCTTTGCTCATCTTCGATTTTTCTTTTATTTCCTTGCTGACTTCCCTTTTGCCCGGTTTTTTGAACAAAAGTATAAACTCGTAGTCAATCTCAATAAGCCCGTTTGGCGGATACGGGTACGAGCCCATGACTGCCGCGCCACCAGTAGTGTTCATAGTTGTCTTTTTTTGCCAGATTATGGCCCCCATGTAATCAAAGCCTACTTTCTCGCATTGTGAAATGAATTCCGAGTGCAGTGGGGCTATTTTATACCTCCCGTAAATTACACTTCTCAAAAATTGGTCGCCGATGTTTATACAAAGCCTGCTTCCTGGCTTCAGCACTCTATAGCAGTCTTTCCATGTCAAACACAGGTCCTGCAGGTAATTATGCAAAGTCTGTCCGAATCCTATTTGGCCGTCAACACCGTAATCTTTGATGTGCCAGTAAGGCGGAGATGTAACTACCAAATCAACGGAAGTGTCCTGCACTTCAAGCATCTGCCTGCTGTCCCCAATTATGACTCTGCCTTCCACCATGTCATCGCCATTTTTTGCAACATTCCGTGTTTGAATTGTTCATATGGAATTGTGTGCTGACATAATAAAAGCTTTGTCAGGGTTCGTTGCCGGTGCACAGTGGGGCTTATAGCCAATTCACTTCCTCCGCATCCACCCTGAAATCCTGGTTAGTGAACGCCTTGTCAGCAGTCACGGCCCTCTTGGCCCCGAACATCTGCATGCCTGTCCAGGCGATATTCACTGCGTTGTCCGTGGCGTATTCCCTGGGGCACATCTTCAGTTTCGTGCCCCGGCCACTGCACATTTCGGCCAGCATTTTCTGCAGCGCCTTTGATGCAGCCACCCCGCCGGTTACCATGAGTTCCTTTTTCCCGGTGTGCGCGAGTGCGCGCTCCGTGACTTCCGTGAGCATAGCGAATGCATTGTGCATCATGCTGTAGGCAAGCGTTGCGTTGCCAGCCTTCCCTATTTTCCTTTCGGCGGCTGTCTGCAGGCCGGAGAATTCCACATCCATCCCCTTTACCGAATATGGCAATTCAATGTAATCCACCGCCTCGAAATAAACCCTGTCGAGCTCCGGGCCGGCCGGAAAGCCCATGCCGAGGCTCCTGCCAAACGAGTCAAGGAGGTTCCCGACGCCGATGTCAAGGGTCTCCCCATACACCCTATATCGCCCGTTTTCATAGCCTATGACCTGTGTGTTTCCGCCTGAAACGTAAAGCACCAAAGGGTCTTTTGCCCCGCAGAGCTTTTTCGCAATCTCTATGTGGGCCACCGCATGGTTCACCGGCACAATCGGCAGTCCACGCAGCAGGGCGAGAATCCTCGCGGCCGTTGCGGTGACGCTCAGTGCATTCCCTATTCCGGGGCCGGCGCTGTACGCGATGCAGTCAATCTCCCCGAAGCCCTTGCCGGATTTTGCTAGCGCCGCCTCAAGCAGTGCGGGAAAGCGGGCTGTGTGGTGCTCCGCAAGCTCGCGCGGTACCATCCCTCCTGTTTTGGAAGTGAAGGAATGCCTCTCATCTGCAAGGACACCGCATCTGCCGTCAACGACCGCCACCCCGGCTGTGTGGGCCGTTCCTTCGAGGGCGAGGCATGCAAGGTTCTTTCTCATTTTTGGCTCCATGTTCACACCCTGACTATCCTCTTCGCTGCCCTCCTTATGCGGTTCATGACCGCGAGGCCGAGGCCCTTCTCGTCAATGCCTTCCACGATTATTGCCTGCGCCCCTTTCCTGTCTGCTTCCCTGAAAAGCCTGAAGAGGCCTGCAGCGATTTCATTTTTCCCTTTTCCTGCAGTGCGTATTACCACTGCCCTGCCTTTCATGGCTTTTGCCAGCGCCCCAATCTTTTCGCGCACTTTTGCGGCTTTCCCTTCCACAAGCACCACTTCCGCGAGCGGCGCGTAGTGCCTGTATGCCATTCCGGGGGACCTCGTAGCGGCGTTTCCTGCATTTTTTCCCGGATTTTTCCTGACAAGCGGGTGAACCTTGACCTTGCCTATTGCACTTTCGAGTTCTTCCAGGGTGACATTTCCCGGCCTGAGCAGCACGGGTGTTTTGCCGCTCATGTCAATGACCGTTGACTCGATGCCTATCCTGGTGCGCCCTCCGTCAATCAAAACACTTATTCTCCCGTCAAGGTCATCGAGGACATCTCTGGCTCTTGTAGGCGATGGCTTTCCGAACAGGTTAGCTGATGGCGCAGCTACAGGGATGCCAGCTGCGCTGATTAGCGCTAGGGCAATCGGATTTCCCGGCATCCTCACTGCGACAGTGCCGAGGCCAGCCGTGACTTCGCGTGGCACGGCCTTCGACTTCCGCAGCACTATCGTAAGCGGTCCTGGCCAGAATTTTTCCATGAGGAGCTTCGCGCTCAGCGGGACTCCCTTCACGAGAGTGTAAACCTGCGCCTCGCTTGCCACGTGCACAATCAGCGGGTCGTTGGCCGGCCGTCCCTTTGCGCGGAAAATTTTCCGCACGGCTTTCCTGTCGAGGGCGTTGGCCCCGAGGCCATACACGGTTTCCGTGGGGAAAGCCACGAGGTTCCCTGACCTGAGCATGCCTGCGGCTTCCAGGATTTTGCGCGATGCGCCCTTTTTCCGGCGAACCTTCAGCACCTTGGTCTTACTCATCCGAATCACGCATAGAAAATGAGTGCAAGCACGAAAAAATTGTACAGCACGTGTGCGATGAAATTAGGCACCAGCGCCCTGTTGTCCCTGTAAAAAACCGCTAGCACGTATCCGAGCACGCTTGCCCCGAGCACTTCCGCTGCCGAGCCATAGGCAAAATGCGAAATCCCGAACACGAGGCTGGAGCCGAGGGCCCCTATCCTTGGCACGAGGAACGCGCGGAAAAAGAATTCCTCTGCAAATACCCTTGCTATGGAAAGGTACACCAGCAGGAGCGGGGCCGCGAGCAGCACTTTCTGTATTGCGAAACCGACTTTTTCCGTGTCGTTCACTGCAAGGGCGGAAAGTGCGATGGAAAGTATTACTGCCGTGGCAATCAGTACGGCGAGAATTTTGCCGGTGAGCGCAATTCCCTCAAGTGCCCCCATGCTGCGCAGGCCGAATTCCTGCGCTGAAATCTTTTTCCTCTCCGCGAGCTTCACATAGGCCAGCGGAAGGGCAACAAGCAGTGCATCGATGGCGGCATTAATGTAAAGTAGTTCGGCGGGAATAGCGTCCCCTCACTTGAATTCCGTGTATCCGCACCTGCCGCAATGCGTCCGCTTCTCATGCTGGGCCATGAACACGCCTGGCCCGCACTTTGGGCATGATTTTTTCCTTATGATTTTCTGGCCTTCCGCCTTGTAGTATGTGCCCTTCCTGCTCTTCAGGGCTTTTTCTTTTTTTGCTGCGCCAGGTTTTGCGCCGGTTTTTTCAGCCATGCAATCCACTTCTCCTTCAGTTCAGGGTAATAATCATTTCTTCTGCTCGGGGGCGGCTTCGGCTTCCTGTTTCTTTGCCTTTTCCGGCCTTCCGAAATTCCTTCCAAGAACGGGTTCGAGCTCAATGCGCTTCATGTCCTTCTCTTCCTTGTATATCCTTGCAGTTCCGCTGATGTCTGTCGTGCCGAAGCTCGTGCGGAAAACGTCCACCACGAGTTTCTTTTCATCCGCTCCCATGATGGCCGCGATTTGTTGCCGCAGTTCCTTCCTTGAGGGCGTAACCGTGGTTTCCTTTACCGTGAACTCCACTTCCTGCCTCGCAAGCAGCGGGTTCTCTTCCTTTGATTTTATCTCAACTTTCACATTCCCACCTTTTCATCCGTGCATGAAAAATATTGATGTATAATATAAATATTGCGGAGCGCTCATTCACCTACTCAGCCTCAGTGCGTATTTTCCCGCGCGCGTAATGCCCATTTTCTGCGCTATCTGCGACTGCTCCGGCTTGAGCGCCACCACATACCCGCGCCAGAAGGTCGTGAATGCGTTCGAACCGCATACGGGGCATATTTCGCCGCCTTCCTCGAGCACATACCTGCATGACCTGCATGCCTTGTCCTGCTTCACTGTTTCTCCCCCCTGTCCTTGGCGGGTTTCTTGTCTCCCTGCTTCCTCTCCATTCTTGGCGCCTTCCTTGCCTTTTCCTTGTCGTCAATCCTCGGCCATTCAGGCTTTCCGAGTCCTGGCTGCCTCATTGTAAGCCCAACTTTCGAGCTGGATATTGTGCCCTTGAGCGAGACTGTCACTATCCTCGCTAGGACAGTGTCCTTCACTATGAGCTTCTTCGCGGTTTCCTTTCCGGAAAAGCCCGGGAGCTTCGCGTCATAGTTTATGTAATCATCCATTATCTGGCTCACATGTATGAGGCCTTCAAGCGGTCCGGTCTTTATGAACGCGCCGAATTCCGTGACGTCGCTTATTTCGCCTTCCACGATTTCTCCAATCTTCGGCTTGTATGCCAGGAACGAGATGTCGGCTTCATAATACGCCGCGCCGTCTCCCGGGACTATCCTTCCGTCCCCGACATTGCCGACGCCTGTCACCGCAATCACCACGCCCGTGTCCTCGTCAAGGGCGCCTTCGTACGCTTTCCTTGCCTGTGCAAGGAGTACGCCCTTCAGCTCGCCACCTATGTCTGCTGGGGGAACCCTTACAGTATCCCTTACCGTGTACCCGATATACATTTGTCCACCTTCTCAACCAAGCTCGAGGAACTTCCTCTGCCTCAAGAGCAATACCTTTCCGCCCACTACTGATTCCTTTACGGAATCTTTTAATTCTTTGTCATTGGTCGCCACAATGGCCTGCAAGGCAAGCTTTTTAAGGGCCTCGTCAGCGCCCGCAGCGTCAACTTTGACGATTTTTACCCTGTTTTTGGCCATCGCCTCTTTTGCCACTCTCGCCTCTTTTTTTATTTTCAGGCCCCTTTTCGCGAGCCTTTCAAGCTCCTCCATGACCTGCTCCGGAACTATAAATTCCGGGTTTCCAAGCAGTTCCCTGGCCTGCGCAAAGACATCGGCCCTGAACCGGGCGATGTTCAGGAGCATGTTCGTGTCGAATGCGACTGTTGTTCTTTTGCCATCCATTTGAATCAGCCACCGCAATCTCAGCCAAGATACTCCACATTTTTCAGCGGCTTGAAGTGATAATACCCTGTTGCCACTTTCGCGCCAATTTCGAGCGCAATGGCCACTATGATTGCATCGGCTATCCCGAAGTTATTGTTGTATTTTTGCCTAACTTCATTCTTTATTTTCCCTGCTTGAGACGCTGTTGCGGATGATAGCCCCAGCACTGTCGAAGAGGCGGTTATAAAATCCAGCCTTTTGGAAAAGTCCCTCTGTTGCCTCACATGCCAGTCCGACAGTTCCGCAATCACTATTGTGGGGGTATAACACCCTCCCGATTCGAGCAATTTTCCTGCCTTCTCACCTGTCTGCGAGCCGCGGAAATACTCTATCCATGAGTGGCTGTCAATGACATATTTAGAGGTCGTGGAAGTCATCCTTGTCCCTCTTGAACGGCTTCATGCTGGGGTCAATTCCGAACATGCTCTTTGGTATCCTTACCTCTTTTCCGGCCATCCTCAATATAGCCTTGTCGTAGGACTTTACACCATATTTTTTCTTCACCTTTTCCAGCATTGAAACGGTTGACTTGCTGACCTGTATAGTGGTAGTGTCCATAGAAATCACCTATATGCTATAGCTATAAAAAATTAATAATGTTTTCGCCGCGGGGGCTTCACTTGCAAATCCCGTAGGCGCGCAGCCTCCATCCGCTCTGCTCGCGCTTGCTTATCGCGACTTTCTGGCCGCTCTCGATTATCGCGGGGCTCCTGAGCTTGAACTCGAATTCGTTTTTCCCGGATGGCCTCACGACCTGCCCTATAACGGTTGCCGCGCCTATGGCGAGCACCACGAAATCGTTGGCCTTGAGCTCTCCGGACTTCTTGTCCACGAGCCTGTCTATCTGGGTCACTTCGAGTTTTGCCGATGTGACGGGGCTGGGCAGCGTGCCGGGCTTTGCTACAATCTGGCCGCGCATTTCATCATTCTTCGTGAAGAACGGGTCTAGTTTCGTGCCCACTGCAATGAGGCCGCCGGCGCTGGCTGCTTCAAGCCTTCCTCCCTCCACGCCGAGGCTCACTACCTCGGTTTCGAGCGGCTTTCCGTCAATTCCGGGGCTTATCTGTATCCTGTCCCCGACTTTTATCCTTCCCTGTATTATGCTTCCGCCGAGCACTCCTCCCTTGATGTCCTCGGGTTTCGTGCCTGGCTTGTTGACGTCAAAGCTCCTCACCACGTGCATCTTGAGTTCCTTGGAGTCATCCTTCTTGGGTGTCGGTATGCTCTCCTCTATGGCCTCTATGAGGAGGTCTATATTCACTCCAAGGTTTGCGGCAGTCGGTATTATGGGCGCATTTTCGTATCCGTATTCCTTGAGGAACGCTTTTATCTCCGCGTGGCTTTCGTTTGCGCGTTTTGCATCCACCAGGTCAATCTTGTTCTGCGCGACCACTATGTTCCTGATGCCGACAATTCCGAGTGCCATGAGGTGCTCCGCTGTCCTTGGCTGCGGGCATTTCTCTGTTGCGGAAATCACTAGCACCGCGCCATCCATAAGTGCCGCGCCGGAAAGCATGGTAGCCATGAGTGTTTCGTGGCCGGGGGCGTCCACGAAGGAAACATGCCTCAGCGGTATCGCTTTCCCGGTGCCATCAGGGCACTTTCCAGTGGCATTGTACCCTTCCGGGCCTTTCGCGAGGCTGCACCTGTAGAACGTGGCGTCGGCATACCCAAGCCTTATTGATATTCCCTGCTTGACTTCCTCACTATGAGTGTCCACCCATTTGCCTGTGAGGGCTTTGCAAATAGAGGTTTTGCCGTTATCTACGTGCCCCACAAAACCGATGTTCACAACTGCCTGTGCTCCCGGCCCTTTCTTTTCCGGTGCGGGTTTTGCGCGGCCTTCTCCGGAATCCGTGCCTTCTTCGCCATTGCCGTGGCTGTGCCTGGCTTCCCTGCCGTGCGCCTGCCGCACCTTTCCGGTTTCCTTCACAGCCTTCATATAAACCGCTTTTCTGTTCCACGAATCACTTCGACTTCTTTATGAGTTTTGCCTCTTCCGCGGAAATCTTTCCGACGTTATCAAGCGACTCCTTCACCATTTGCTCCTTGATTGATACTTTTTGCTCCTTCTTCTCCGCGTTCTGGCTGCCGAGGAGCTCGTCGAGCTTCTTGTGGCCTTCCTTCACGACCTTGAGGTTGAGCTGCGCGATTTCATCTGTTACAGTGTGGCCGCGCCTGCTTATCTTCTCGCGGTGGCCTTTCTTTGCGTCTGTGACAACGTACACTTCGCGCCTGTTTCCGCCAGCGAGGTCCGCCTTCATGGGGAATCCTTGCTTGTCCGAGCCTCCTGTTATCATGGCCGTATACCCTTCGAGTCCTATGATGCCGAGTTCGGCTTCCTCCCCCATCCTCTTTCCTATGAAAACCGCGGGGTTGTCGATTTTCTTCGAGTAAGCCTTTCTCGTCTTCGGGTCTGACACCACTATGTTCATGCTGATACCTCCCAAGTGCAATTCACGCCTCGGCCTTCTCGGCCTCGACCTTCCTTATTTCCTCAATGAGGTCGAGTTCTTCCCTTGTGAAGGAGTCCTCGACCGCCTTAAGCTCCATGAATCCCTTGAGCGGGATGAAGCTGTACATCTCATCGCGCTCCTCGAGGTTCCTGCCTACTACCCCGCCGTCTATCGAAACCGCTACTTCCATGCCCTTCGTGGCCTCGTCCACGCTCTTGTTGTCGCTCTGTATTCCCAGTACCTTCCCTATGACCTCACCGTCCTCATTCATGACCTGTATGCCTTTCCTGAGCTTGCCCTCCACGACTTTCACGCCGACAATGGCGGGGCCGCTGTGCCTGAATACGAATCCCGGCATGACCTCGAACTTTGCGGGCATCACGATGGCCGCGAGCTTCTCCTTCTTCTCGCCTTCCTTCTCTGCCTTCATCCATGCCTCGTATTCCTCGAGTATCCTGTAGACTACGTCATTCTGGAAAATTTTCGTGCCGTGCTTTTCCGCCTCGATTGCGGCGCCTTCGCTGACTTTCGTGTGGAAGGCGAATATCACTCCCTTGAACCTGTCCTTTTCCGCCACTGGGCCTATTTCGAGGATATCCTTGCGCGCTATTTCGCCTACATCCGCTTTCTTGACCTTTATGCCGCGGTCCTGGAGCAGTTTGACTATCGCCTCTAGGCTTCCGAGGGTGTTGCTCCTCACTATCGGGCCGATGGCATCGGAGTCAATCCTTATCCTGTGTATTTCCTCGTTTATTTCCTTCTCCGCTTCTGGCGAGTAATTCCTCACGGGCGAGCCGCTCAGCGCGTCGTCCAGCCCCGGGGCTGCAACTTTCACGCCTGCGGCCGCATGCACCTCGTGCACGTTCCTGAACTTGTCGCTGCCCTGCTCCCCTGCCGGCCTCGGCTCGAGCAGTGCCCTGACCTTTGCCCTTATCGCGCCGTTCTTTCCGCCCACCGATATTTCCTCGCCGACTTTCAGCATGCCATCATAGATTATCAGGTCTATTGTCTTGCCGAGGCCGCGCTCTTCGCGCACCTCCAGTACTGTACCCCTGCATTTCCCGTTCTCGTGCACCACGAGCTTCTTGTCGAGGTATTTCTGGGAAAGCGCCGCGAGGAACACGAGCAGTTCCTGTATCCCGATTTTCATTTTCGCTGAAACCGGCACTATCGCGACTTCTTTGGTGAAGTCCTTCACCCTGTCGAACCTTTCTGATGCGAAGCCATTTCCGTGCAGCTGGCCCACAAGCGTGTAAATCTTCGTGTCAAGCGCCTCAAGGACGTCGGCGTTCTGCTTCTGCAGGGCGTCTGAAATGGAGCCAGGCTCGACTATCCACCCTTTTATGGTGTCTACCTTGTTGGCTGCTACAATGAACGGGCACTTGTAGCTTTTCAGTATCTCTATTGCTTCGAGTGCCTGCTCCTCAAGGCCTTTGTGCACGTCCACCACGAGGACCGCGAGGTCCGCAATGCTTCCGCCGCGCTTCCTGAGGTTCGTGAAAGCTTCGTGGCCCGGCGTGTCGATGAAGAGCAGGCCTGGTATAGAAATCGTGAATTTGTATTTCGCGATTATGGGGCCGGAAAGCCCTGTTATCACTGAAATTGGCACCTCCGTTGCACCTATGTGCTGCGTGATTCCGCCGGCTTCCTTGTCCGCCACGGATGTTCCTCTCACGGAGTCGAGTAGCTTTGTGTTGTGCACTAAAACACCGTTTGCAACGAAATTATGGCTTTTGGGCTGTGTCAGGTCATAAACAAACTCTTCGCTATTTTCTATTTTGGCAATTTTTTTTACCTTTATGAATGCAAGGTCGGATGACAGCAACTCATAGAGTGATTTTATTTTTTCCATGTTTGCACCACTAATCCACTTAACGAGTGTTTTGACTCCTTTTTCGGTTATTGAATGATTGTCGCCTGTTTTTTTAATCAGTCCTTCGCTTTCAAGGAATGCAAAGTGGTTTGCCAATTTTCTGTGCTCTACGGCAAGTTTTTTATAAGACTCATTGTATGTTAAGGTGTTTTCTTTCAACAATTTGAGAACGCGGATTTTATCTTTCAAATTATCTTTGTATTTTGCAGTTTCCGTTTTTTCCAAAATTGCCCTCAAAAAATTCCCCGCAAACCGATTTGACACAAAATCATACGCTTCATACTTTTTTTGATATGGCACTTCAGTTTCCATTCCACTTAGGCCGTATTCAACCCTTATATTTTTTATCTTTTCTCCGGTTATTGGCGAAACATCGCTGATTCTGCTGGATTTGCATTTGGACAGGTAATTATTCATCAAAACTTTTTTTCTTTGCAATCTAAAACCAATGCTTTCCTTAAACAATTCAATGTTCTTTTTCCCGCTTATTGTAATTCTCACTGCCGTTTTATTTTTTTTCATGTAAGGCAGTATGCCGAATCTTGGGAGAATTTCCATTAAATCTGACGGCATTTTGGCGCTGTTTGTCGAGATTTCTACATTTCTTGTGACATATCCGTCCGTGTCGAAATATCCGCTAATGTATTCTCCAATGAATTCGTTAGGGAGCCTCTTCAGTGTCTCGGAAATCCCGACTGAATATGTTTTTGATTTTGGGGCGAACTCAAAGAGTGTGCCGCATATTTCCTTGAAAGTTTTCCAGCCATAATTGACGGCGACAAAACATGACTTGTCCTTTGTCACTTTTGCTTTCACTCCAATTTCCTTGACGAAGAATTCAGTGTAATAGCTCAGAAGTTCAAAATCATTGTTTGTCAATTGGAGATGTTGGCTGCTCCCATCACCTGCAATCAGGCCAGCAATGTAACAAAACTCCCTGATGCCTTCATAGGTTTTAGGCATTTTGATTTTTATCGACTTGTGAGATGCCCTCTTTTTGGTCGTGGAGTATTTGAAAAACTCAATCGAGTCATATAATTTTGCGAGGCTTATTTGCTCTGCAATGCAGACCCTTACCAAGTCAGCAAGCCTGAACCTGTTTTTCTGGATGCACGCCCTAATAGTAATGGTCATTAGGTTTTTTTCATGGTTCATCATTGCCGGCGTTATTTCTTCAACAAATTCATTCAAACAGAACGCCAGTATGCCTTTGTTTTCGGCAAGTTTATTGATTATAATTGACTTTACTCCATCCAAAGAATGTTCTTGTGCAGATAACCTGTGCGGTACTGCCACAAAGTCCTTCTCATTAATTAAGCTCGCTGGCTTGTAGCTGAAATCCACGTCTTCATTTAGCATCGGGAAAAGGTGTTCAGGCGTAACTTCAATCGTTTGACCGGTTTCGAACTCTATATACATCAATTCTTTTTTCCTTAGTTTCCAAATGTGGGATATTGGTTTTTTCTCTATTTTTCCGTTTTCCTCTCCCAAAACCAATAATTTTTCGCTAACCTCTAGGCCAACTCCATCTTTATCTGCAAGTTTTTTTGATTTTTCCTCATGCTGCTCAAAAAGTTCCTTTATTGTGGAAGTTGTTCCATCATTTAGGAATATTCTTGTGTTTCCACTGACACATTTTCCAGCATCAACATGTCCGAGCACTGTAATAATCGGTTTCCTTATCATCGTAACACCTTCAAGCGGCCGCATATCAGTGAAGGCCGGTGGAGCCGAAGCCGCCTTTTCCTCGCGGGCTTTCCTCCAGCGAACGGGCTTCCTCTATTTCCGGCTCCTCCACACTGCTGAAGACGAGCTGGCAGATTTTCTTTCCCTTCTCAATCCTGTACTCACGGTCTCCGAGGTTTATGGCGATGACCTTCACCTCTCCGCGGTATCCTGAATCGATGGTGCCCGGCGTGTTCAGGATTGTTATGCCGTGCTCCAGTGCAAGGCCGCTCTTGGGCCTCACCTGCGCTTCATATCCTCGCTCGAAAGAGATGCTGATTCCTGTGCCTATGAGCTTCCTTTCCATGGGTTTGAGCGTTGTGTCTTCATTTGCGTAAAGGTCAAGGCCCGCGTCTCCGGGGTGCTCCAGCTTCGGCAGTTTCGCCGCCTCGGAAAGCCGCATAATCCTCACCTTCACCCAAACACCTTTTTTCCCCGGCCAGTCACTTCTTCTCGTTCTCACTGTAAATCATGTCGCTGCCAACTTTTGTGTATTCATGCAGCTCCTTGTCCGAGAAGAACCTCCTGATTTCAATCTTGGCCGCGTCCTTGCCGTCAGAGGCGTGGATGATTGTGTTCTGGATGCTGAGGGAAAAATCCCCCCTTATTGTCCCAGGCAGGGCCTCGGTGCCTTCTGTGACTCCTGCCATTCTCCTCACGACGTCGACCGCGTTCCTGCCCTCAATCACCATGAGGATGCTCGGTGCCGCGCGCATGAATGACCTTATGCTCGGGAAGAATGGCTTTGCGGCAAGATGCGCGTAATGTTCTTCGAGTATTTTCTCCGAGAGGTGCTCCATCTTCATCGCTATTATCTTCAGGCCCTTCCTCTCGAACCTGTGGACGACTTCGCCTATCAGGCCCCTGTTTACCGCGTCTGGCTTCACTATCACCAATGTCCTTTCCATGATGCCACCTCGCTTGTGCTTATTTCCCCTTCTTCCTTTTTGTGCCGGCCACGGTTTCCTTGCCGCCGCCAGCCTGGGCTTTCTTCGATTCGAGCCTTATGCCCTTCTCCTTGTGGTAATGGTCTGTCCATTTGGTATTGCTGGGGTTGCGGCCCATGAAGAAATTCTTCTCTGACTTCTTTTCCGCGAACCAATAGACCGAGCCGTCCTTCTTCACATACATGAGGCCGTGGCCTTTCTGTATCTGCTTTCCGGTAAAAGAATCCACGGGCATAGTTGTCACCTAATCCTTGGCGGCGCATTATCTTCGCCATGGGCCATACAGCCATTGCCCGCCCGAATCGCAATTTCGCTTGCGCTCATCATACCACCTTACTTCGCCCTGATTTCCTTCGCTTCCCTTTCCGTGGAAAGCAGGATAATCACGTCTCCCTTCTTGCAGTTGCCCTTGATGTTGCGCCTCTTGACCCTTCCGGATTCCGGGCCGTCGAGAATCTTGCAGAGCACCTGCACTATCTCGCCGTACACGCCTGTGCGGCCGAGAATTTCAACGACTTCAGCAGGAGTTCCCTTTTCCAACCCATCACCTTTTCCGCATTCACTGCTTCGCGATTTCCTGCAGCTTCTTCGCGAAATCCGCGAGCTCCTTCTTCTGGTCGCCCTCATCGAGGATTGCTATCGCGGATGTGCCGACTGCGATGCCCACGTACTGGCCGAGGCCCTTCTTCGTGGAAACGTAGCTGAACGGTATGTTCTTCTCCCTGCATATGAGCGGCAGGTGCATCACTATTTCAGGCGGCGAGACATCCTCTGCGACGACTATAAGCTTCGCGCTGCCGCGCTCCGCGGCCTTCGTGGCCTCGTTGGCGCCAATCTTCACTTTCCCGCTCTTCTTTATTTTCTCGAGAAGCATCGCCTGCCTCGCCCTGAGTTCCTCAGGCATGCTGAACTTTACGAATTCTGCCATGCGCGCACCTCCTTCAGCCCCGAAAGGCCTTCATCGTCATAGGCAAAATGAGCTTATTCTGACAAGAAATGCCCTGAAAGGGTTTATAAGGCTAATAGGGCGGGCAAAAAGGCACCTGTTATGTAGAAGATATTCTTGTGTTTCCGGCGTTGCATGTTGTGCAGTGCTGGTGCAGGCCGCGCACCAAAAGCGTTATCAATTCCCGAAAAACACGTTTCATGGATGCCCTTCACTCTCATACACGGCCTCATTTCTTTCCTCGCGGCATTCCCCTTCACAAAAGACAGGCGGCTTTTGCTCCTCGCGTTCCTGGCAGGCATGATGCCCGACCTTGACGGCATCCCGGTGCTCTTCGACAGGGAATTGTTCTATGCCTTGCATCACGAGCTTTTGAATCCGCTCATTTATGCCGTGCTCTTTGGCCTCGTTTTCGCCCTCGCGCTTTCGCGTTTCGCAAAAATGGATTTCAAGAAGTCCTTTGCCGTGTTCGCCGCGTCCTATGCACTTCACCCTCTCACGGACGCTGTTTTCACCGACTGGCCCGTAAAGCTTCTCTGGCCGCTTTCAAACACCCAGTATAGCTGGCCCGTGCTGCTCGATTACAATGCCGCGCTCGCATTGCTATCCCTCATCTTGTCAATAGCCGCCGTTGTGGTGATGGCAGGAAAGCGCGGCCAGAGTGTCCCGTGGCAATCGGCGTGAGGCGTATTGCTTATCCGTTTTCCGGAAAATCCGGACAAAAGCATTTTATTCTCCGCCGCCCAATTACTCTGTCATAGGTGTCATGTTTGAACGGCGCAAAATCATCGCTCTTGCCAAAAAGCAGGATTAAAACGGCAATGAAAGTGAGGGATGAGCTTGATGGGCTGATAGAAACGGCCAGAATACTTGGCAATGCGCCGCTCATGGGCAGCCTTCGGAGAAGCGAGCAGGATATAAAGTCCGGAAAGTTGACAAAGGCCACTTCCAGAAAAGACCTCGACCGCTTCTTCAGAGGGTAATTTGCTTGGAAGCCGTTTTTTCCGATGAGTTCAGGAAGCAAATGGACAAGATAAGGGACTCAGCAACGCTTGTACGATTGAAGAAGGTAGTGGAAAGCATTCTGGCAAACCCCGGAAAAGGGAAGTTCCTCGGCAATATCCTCGCTGGCAAGAAAAGCGTCAGGGTAACTCCATTTCGGCTGATTTTTGAAGTGCACGAAAATCAGGTCATTTTCCACACTTTTGAGCATAGAGGGAAAATTTACCGGTAGCAGATGTTCAATCTGGCAATGCAGGCGCTGGCGGAGTGGCAGGAGTGCCAGACAGTTTACATTCTGCAGCAACCTTGACAACAAGTCCTTTTCCAACATCGCCTAATGTAAATTGCCCGCTTGATTGTAGCAGTGTCAGTGAATCTTTCCAGCCCTGTATTGCGCTGTCCCAATAAAATGCTTTTTGCAGTTTGCAATTCTGGAAAACGGTATTTGGTGAGAGCCCGTACATCCTGCCTGTGACTGAAATGAAATTCCATCCACTGAAAAGCCCGACTTCCGGTATTCCCGGGTTGACGGTTCCATCTAATGCCAGCTCGCAGGACTTGGTTGAATAAGCCCAAAGGCTGGTGCCAGAACCGCTGCCATACAAATACCACTTGTCTGAATATCCATTGTATAAGTCATAGTTGATGGTTGTCTGGTCGCCTGAAGGAGTACCGTTCACATACGCCCCGCCATAATATTTTTTTTCAAGGGGGGAATATGCATACACTGTGCTGAAATTATTTATACATCCCCTGTTGCTCATGAGTTCGCCAAGCCCTCCGGGAATGAGGTTCCAGCCGGGATTAACGGTCAAACTGGGGAATTGTGGCTGTGCGCTTTCCGCCACCACAATTGAGGCTCCCAAAATCAGCATGCCTATTATAGCTTGGAATCCCTTGTCCATCGTTTTCACCCTTTTCACTCTGGCAGCGCTGGCGGCTGCGGGATGCTGCCCGTGCCTGAATTAGCCGACGGATTATTCGGCTGGCCGTTCGCTGGCGACTGCGCGGGCTGGTTGTTGTTCCCGCCCTGCGGTGCCGGCGTGCTGTTCCCAAGGCAACCGGAAGCTAAAACCATTCCAAGAAGCGCAACTGAAATCAGCAAAAGTGCTGCAAACTTCATAGTGCTACTTTGTCCTTGTTCGATTATTTAAGCTTATTCGTGGCAGAACCATGCCACTGGCCTTTTCCCGTCCGCCGAGTCGATTATGCAAAAGCCTTTCTTCTCGAGGTACAGGTACTGGCCTTTCTTCAGGTCCATGGCCTCTATAATGCCGAGTTCGCGCGAGCCGTCAGGCAGCTTGAGTTCCAGGTCCATCATTTCATATACCCATGAAACCACTTGCTTGCCCCCGGCCTCTTTCCCGATGAACTTCCCGAGCAGGGAGAATCCTTCCCTGTTCTCGACGCGCACGTTGTACGCATTCCGCAGCCGGAGCACCGGCTCCTTGACGGCCTTTATCTCCTTTGCCGAGACAAGGAACTCGTGCATGCCCTGCGGCAATTCGATGCTCTTGCCGTCCTTCTCGATTTCCATGCCCTCATGGGCCGGCACCTCTAGTTTTACAGGGTCGAGAAGGTAAGTGGTTCTCGTGGCGTCTTCCTTTATCAGGTCGCGGTTGTATGCCGATATTTTCTGTACGGAAATGTTGGCGTCGCTCGTCGTGAGCCCGGAGTCTATTATCACCTTTTGCAGTGCCTCAGGCCTGAATCCGCGCCTGCGCAGGGCGCGCAGCGTGCCGAGCCTTATGTCATCCCACCCTTCGTACTCGCCGCTCTCCACGCCTTCACGAATCCTGGATTTCGACAGCACCATTTCCCCTATTGAAAGCCTCCCGAAGTGGATTGCGTGCGGTGGCTCCCACCCGAAATAATCGTACAGGTATTTCTGCTTTGTCGAGTTCTGTGCGTGCTCCTGGCCGCGCAGCACGAGCGTTATGCCCATGTCGTGGTCATCTATCGCGCTCTCGAACATGAAGCTCGGCCATACAAAGTCCTTGCCTGTTGCGCGCGGATGCTCGGGCCTGTCCACTATGCGCGCAATCCACCAGTCACGCACGCTCGGGTCCGGGTGCTTCAGGTCAGTCTTTATCCTGAGTACCGCTTCCCCTTCTTTGAGTTCGTGCGAAATCATTTTTTCGAAAAGCTCCATCTGGTGTTTCGCATCCTTGTCCCTGCAAGGGCAGGCCCTTTTCGTGTCAATATTTTCTTTCCATTTCCCGCTTTTGCACATGCACACGTACGCGTGTCCCGCTTCAGTGATTTTGCGCATGTATGAATAGTAGAGCGGCAGCCTGTCGGACGCGAAGTAAACTTCATCCACTTTAATGCCGAGCCATTCGAGGTCCTCCCGGAAAGCCTCCTCCGGGTTCTCCATGGGCTTTTTCACTTTAGGGTCTGTGTCCTCGAAGCGCAGTATGAATTTTCCGCCGTACTTTTCCGCGTATGCATAGCTGAGGAATGCTGCGCGTGCGTTCCCGAGATGGGGCGGGCCATTGGGGTTCGGTGCGAAGCGCGTGACCACCCGCGACCCGCTTTCAGCCCATTCGAGCTCCGGAAGGCCTTCGCGGCCCTTCTGCGGTTTTAGTTCATAGCCGCCCTCGAAGGACCTGAATTCTTGTTCAATGTCCGCAGAGCTCATTGAGTTGACTTTCTTCACCACTTCTATTGCAGTGGGCATGATTTCAGGCACTGGCATTTCCTTGTGCAGGGCCTTGAGCTTGCCAATGAGCGCTCCGATCTCCGCCCTTCCGCCATGCTCGAATGCATTCTTCACCGCATAGCGGTGGGCGTCCTGCCTTACTTTTTCGAGTGCGGACTTGTCGGCTGCCATAATGATAAATTGGTGCGAAAAAGGTTAATAACCGGATTTCGGCGCTGACTTTGGCTCATAACGCGAAATGCCCTTAAGCAGTGTTAAAGTCAGTACTCCTGCCTCTTCCCACTTGTCTGCTTGTGTCCGGCCTTCGTGCGCTTCGAGAGTTCGGACTTTTTTGCGGAGAACGCCCATTTCTGGTGCCTTGCTTTCTCTTCAATGCTCCGCCCGAAGAGCCCTTTCAGCATTCCATTGAGGTCTATTGCAACACAACCTTTGCGGCTATATTCTGCGCTTCTCACTTTTTCTTCTTCGATTTTCCTTCCGTGAAAGCCCATTTTGCCTTGGGCTTGTACTCGCCTATGTCGGCCTTGCTTTTCATGAATGCGCCTAACAGTTTACCGAAATCCATGTCATTCCCCCCTTGCAAAAAACAAATGCAATTGAATTGATATCCCTGCGAAGAGTTTTTAGGCTTTATCCGGGTGCATTTTTGGCAAATCTACAGCATTTTCGCCAACTCTTTTGTTGTGAATATTTTTACCGCATTTTGCGCCGTGAAATGCAATTGAAAGTTGTTTGTTTCTCACACCTGCTTCCCGTTCTCCCATGCGTGGTCGAAGTATTTCTTGAGCGCTTCTGCCATGGGCCTGTTTTCGGGCCATATTGTGAAGTGGTATTCCGGTTTTTCCTGCGTGAAGTCGCTGAGCGCGAGCACGACCTTCTTGCCGTCGATTATGAATGCGTTCATTCCGTGGTCGAATTCCTTCACGCTCGCTCCTGCCTGCGTGAAGTCGCGGCACACTTTGTCAGAGGCTTCGTTCATCCTGCTTATGAGCTTTATCTCGACGTTCCTTGACGCCGCGCTTTGCATTGATTCCCTTATTATTCCGTGCTCTTTCGAGATTGGCGTCATGCCTCGCACGCTTTCCTTTGCCGTGTCTATTTCCTGGCCGAGTATTTTCATGAAGTCGCTCCTGTCCTTGACCTTGAGGACTTTCTCGTGCTTGTTGCTGGGAGTGTCAAATGAAACGGCGTGCTTGAGGGCGCTTGCTTCCTTCTCGAGTTCCGCGAGCTCCTTCTTCTTCTCTTCTATAAGTGTGCCGAAAACCTTTTCGGGTTCTATTGCCATGTAGCGCTTCGGCCTTCCGTGGATTTCGATTATGAGGTTTTTCTTTGTGAGCCTGTCCAGGACATCGTACACCCTCGTTTTTGGGACCTGCGCGCCCCTCGAAATCTCCGGGGCTTCCGCCTCATGGAGCCTGAAAAGCGCTGAAAGGGTCTTCGCTTCGTACTCTGTCATGCCGAGCTTTTCTAGGAAAAGGTTCAGTTCGTATTCCTGCATCGCACCACGTGGTAATAGGTTATATTATAGTAGGAAAGCATCTATTTAAATTTACTGGTTACGGTTAATAGCGGATTTTAAGGTTGTGGGGGGTTGAGCTCCTCTGCTTTATGGCTGTGCAGATACCTCCGAATTATAGTAGTTTTGGCGTGAAAGGCCTCAAAAATAGGCCTTTCTATTGGTTTTTTGATGGTTCGGAATAAATCTTGTGTTGTTGGGTGTCTCTATCCC
>JACQPB010000037.1 GCA_016202305.1 Candidatus Iainarchaeum sp. | reverse complement strand
GATCAATATAGACCTAATTTATTTGAAATGTTTATATGGAAAGGTTTGTCTTTGGTTAGGGGGGGCGGGCATTTTGGATTTATCGTACCTGACAGATTATGTTTTAATAGCCAGTTTTTAAATTTGAGAAAACATATTTTGGGCGGTTATACGCTGAAAAAACTATGGTTTAAGCCGTTTTTTGGAGGGGTAATAAGCGATAATGTTATTTTCATTATTCAAAAAGAAAAACCGCATAATGCAAGCATTGAAATTGCCGAATACCCAAATAATAAATTCGAAAAAATACCCCAGGAAATTTATTCAAGTTTATCTGATGGAACTTGGTTCATCGTTAATGAACAAATATTAAACATTTTTAAAAAAATTAAACAGCAAAATTTAATATTTGAATTAACTAAAGACAATAAATTCCACACAAGTGTTGGATTTATTGCAAAACCGAATAAAGTTACAGAAACAAAGGAAAATTCTAAACAAATTAAAGTTTTCAAGGGGGAAAACATCAGACGATTCACAACAAGGGATTGTTGTTTTTTCGACTTCAAAAAAGAAAATCTTGCAGGGGGTACTCAAGATAAAGAAAAATTGAGTAAACAAAACAAAATCTTTTTGCGTAAAACAGGAGCAAACATCATTGCCACATTTGACTCTAATAATACTTACGCAGAGCAATCTGTTTATTTCATCTATATAGATAAATTCCCAATTATTATGCCAACCGATATTAACCCGCTAGTAAACATTAGGTTTAATAGCAAATTATTAGATCTCTCCGACAAGCACACCTCCGAGCGCGAGAGGCTCGAAGAGGAAATCGCCCGCACCGACGCCGAGATTGATGACCTCGTTTACAAGCTCTACGGCATCACCGAAGACGAAAGGAAAATTATTGAAGATAGTTTGGGGGGAAAGTGATATGTTTGGTGGCGGGCTTATCATCAAGGAAAGCGAGTTTGGAAAAAGAAGCCTGTCAAGGAACCCCCTGCTTTTCGGCTTATTGCAGCAAATCGGGCTTGTTGAGCATGTTGGTTCAGGCATCTCAAGGATAAGAAATGCACTCTCAAATGCGGGCCTGCCGGAGCCGAAATTCGAGTTCACAACATTCTTTACGGTGACCTTCACCAGGCCAAAAATCGAAAGCCCGGAAACCACTACCCCCAAAACGGAAGGCCTCATCATGGATGCGATTAGCCAAAACCCCTCCATCACGAAGGAAAAGCTTGCAGAACAGCTAGGCATCTCCGTGGACGGAATAAAATACCACATCAAAAAACTGCGCCAAAAAAAGAAATTGGAATGGAACGGCCCGAGCAAAGGCGGGCATTGGGAAGTGAAAAAATGAACCTTTTAAACCTCCGCCAAGATTTCCCCGTCCTGCAAAAGAACCCCGGCCTGATTTACCTCGACAGCGCCGCCACTTCCCTGAAGCCGCGCTGCGTGATTGAGGCCATGGACGCTTATTACAATGAGTTCACCGCGAATACAGGGAGGGGCTCGCACAGGCTCTCGCGCGCCGCGACCGAGAAGTTCGAGAAGGCACGAGAGGAGGCCGCGGGGTTTGTGGGCGCAAAGGAGAGCGAACTCATTTTTACTAAAAATGTTACCGAGTCCGTGAACCTTGCAGCCGTGTCGCTGGAGAGGATGGGCCATTTCAAGGGGGGCGATGAGGTTGTTGTCGGCTTTTTCGAGCACCACGCGAACCTCATCCCGTGGCAGCAGCTCTGCGAGCGCACGGGGGGAAAGCTGAAAGTGGTGAAGCTGAATCCTGATTTTACTTTGGACATGGAGGATTTGCGGCGGAAGGTCACGAAAAAAACGAAAATGGTTTCAATGGCGCATGTGGCCAACACTGTCGCCTCGATACAGCCCGTGAAGGAAATAGCGGGAATCGCGCACGACAGCGGAGCGCTGTGCTTCATTGACGGCGCGCAGGCCGTGCCGCACCTCGAGGTAGATGTGAAGAGAATCGGCGCGGACTTCTATGGGTTTTCCTCGCACAAGATGCTCGGCCCGACAGGGATAGGGGCGCTTTATGCGAAGGAAGAATTGCTCGGGAAGATGCCGCCGTACAATTATGGCGGTGGGATAATAAAGTCGGTGTCGTTCGAAAGGACGGAGTTTTCGGGCGGCAGGGCAAAGTTCGAGGCCGGCACGCAGCCGATTGCGGAAGCGCTGGGGCTCGCGGAGGCATGCCGCTACCTGAAAAAGCTCGGCCCCGGAAACGTGCACGACCATGAAAAAAAGCTGACGGCAAGGGCGCTTGATGCCATGGGGAGTATTGAGGGCCTTGGGATGTACTGCCCGAATGACCCTGACAGGCAGGCGGGAGTCATCCTCTTTGACGTGAAAGGCATTGACCCGCTTGATTTCGGCGTCGCGCTGGATGAGAGCCGGAACATAGCGGTGCGCACGGGCTTCATGTGCGCAGAACCGGTTGTCAGGAGCATAAACCCAAAGGGCCTCGTCCGGGCAAGCTTTTATTTGTACAACACCATGGATGAAATCCGCATCCTCGGGGAGCAGGCCATGGCCATACGGCGCTCTTTCGGCTGAAACCCCGAAAAAAGCGGAAAGCCTTTTTAACATAACCGCCACCCAATCTTATATGAAAAACAACAGTTTCGGCTGTTGGGAGCGACCCGGTGCCCATTGGGCACTGGGCCTCGCAGAGCTTGGCTCTGCAAGGCGGCTATCTCGGCTTGGGCCGAGATAGGCCATATAATAAGGATTACTATGAAAAAACGGCGGGATTTTGGTGAGCAGCCCGCGATTCACGGCAGGGAATTGCATTATTAGGCATGGTTGGATTCGCATGGCAGCATCGGCATTTTCACGGGAGCAGAAGCGCGAAGTGAGGAAATTCTCCGTGGCTTTCGCCCTGCTCTCAATCTTCCCTGCGCTCGTCGTGTTCGCTTTCATTGCATTGGCCGGGGTGCGCCTCGGCTTTTTCGGGATTGAGAAGGGCCTAGCCGTGCTCCTCGCGGTGCTGGTGGCGGCATACATTGCGATGCCGAGGATAGCGTCTGCCATGGAAAGGGCCGTGGCCAAAAGCGGCGCACAAGAAAATCCGGAGGGGGCATGAGCATGGATGACCACGAATTCGCGCGGGAGCTGGAGGAAATAAAGGAGGCGGAGCAGGAAAAGGAGAAGGCCATCGCCAGGGCGAGGCTCGATGCCGAAGCCATGGCCTCCAAGGCAGGCGCCGAAGCCAAGAAAACAACCGAGAAGGCCGGTGAAGAGGCGGAAAAGGCCGCGGGGGAAATGCTCGCGAAGGCCGTGAAGGAGCTCGAAGCCCAGGAAAAGCAGACACTTGCCAGGGCGGAGAAGGAAGCCGGCACGATAGCTTCAATGAAGGTGCCTGATGCGCTTGTAAGCAAGGCAGTGAAGGAAGCGATGAGTGAGGCATGATATGTTTTTTCCGGCGAAAATGTGCAAGGCCAGGATTGTGGCGCCGAAGAGCGCCTTGAGGAAGGCCATCGAGGCGCTCGAAGAGCACGGCGCGTCAGAAATAAAGAGGTTTGAGCACGATGGAATCGCGAACCCTGGGCCGCTTGAAGGAAACGAAGAGGCCGTGGAGAAACTGATAAAGGCCGAAGCCATGCTCGCGGCCATGCCGCACGGCACGGAAAGCCAGCGTATTACGGAAAGCGAGGCAAGGGCGTACATAAAATCGAAGGAATTCAGGGAAGCGGAGCGCAGGATAGCCGAAATAAGCGAGGAAACAGGGAAGGCGGAATCGGAAATAGATGCGCTGGCCGAAAAAAAGCGGAGCCTGCTGCCGTTCGCCGGCCTCAACGTGGACATGGCACTGGCAAGGCTCGGCAGCGCCGCGCTGATAACAGGCACTTTCAGGGAGCATGCAAAAGACCGCGTCGAGCATGCGCTACGCAGGGAAGGGGCGAGCTACACCATGAAGAAGGCAGGCTCCGGGGTTTTCGCGTGCATCGCCGCAGTGCCGAGGGGAAAGGAAGTTGAGCTCGCGGAGAAGCTCGCAAAGGAAGGCTTCGAGAGCGCGGAAATGCCATCCGTTGACGGGAAGCCCGCGGACGAAGCCATTGCAATCGACAGGAAAATCGCGGCCCTCGGAAAAAAGAATGCTGGGTTAGAAAGGGAGCTGGCGGAAATCTCGCGCAAAAGCTTCCAGAAGCTCTCCGCCGCGAAAGAGATGCTCATGATAGAGTTAGGAAAGTCCTCTGCCGCGGCCTCGTTCGGTGAAACGCCGCATGTTTTCGTCGCGGAAGCGTACGTGCCGGAAAGCAGGTTCAGCGGTTTGAAGAAAATAATCGAGGAAAGGCTCGGCGGCAGGGCGGAATTGAGGAAATTCTCGCACGAGGAGCTCACGCACTCGCATGAAGAGGCGCCGACACTCCTTGAGCACTCGAAATCTGTTTCATCGTTCGAATTCATCAACAAGTACATGTCAGTGCCGAGGAGCAACGAAGTGGACCCGACTATAATATTCCTCGTGTTCTTCCCGGTGTTCTACGGCATGATGGTAGGGGACGTCATATACGGCATCCTGTCGTTCCTCATCGCCAAATTCATAGCCGGGAAAGTCTCGGCCGAAAGCATACTCAGGCCTGTTTCAATCATCTGGATGTGGTCCGCGATACCCGCGATAATATTCGGCCTGATTTACGACGAGTTCGCTGCGATGCCGCACGCGGAATTGCTCAGCCTGCTCTTCGGCATCCATGACCTGCAGCTCTACACAGGCATCGAAAGGCTCCACAACGTGCAGTTCCTGCTCGCGCTGAGCATACTCATGGGAGTCCTCACCGTGTCGGTCGGGTTCCTTATAGGGTTCCTTAATGCGTCGAGGCACGGCCACAAGGAACATGCGATGGCGAAGCTCGGATGGTTCGGCTTCGTCACTTCAGGAACGGTCCTAGTAAGCACGCTCATGTTCAAGGCGCTCCCTGAAATCGCCGCGGCCCCGTCAGCAGCCGCGATGCTCGTGTCGCTGGGGCTCGTACTCAAGGGCGAGGGGCCAATGGGCCTCATAGAGGTGTCGAGCGTCGTGGCCAACATAATGTCGTTCGCGAGGATACTCGCAGTCGGCCTCGTGGGAACAGTGATAGGGCTGATACTCAACGAGGTCGCGTTCCCCTCGCTCGACAAGGGCCTGCTCGTGATAGTGCTCCTGCCGCTTTACATAGGAATCCACGCATTCAACGCGTTCCTCGCGATGTTCGAGTCGTTCATACAGGGAGCGAGGCTCAATTTCGTGGAATTCTACTCGAAGTTCTATGAGGGGGGAGGCCATGAGTTCTCGCCCTTCAGGTTCGACAGGAAATACTTAAAGGAGTGAAAAGCAAACGGAGGTGCAAAAAATGGCCTTATTGGAAACAGAGGGAGCAAAGGCACTCGCTGCAGGAATAGCGATATTCGGCGGAGCGATAGGAACAGGACTCGCCCAGTCAGCGATAGGCGCGAGCGCGGTAGGCGTAATCGCCGAAAAGCCGGAGCAGTCCTCGAAGCTGCTCACCTGGCTCGTCATACCCGAATCAATCATAATATTCGGGTTCGTCGTGGCCGCAATGCTGCTGTTCTTCTGAGAAGAGCGGCGGAAGGGGGCAAAGGCCCCCGACATTTATCCGCGGAAACGCGGGACAAGGGAACTGCGCGGGAAAGCCGCCAAAGGAACCGGGAAAGGAAAGTGATTGGATGGGCATGGAAAACCTGAGGAAAAGCCTCATGCAGGAAGCGCAGGCGGAAGCGCGGAAAATAAGCGCGGAAGCCGAAAAGCAGGCGGAAAAGGCAATAGCGGAGGCGAAGGAAAAGGCCAGGGCTATCATAGCGGGCGCGAGGCAGGCGGCAAAGGAGTCCTCCGAGGCGCAGAAGGCCGAGAGGCTCAGCGCGGCGCAGCTCAAGGCGAGGAAAATAGTCACGGAAGCGAAGAACAGGAAAACCGAGGAAGCCCTCGCGATGGCGTGGAAGGAATTCTCGGCAATCCCGGAAAGCAAGGGCTACGAGGCGTTCATGAAAAAAGCGATAACGGGCGCGGAAAGGGAATTCGCGGGAAAAGCCGTGGTGAGGGTGAGGGAAGAGGACATGAAGATGGCGAAGAGGCTATCGAAGGGCGTTTCGCCGGAGCCTGCGCGTATTTCGGGCGGCGCGATAGTGTCGAGCCCTGACGGAAAAGTCAGCGTGGACTGCTCGCTCGAGGCAATGTTCGAGCAGAAGAAGGAAGACATCAGGAAAACGATATACCTCGAAATGTTCAGGAAGTGAAATGCGGATGGCGGTGGCTGCAGGGAGAGGAACCCCCAAGGCAGGGGCGCTCGACTCGTGGATAGTGAGCCGGGCCGTTTCCCTCGGGTATTCCAATGCGAGAGTCAAGGCCATGAAGGAAACGCTCCTGCAGCAGAAGGACATCTCCGCGATGGCCGAAGCCGGAGGGGTGGGAGAGATATACGCGCTGCTGGAAAAGACCGGGTACAGGCAGGACCTCGTTGCCGGCGCGCTGAAGGACAGGACGCTCGCGGACCATGTGGAGTTCGCGTGCGCCAAGAACTTTTCAAGGACGCTCGCCAAGATAATCAGGATTTCGCCCAAGGGCCTCGGCGCGAAGATAATGCAGATGTTCGAGAAGTACGAGGTCGACAACATCAAGGCGATACTCCTCGGCAAGCACCTCGGCGGCGAAAGCATTGCGCTGGTGGAAACAGGCATCATTCCGGCCCCGGCGAGGGCAAGGATGCTAGACGCGAAAAGCGTGAAGGAAGCCGTTGCCGCGCTCGCGGGAACGCCGTACGCGCCAGTGCTCGAAAAGGCAATGAGGGAATACGAGAAGGAAAGGGACATATCAGCGCTGCTGCATGCGCTCGACTCCTATTATTACTCCAGGCTCCCTGAAATAGCGCACAACCCGTACGGCGACGAGAAAGTCATACTCGGCATGCTCAGGGCGCAGGTGGACGCGAAGAACGTCTCGACCGCGCTGAGGGCCGTGAAGGAGGGAATGAAGGAGGAAGCCGCAATGGCGCTCATGGCACACGGAGGAAAGATAGGCAGGGACAGGCTGAGGCAGGCCCTTGGCGCGAAGAGCGCCGAGGAGGCAATGAGGCAGTTCGAGAAGGAATTCGGCCTCGGGAAGGCCATAGAGGCCCACAGGAAAAACGGGACCTTAATACCTGCTGAAATAGAGGCCGAGAAGGCAGTTGCAAGGAAAGGCCTGAGCCTGCTGCGCACAAGCGTGCTCTCGATAGGCGCAATAGCCGGGTTCCTGTTCCTGAAGGAGCAGGAAGTCGCTAACATCCGCAAAATCGTGAGGGCGAAGGAATTCGGCCTCGGCGCGGAGAAGGCGAAGGAAATGCTCGTGATGGTGTAGAAATGGTTGGTGCAGACGCAGTGCTGGTAAAATATAACCATAGGATAGCGGTGGTGGCCGACGGGCCGACATGCACGGGCTTCAGGCTGGCGGGAGTTCCTGCGGAGAGCACGTTCCCCGCGGAAGGCGCGGCCGCCGAAAAGAAGATTGAGGAGCTGCTCGCGAGCGAGGAAACAGGCATACTCATAGTTAGCGAGAAGGCAATGAACGGCATGGACTGGAGGCTGAAGAAGAGGATAGAGAGGCTCGCGAAGCCGGTCGTCATAGCCATCCCGGACAAGGACGGCCCGGCAGCGGAGAAAGGCGACTCGCTCAGGGAAATGGTGAAGAAGGCGCTCGGATTCGAGCTGATGAAGTGACGGTCATGTGTAAAAGGCATTTTATGCCTGCAATGAGGTGAAAAAAATGGGAGAATTGCTCAGGATAGTAGGCCCGGTAGTGGTAGGGGAGAAAATGGCCGGGGCGAAAATGTACGACGTCGTGAAGGTCGGCAAGGAAAGGCTCATAGGAGAAATAATAAAGATAAGCCATGACAGGGCCACCATCCAGGTCTACGAGGACACCTCCGGCCTCAGGCCCGGTGAGCCTGTGGAGAACACGGAAATGCCGCTGAGCGTCGAGCTCGGGCCGGGGCTGCTCGAATCGGTTTATGACGGCATACAGAGGCCGCTGAACGAGATAATGGCAAAGAGCGGAAGCTTCATCGCAAGGGGCGTAGTGGCGAGCCCCATCGACAAAAAGAAAAAATGGGCATTCAGCCCCAAGGCAAAGAAAGGGGATGTTGTCAGCGGCGGCGACATCATAGGCGAAGTGCAGGAAACCGAGCTCATAAAGCACATGATAATGGTGCCGCACGGGATGAAAGGCGAAATAGCGGAGATAAGCAAGGGCAGCTATACCGTGGAGGAAACGATAGCCACGCTCAAGGACGGCAAGGAAAGGCACGAAGTGAAGATGCTCCAGAAGTGGGAGGTCAGGAAGCCGAGGCCATGCGCCGAAAAAATGCCGCCCAACACGCCCCTCATAACCGGACAGAGGATACTGGACACGTTCTTCCCCATATCGAAAGGCGGCACTGCGGCGATACCGGGCCCGTTCGGCTCGGGAAAAACTGTCTGCCAGCAAAATCTTGCTAAATACAGTGACGCGCAAATAATCGTCTACATTGGCTGCGGAGAAAGGGGCAATGAGATGACGGAAGTGCTGACGGAGTTCCCGGAACTTCTCGACCCGAAATCGAAGAAGCCGCTCATGCAGAGGACCATACTCATAGCGAACACCTCCAACATGCCGGTCGCGGCGAGGGAAGCCTCCGTGTATACAGGCATCACAATAGCGGAATATTACAGGGACATGGGGTATGACGTCGCGCTCATGGCAGATTCCACGTCAAGATGGGCCGAGGCTATGAGGGAAATATCCGGAAGGATAGAGGAAATGCCAGGAGAGGAAGGCTACCCTCCGTACCTCGCAAGGAGGCTCGCGGAATTCTACGAAAGGGCCGGAAGGATAATATGCGCCGGCTCCCCGGAAAGGAACGGCTCCATATCAGTGATTGGCGCGGTGTCGCCGCCCGGCGGAGACGTGTCAGAGCCCGTGTCGCAGAACACGCTGCGCGTCACCAAAGTGTTCTGGGCCCTTGACGCGAAGCTCGCGCAGAGGCGCCACTTCCCGGCAATCAACTGGCTCAAGAGCTACTCGCTCTATACCGGAACGCTCGACGCCACCTATGCAGGCATCGTCGCGGCAGACTGGAGCGCGAACCGCGCGAAGGCGATGGAACTGCTCCAGAAGGAAGCCGAGCTGCAGGAAATAGTCCAGCTCGTGGGCCCGGACGCGCTGCCTGAAAAGGAGCAGGCCACGCTCGACGCCACCAGGATGATACGCGAGGACTTCCTCCAGCAATCTGCATTCAGCGAGATAGACGCGTCCTCATCCCTCGCGAAGCAGCACCTCATGCTCAAGGCAATTCTCAGGTTCCACGAAAGGGCCGCGGACGCGATTGACCTCGGCCTCCAGCTCAAGGCTATAACAGGCCTCAATGTGAGGGCGCAGATAGCGAGAATGAAGGAGATTCCGGAAGAGGAGGCCGCAAGGAAGCTCAATTCCATAATTTCCGGGATAGACTCCGAATTCGACAAGGCAATGGAAGGGCAGGTGAGAAAATGATGAAGGAATACCAGACAGTGACGAACGTTGAGGGCCCGCTTGTCTTCGTTGACAAGGTGGAAGGCATAGGGTACAACGAGATTGTGGAAGTGAAGCTGCCGAACGGCGAGAAGAGGAAAGGCCAGGTGCTGGAAACCTCGAAAGGCAGGGCAGTGATACAGATATTCGGCCCCACGACCGGCCTCGACGCCGACAGGACGAAAGTCAAGTTCCTCGGCGAGACAATGAAACTCGGAGTTTCCGAGGAAATGCTCGGAAGGGTATTCAACGGCCTCGGAGAGGCGAGGGACAAGGGCGCGCCGATAGTGCCCGAAAAGAGGGTAGACATAATCGGCTCCGCAATAAATCCCGTAGCAAGGGCCAAGCCCGAGGATTTCATACAGACAGGCATCAGCACGATAGACGGACTCAACACGCTGGTGCGCGGCCAGAAGCTCCCTATTTTCTCCGGCGCGGGGCTGCCGCACAACGAGCTCGCGGTGCAGGTCGCGAGGCAGGCGAAAGTCAGGAACAAGAGCGAAAGCTTCGCCGTCGTGTTCGCGGCCGTCGGAATAACGCACGAGGAAGCGAACTTCTTCATGAAGGACTTCGAGAGGACAGGAGCGCTCGAGAGGAGCGTGCTCTTCCTGAACCTCGCGGACGACCCGAGCGTCGAAAGGCTCATAACGCCGAGGATGGCGCTGACAACAGCGGAATACCTCGCGTTCGAGAAGGACATGCACGTCCTCGTCATAATAACCGACATGACCAACTACTGCGAAGCGCTGCGCGAAATAGGCGGAGCGAGAAAGGAAATACCCGGAAGGCGCGGCTACCCAGGATACACATACACTGACCTCGCGTCGCTGTACGAGCGCGCCGGAGTCATCAAGGGAAAGAAAGGCTCCGTGACGCAGCTGCCCATACTCTCCATGCCATCGGACGACATCACGCACCCGATACCTGACCTCACGGGGTACATCACGGAAGGCCAGATAGTGGTGGGAAGGGAGCTGCACAGGAAAGGCATTTACCCGCCGGTCGACGTGCTGCCGTGCCTCTCGAGGCTCATGAACCTCGGCATAGGGAACGGCAAGACACGCGAGGACCACCGCGGAGTGGCAGACCAGCTGTACGCCGCATACGCGCAGGGCAGGGACCTGAGGGCGCTGAGCGCGGTCGTCGGCGAGGAAGCTCTCGGGGAAACCGACAGGAAATACCTCAAGTTCGCGGACGCGTTCGAGAAGCGCTTCATAAGGCAGGCAAGGGAAGAGGACAGGAGCATAGAGCAAACGCTCGATTTGGGCTGGGAGCTCTTCGCGATGCTGCCGGAAAAGGAGCTCAAGAGGGTCAAGCTCGAGCACCTCCAGAAGTACGGGAAAAAGCACCGCAAGGAATGACCACGGAGCAATAATAACACAAGGGCGGCAAAAACGGCCGGAGACTGCATGGCCAGCACAAGGGCCAATGATGGATTTGTGAGTTGAGTTCATGGCGGACGATGTCAAGACGACAAGGCTAGAACTGATAGAGACGCGCAGCAGGATAAGGCTCGCGGAGAACGGCCACAAGCTGCTCAAGCAGAAACGCGACGTGCTCGTGCTGGAGTTCTTCAGGATAATGAAGCAGGCGCAGGACCAGCGCGCGGAGCTCAACGCGCGCATGAAGGACGCCTTCGACGCCCTAGCAATGGCGCGGGCATACCACGGCATAATGGAAGTGGAGAACATAGCGCTCACCGTGAAGAAGGCCCCCAACGTGGAGGTACAGTCAAAGAACATAATGGGAGTGCACATACCGAGCATAAAGGGCGAATACGTCGCGAAGAGCCTGGCGGAAAGGGGTTACTCCATGCAGGGAAGCTCCGCGAAAATAGACGAGTCCGCATCGGCATTCGAAAAGGCGCTCGAAATAGTGATAAAGCTCGCGGAAACAGAGAATGCGCTCAAGAAGCTCATAAAGGAGATAGAGAAGACCAAGAGGCGCGTGAACGCGCTCGACTACATCATGATACCGAGGCTGCGCGGCACGGCCAAGTACATCATCATGCGCCTCGAGGAAATGGAGCGCGAACAGTTCATCTCCCTCAAGACGATAAAGGCCCAGCTGGAGAAGCAGGAAGAGGGGGCATAATTTTCAGGGAAATTCTCTCACCCAATAATTCCCTTCCCTTTTTGTGAACCCGCATTCCTTTGCCGTCCGCGTGTAAAGTTGCTTCATATTTTTTCTTGCTTTCTCTGCCAAGGGCCCTTCTGACTGGCGCATTTTAGTGTGGCCAACTATAACGAATGGATGCTGGTAGTCATAAGTTGTGGTGATATCCCTTAGCAGCACTCTGTCAAAGCCGGAATGATATGCAGCGGAAGTCAGCACATTTGTCAAATAAGCATTCCAAACAATGCCATTTTCATCTTTGAACTTGCTGAGTGCATGTGCATCACCCGGCATTCCTTGGAGGTTCTCTATTTCCAAAGAAAGCTTTCTTTGTGGATCTTTTTTCAAACGGGCTTGTATAGCTGCATTCCCAAATTCGGAAGAGCCAATATGCAAGGAAACTGCAATCATGTCCTTATAGCCCGAATCAGGATTTGCAAAAAGCTCACTAAGTGAACAACAATCCAATTTGGCACCTTTCAAATTGGCCTCGGCTTTTCCGATTTGCTTGAACAAAGAGCCCTCCAGATGTTTTAGACCGGTTTTCGATACAAAACGCTCTCTGCGTTTTATTAGCCGTGTGCGCCGCAAAGCAGCCAATCTTGGCAAGGTCCTATTAGTGACTCCCGACATCCGATAAAAGAATCAATAAACCCCTACTTAAGACTTTTCCGGCACCTCTTCGAGGGTGGAAGCACTTCCGGTAAACGCCAAGGATACCCCCTAAAGCCCGCCCCTGCCGAACAGGTCGTTTTTTTCCCTCAGCCTTTTCCGGATTTCATCCGAGTAAAACATCGCTGCGGCTTCCTCGGCGATTACAAGGCCTGGGAGCGTAAGGCGGATATGCGTTCCTGTCTCCTCAATCAATTCATCTTTCTTCAATTTCTCCAAAACTTCAGGGAAGACGAATTCAACCGGGAGCCCGAACCTTTGCCTGAAAAGGCGCTTGTCAATCCCGCCATCCGGCCTGTTTATCCCGCTTGTCTTTATCGCAAACACCGCAAACCTGCACATTTCATCAAGTGGCGTAAGCTTTTCCCCGCTTTCAATCGGGAGGCATCCGGATTCCACTTTCTTTATGTAATCATCAATAGTATCTGTTCCACCAAACTTCCCTATGTTCCTGTACGAGTAGCCATTGAAGCAAGAATAGGCAGAGATTCCAAGCCCGAGTAGCTCCGACCCTAAATGCCACTTGTTTTCCTGCTGCACGAATTCCTTCCCGGGCTTTGCGAATTGATTCGCGGAAATCTGCGTATAGCCAAGGCCAACCAGAAATTCAAGCGCGTTCACATACATTTCTATCGCCTGCTCTTTCGTGGGAAAATGCGATTCATCAAGCTTGCCGAGCACCGTTCTCCGCTCTTTCCTGAGGTGGTACAATGTAACGTAATCAGGCCGGAGGCCTGCAATAATATCAAGGTTTTTCCTCCAGTTTTCAGGCGACTGCTTTGGCAGCCTGTAAATCAGGTCAATGTTTATCCTGTCAAACCCATACCCCCGTCGCGCCCTCTGAAAGGCATCCATTGCTTCTTTTCCCGTGTGGCCCCTTTTCCTTGCCTCAAGGACATCATCATTGAAGTCCTGCACCCCGATGCTGAGCCTGTTCACGCCTTCCTGCTTCATTGCCGATAGTATTTCATTGCTGAGGGTGTCAGGGGTTGACTCTACGGTGATTTCAATGCCGCGGGAAAAACGAAGTTTGCCCCTCAAAATACCCATCAGGACTGAAAACTGCGTCGGGGTGAGCCTTGTTGGCGTGCCACCGCCAAAGAACAGCGTGCTTATGGGCCTCTGACCCAGGTTGGTCTGTGTAATATACAGGCCAATTTCCTTGCCGAGAGCCCCTATGTAACGGTCGCGCTGCCCATCGGTCATTTTCCTCACTTTGTAAAAGGAACAGAAGTCACAAATGTAGGGGCAATCAGGGATGTGGACATAAACATCCAACGGTGGCACTGCCAGCACATCCTGCCCTTTGAGCGGCGGCCTTATTATTGGCGGGACATACTCCACTATGAAGCTGTACTTTTCCACATCCCTGAACCTTGCAACGTTTTTTATAATTCTGTCCGTTTCCATGACCAAACTGCGGCGCGCCCGGATATTAACAAGTGTTGTAAATTTTTTGACAACACATAAATAAATTTAAGGCAATCCCAACCCAAACAATGATGATGAAGGAAACCGCGCTGAGGAAATTCGGCTTCTCGGAGAGGGAAATAAGGATTTACCTTGCCCTGCTCGAGCTTGACGAAGCCACTGCCAGCAGCATCTCGAAGAGTACAGGCATGCCCAGAACGCTCGTGTATGATATTCTTGAAAGCCTCATAACGAAAGGGGTGGCAAGCCATGTAATCAAGTCAGGCAGAAAATATTTTTCCGGGCTGCACCCGAAAAACCTAGTTGAGCACTTCGAGAGCCTTGAAAGGGAGAGGAAAGAGCTGCTCGCAAAAGCGCTTCCTGAACTTTTGGGGCTCAGGAAAAAGGGGCGCTCTGAAAAACCGAAAGTGGAAGTGTATGAGGGCAAGGATGGAGTAAAGAGCCTCTTTGGCGACATTCTCCGCGTCGGGAAGGAATTCCTGTGCTTCGGCTCAACTGGACTCTCACCTGAAATAATCCCGTACGACCTTGCAAGGTTCCACAGGGCGAGAATAAATAGGAAAATCCCGTGGAGAGTCATTTACAATGACGATGAACCCGGCAGAAAGAGGGGCAAAGAGGTTTCTGGTTGGAAGCATACGCAAGTGAAATTCATGGAAAAGACGAGCCCTACCACAACCTACTGCTACGGCAGCAAGATAGGCATTGTGGTATGGGCAAAAGAAAGGCTGCTTGCAGTAATCATCGAGGACGAGGTCATTGCAAAGTCATTCAGGGAATTCTTTAAACTTCTTTGGAGGAGCGCGCACAAATAAGCGGCCGCTTTTCCAGGAGCTGAAGAAGGAGATAATAAAATCCATTTGACGGACAGTGAATTACCCCGCCGCAGAGACGGCGGGGCATCCCCGAACTACTACTACACTACTTTAGAAACTCCGTTATTTTCATTTGATTTGAATCGTATTTTTGCCCTTGTTTCTCAATATACCTGCGGATGATATC
>JACQPB010000036.1 GCA_016202305.1 Candidatus Iainarchaeum sp. | reverse complement strand
ATTTAACAGTGATGAGATCCCTTATATTTCCAATAATTATTCGTACAATATTTCAACTAACCTAAACCAAATAAAGAGTGATTTAGCAAAAACAGAACAATTAATTGCCGAAAATACTGCGGAGTTCAAGGTAAAACTTATACTAGATAACGTAGAATCAAAATGCTATGGCGAAACATCATCCCCTATATCCCAATGTATGATTACAAATGTCACAGGCAAAATTATTAATGAAGGTATAAGGCCAATTAGAGGCGTAAAGTTTGAGTATCTCCTAAACGATGTTACAGGGAAAGATATTAATGGAATAGGGTTCCCACAATTATATAGCCCTGATTCAGAAATAGGCGAAAATCAATCGGTTTCATACAAATCTGGTGCATACTTTGGCAAAGAGAATATACCCCCTGGTGCATATACTCTGAAAATAACAGTTATAGAAATTCTCACAGAAAAAGCAATTGCAACTGCAGAAATCTTTATTAAACTCCAAGAATAGTCAAAAAAAGCTGCAAAGGGCTATACATGCAATAACTCAAGATAGCAGATGAAATATTATAGAAATGGCAGGTGAACAGAGGACAAACAGTATTTGTTAGGTTCGAACTGACAACACTGATTATGCTATACACTGGGAAGTAGGAACAATCCAGAAAATTCAAGACGCAGAATCCGCCCTCACCCCCCTAAATAGCCGGCTTTGCAGCCCGATCGTAAAGAGCGGTATTTTGTCATTTCAAAAGCGTAACATTCATGTAACGAAAACAGTCTATTTCGGTACAATTATGTAACACAATAACCATTTTTCATTCCCCCGTATGCTCCGGCAGGTTGTTTTGCTAAGGCCCTATTTCCCGTATTTCCTCTTGAGCGCGGCCTTCACGAGGCCGAGGTAGACCGGGTTCGGCTTGAGCGGCCGTGAGGTGAACTCCGCGTGGTACTGAGTGCCTATGAAGAACGGGTGGCCCGGCAGCTCGAGTATCTGCATTATCCTCTTGCTCGGCGCCATCCCCGAGAAAACCATGCCGCTCTTTTCCAGTATGTCTATGAATTTCGTGTTCACGTTGAACCTGTGCCTGAATCTTTCCCGCACTTTTTCTTTTTTCCCGTAAAGCTCGTGTGCCAGCGTGCCTTTCTTCACCTTGATGTCAAAGCCGCCGAGCCTCAGGGTTCCGCCGAGTCCCTCCACTTCCTCCTGTTCCGGCAGTATGCATATGACGTTGTTTTCCGCGTCCTTCTTCACTTCCTCGGTGTTGGCTCCCTTGATTCCGCACACGTTCCTCGCGAACTCTATAACCGCCATCTGGAATCCGTAGCAGATTCCGAGGAAAGGGATGCCGCTCTTCCTCGCGTGACCCGCGCACGCAATCTTGCCTTCCACGCCGCGGGTGCCGAAGCCGCCGGGTATTATTATGCCGTCAATGCCGGACATTTCATGCTCGGCTTTTCCGAGGTCCTTCTCGAGGTCAGTTGTTTCTATCCACTTTATGCCGACCTTCACCTTCAGCGCAGCGGAGCAGTGCTCAAGGGCCTTCACTATGCTTATGTACGTGTCGCTCGTGCCGGTGTATTTTCCCGCGACGCCAATCGTTATTTCCTTTTCTGGCTCGACGATGTTCCTCGCGGTCCAGTCCTTGAGGCTCTTGCTCCCGTTCACCGGGAACTTCCTGTCCAGATTGATGGTGCCGAGTATCGCGCTGTCGAGGCCCTGCTCCCTGTAGAAAAGCGGCAGCTCGTAGATGTTTCCAACATCATATGTGTTGAAAACCATTTCAATGGGCACGTTGGCGTTCATTGAAATCTTTTCCTTCACGTTGCCGGTTATCGGGCGTTCGCTCCTGCACACCACGACATCGGGCTGGAGGCCGAGGCTCATGAGGTGCCTGAGGCCGAGCTGTGCCGCCTTGCTCTTGAACTCCCCGAGGTGGTGCGGTTCGAGTATGTATGTGAGGTTCACGAGGCACGCGTTCTCCCTCCCTTCCTCGTAGATGAGCTCGCGGACGCTCTCCATGGCGAAAAGGTTCTCGTAGTCGCCGACAGTGCCGCCTATTTCTATCAGCACGATGTCCGCTTTTGACTTCATCGCGAGGTTCCTCAGCACGAGCTTTGTCTCCCCTGTCACGTGCGGTATGTACTGCACGTCCCTCCCCTGGTAGAACCCGGCGCGCTCCTTCTCTATTATGCGCTTGTAAATCTGGCCATGCGTCGTGAAGTTGTCCTTCGAGAGGCCCGTGTCAAGGAACCTTTCGTAGCTGCCGAGGTCCATGTCCGTCTCGGTGCCGTCATCCAGCACGAACACCTCGCCGTGCCTGTAAGGGCTGAGCGTGCCGGAATCTATGTTGAGGTAAGCCTCGACCTTTATGGGCGCGACATTCATCCCGCGGTCCTTGAGCGTCTTTCCCAGGGCGGAGGAAAAAATGCCCTTCCCTATGCCGCTCATCACCGAGCCGGTGATAATAACGTACTTTGTCCTGCCCTTCACATACCCTTCGGGGAAGGCGGAGAAGCGCTCGCCGCTGGACTTGTCGCTTATCTCGGCAAGAAATTTCTCATTCATTCTACCCCCCGGCCTGAAATCTGAAAAACAGAATACTGTAAGTGCCTTCGGGTATTTAAGACTTTCATGCAAAATTTGTTCTGTGCCACCTACCGCGCTTTTTTCCGCGGCAACGGCCAAGCCCGCGGCCGGAGAGCGCGGCGGAATAATGGGAGCGTAGTCTAGTCTGGTCCAGGATTCAGCGTTCGGGTAACCTTTTTCTTTTCGTTGCACGAAAAGAAAAACGTTAACGAAAAAAGAAAAGTGCGTTTTCGTTAGTTCGGAAGACGCTGCGACCCCGGTTCAAATCCGGGCGCTCCCATTTTACGGCAGCTGCCGGGAAGTGCCTCATTGTGAACCTCTGAGCTTGTGCGGCCCCGAATTTTCGTTTCCGCAAGCTGAAGCGGCATGGAAAAATGGGATGCGTTCCCGGCCCTCGTTAGTGTGTTTGGCCGGAAAACATTCCTTTATTTTTGCCGCGTATTAGGCAAAAACCGTAATGAGTGGCAGGCCTTACCTTGCGCACTTGTGGTCTTCGGTGCTGGCTATGTTGCTCGGCACCTGGAATGCCGTGTGGCAGTCCTTGCAGTATTGCAGTTGTATCATTTATTTCACCTCTCTTTTTTCATTTTATATGGAGAATCAGATTTCAATCCTGTTTAGTGAATCTTGCTCTTCTTCTCTTGACTAATATTGGTGCTATTATTCTTTATAAATCTGCCGGCTTTGTTTAAAAGTCATTTTCTTGGGGATTTCTGCCTAAAGAGCCTAAATGCGTTCCGTAAAACTCATTTTATGAGCTTGTAGTGCCTTGCAAGTTCCTCTTCCGTATGCTCATTGGCAAATTTCAAAACCTCTCCTGATTTGAAGACTTTTGGCAGGGTTCCGAGGGCGTTCGCCGCCATGAGTATGGCTACTTTTGAATTAGGGATGAACATGAGTTCTTTTGGTCTTCTACTACGGCCTAGTCGCATTTCATGTGCTTCAACAGTATTTCTTTCTTCTGAAAACGTATTGTATATTACTTCATGAACATTGAATTGTGGCAAATCCTCTACTATAGCTGCTGCTGCGTGCATGATTGCCTGTGATTGGGCATAGTTCATATTTTTGAAGTTCGCCATGCCTATGAACATTCGTAATATTCCAGGGGTTGCATGAGCTGCCAGTTCGAAGGTTGCTGATTTAGAAAGTCTTGAGTCGCTGCCATGCATGATTCTCATGAGAAGTTCGACATTTTCCCTTCCTCCGATTTTTGCGATGCCTTCAACTGCTATGTCCTTAAAACGTGGAACTACCGAACTTCTGATTATTTCTTCAGGTTGCCCTGTAAAATTTCCAATCATAAATTCTCGTGGGTCTAATCCAGAATAAATCCAATCTGCCTTATCTGACAGTATTTCACGGAAAAGTCGTTCTGAACGCCTATCCCCTAAAAACGCAAGCGCATCTAAAGCATGGCTTCTTACAAGCCACTGCGCATCATGCAACGCATAGTTTGACGCATGAAAGGCAACTTCCTTAACTAGTGGCTTCAATTCTTCAGGCTCATGCATATTTTTGATTTTATACTGTTGTGGTGTTCGTGGATGTGTCTTCCTTCGATTTTCCGATACAAGGAATTCCATCATATCAAGCGCCCCTATCTTTAATTGCGTATCATCGCCGTGCAAAGCCTCGACGAATTGACGGAGCGTTTTATGGCTGCCAAAGATATTTTCAATTCTTGTCTCATTTAATGCTCTGGCCCATAGGGGCGAATTCAGAACCTCCGGAATCTACTGGACGTCTCCTCTTTTTTCCGTTACGGGTTGTTTTATTTCTTGTATGACGCGCCTAGGTTTGCGAGTTTCCCTTTTTTGTGGTTTCATGTAATTGCCTTTTTCAAGCTGTGAAGCGATTTTATTTAACGGAATGTCCTTTTCCTCATTTCCCGCCGCGCAGTATCTGCGCCAGCGATTTCTTGTCGTGCATCGCGCCTATCGCGCCTGCAAACAGCTTCGCGATTGACACTACCGTGACTTTCTTCGAGCCGCCCCTGTATGGTATGCTGTTCGTGATGATTACTTCCTTCACCGGGCTTTTTTCGAGCCTTTCGATGGCGTTTGACGCGAATACCCCGTGCGAGGCCATCACATACACTTCCTTGGCCCCGTTCCTGATGAGCGCTTCGGCAGCATTTACCACTGTTCCGCCGGTGTTTATTTCGTCGTCCACTATGAGGCATGTCTTGCCGCCCGCATCCCCTATGAGGTTCACCACTTCGCTCTCGTTGGGCTTGGGCCGCCTCTTGTCCACTATGGCCAGCTCCGCGCCGAATTTTTTCGCGTATGCGCGTGCCCGCTTGCTGCTGCCGACGTCCGGCGCCACTACTATGATGTCGCTGAGCTTTTTCTTCATGAAGTACTCGGTGAGCGGCCCTGAAGCGTAGAGGAAATCGGCGCGTATGTCGAAGAAGCCCTGCAGCTGGTCGGCGTGCAGGTCCATTGTCAGCACAGTGTCAGCGCCGGCCGCCTCGAGCAGCTTTGCCACCAGCTTCGCGGTTATGGGCTCGCGGTCATTGGCCTTCCTGTCCTGCTTGCCGTATCCGTAGTATGGAATCACGCACGTTATGGTGTCAGCGGCGGCGCGCCTCGCGGCGTCAATCATTATGAGGAGCTCCATGAGGTTGTCATTCTGGGGGCTGCACGTGCTCTGCACGAGGTAGATGTCCTTGCCGCGCACGCTTTCCAAGTAGTTCGCATAGTTCTCGCCGTCCGCGAATTTCCTAAGCTCGAGCTTCCCGAGCCCCGTGCCGAGGCATTTGGCTATTTCCATGGCGAGCTCCGGGTTGCTGCTGCCGGAGAAAACGGAGAGGTTGGACATTTTCACGATATTATCATTGTGGGGACTTTAATAAAAGACTTTTTAATGCAGCTTTAATCATGGAGATTTCAGCTAAAAGCGTGAAAAAAAGGAGCCTTTTCTTCAGCTTTGAAGGCATTTTCTCGCCCTCCGGGCAGGGCCGGGCCGTGGGGCAGGCGGAAGCAGGGGCGGTTATGGGTTTCCTTTCCGGGCTGCAGGAGAAGGGCCTCGTGGAGCTTTTCCTCATCGTGGGGCAGGAGCGCAGTGCCGCGGAGGGGAAGCTCTCCGCTTCCCGCATCGGCGGATTTTTCCGCGAGGGAAACATTTTCTTCATCACCCCTGATTACCTCGCCTCGAAGTCCGAGGTTGACCGCGAGAGGCATATCGCGCAGCTCAGGAAGGACCCAGGGTTCGTGGACGAGTTCTTCAAGCAGCGCGTGATAACTGATTTGGCGGCTTCCGGGAGGGTTGCCCGCGACGAATGCGTGCTGGTGGGCCGCGACATCTGGTTCGACGCTTTCTACACCGCGCGGTTTTCGGGCATCGACTTCGTGCTAGTGCGCGAATCACTGGCCGAGCGCGGAGTGCCGTGCATTGAGAGGATGCCGTGGCTCAACCTCGTGGATTTCACCGAGCGCGATTTCAGGAATGTCATCATGGGCCGGATGCGGAAGCATGACGCGCGCCTCGTGGAGAGCTATGTCTTCGGCAGGCTAAAGAAGGAATTCCTCTCCGGGGCTGATCTCTCAGGGCTGGTGAAGGCGGCGGAAAAGGCCGCACGGAAAAGGGCGGATGATACGAATAAATAAACGACATGGCATGGTGTTGGCATGGTGAAGATTGTTTCGGTGCACGCGAGGCAGGTGCTGGACAGCAGGGGCAACCCGACAGTGGAGGCTGAGCTTTCCACTTCCAGAGGCCATTTTTCCGCAATAGTGCCGAGCGGCGCGTCCACGGGCGCGCACGAGGCCATGGAGCTGCGCGACGGCGCGAAGGAATACGCCGGCAAGGGCGTGCTGAAGGCCGTGGAGAACGTTAATTCCATAATCTCCCCGAAGGTTTCCGGAAGGGATTTTTTCTCCCTCGATGAGCTTGACTCTTTCCTGAACTCGCTCGACGGCACTGCTAATAAGTCCGCTCTCGGCGCCAATGCAATTCTTCCGGTTTCCATGGCTTTCTGCAGGGCGCTGGCCTCGCACGAGAGCATGCGCCTGTTCGAGTACATCGGCAGGGTTTCAGGCACGAAGGATTTCGTGCTGCCCGTGCCTTTCCTGAATGTGCTGAACGGCGGGAAGCACGCGGGCCGCGAGAACGACATACAGGAGCACATGCTTGTCCCGTCAGGCTTCGCCTCCTTTTCGGAAGCCCTGCGCGCCGGCACCGAGACATACCATGTCCTGAAGGGCATCCTGAGGAAGAAGTACGGCGGCGAGGCCGCGCTTCTCGGCGATGAGGGCGGCTTCTGCCCGAAGAGCGCTTCGCTCGATGACAGGCTCGAGATGATGGGAAAGGCGGTTTCAGAGGCGGGTTATTCCGGGGAGGTGCACATAGCGCTTGACTGCGCCAGCTCCGAGTTCTTCAAGGACGGCAATTACAACATTGACGGCAAGGAGTACACGCCGATGGAGCTCGTGGACTTTTACGCCGCACTGGTGGAGAGGTTCGGGCTCGTTTCGATAGAGGACGGCTTTGCTGAGGATGACTGGAGCGGCTGGAGGCTCTTCAATTCCAGGATGGGGAAGAAGATAGAGATAGTCGGCGATGATTTGCTCGTCACCAGTGTTTCGCGCATGAAGGCCGCGATAGAGCGCAAGGCGTGCAATGCGCTCCTTCTCAAGGTGAACCAGATAGGCACGGTCACCGAATCTGTTGAGGCCGCGAGGCTGGCTTTCAGGAGCCAATGGAGAGTCATGGTTTCGCACCGCTCCGGCGAGAGCGAGGATTCATTCATTTCAGACCTTGTTGTCGGCCTTGCAGCGGGCCAGAGCAAGTTCGGCGCCCCGGCGCGCTCGGAGAGGACCGCGAAATACAACCAGTTGCTGAGGATTGAGGAGGCGCTCGCGGAAACCGGGAAGGCGAAGTTTGCGGGGAAAGGCCCTTCCGCATGAAAAGCGTTTTTATGCTCTGGGGCTTGCTTATGCTGGACACTTCTTTGTGGCTGGATTTTCTGGTCCTGGCGGCCCTGCTCCTCCTTTCGGCCTTTTTCGCTTCCGTCGAAACCGCGTTCCTGTCCATTTCGCGGGCGAGGATGAGGAAGCTCGCTGACTCGAAGGCCCCCAACGCGAAGCTGCTGCTCGAGCTCAAGTCGAGGCCGCACTCCACGCTCGTGACAATCCTCGTGGCGAACAACCTCGTCAATGTCACCGCCGCCTCCGTCGCCACTGCTCTGGCCCTCCAGTTCGTGCCTGGCAATTTCGGGATAGCGATTTCGGCGGGCATCGTGACATTCACGCTGCTAGTTTTCGGGGAAATAACACCGAAATCCATCGCGCTCAAGCACAATGCCGTGATTGCCCTGCGCTCCGCACCAATCCTGAATTTCCTCAGGGTTGCGCTTGCGCCAGTTGTCTTCATCCTGGTGCAAATATCGGGGTTTTTGGCGAGGCTGGTCGTCCACGAGAGCGAGGAGCAAAAGCTGACCGAAGAGGAGATAAAGGCCCTTGTATCCATCGGCGCCGAGGAGGGCGCAATCCTTGACGAGGAAAAGGACATGATTCACAAGGTTTTCCAGCTCAATGACATAGAGGTCTCGCAGGTCATGACGCCGCGCAACAGGATAATAGCGCTCAAGTCAGGCCTGCTGGTGAAGGACCTCGAGGTGGGCGAGCTGAAGGAGCACGCGCGCTTCCCTGTTTACAGGAACGGCCTCGACGATATCATCGGAGTTTTCTATGTGAGGGACTACCTCGGCGTCGCGGGGGGCAGCGGTGGCAGGGTGCCAGTGGACTCCATAATGCGCAGCCCGCTGTTCGTCCACGGCCAAAGGAGGATAAATTCCGTGCTCAGGAAAATGCAGGAAAAAAAGGTGCAGATGGCCATTGTCGTGGACAACAAGGGCAAGACCACCGGCCTCGTGACGCTTGAGGACGTGCTGGCTGAAATAGTGGGCGAGATTGGGGAGATGGCGTGATTGCAGGGCTGGTTGGGAAAATATGTGGCAAAATGAGTCATTGCTTATTTCGTTTTGATGTCAGCCAATGTTCTCGCGAGTTCTTTTCTTGCGCCATCCAGAGCCTGGCTTGCCAAGGTTAATTCAAGGTTTTGAGACCTATCTCTTTTTATTGGAATCTCGAATACCCCGCCGTCTCTGCGGCGGGGACCGCCTGAATGAAATGTTCTTGTGCTTTTTGCTGGAATAAGTTTGCATGGTGGAAGCGGCAAATCATTGTGTATATGATGTAAAGTATCATCT
>JACQPB010000033.1 GCA_016202305.1 Candidatus Iainarchaeum sp. | reverse complement strand
CGACCACTGGTTCACATTCATCCTCCACCCGGAAATAGAGCCAACCAACAATCGTGCAGAACGAGGAATCCGCGAAACAGTAGTGCAGCGCAAAATCTATGGCTGCCTCCGCAACCAAATAGGGACCCGCAACCATGACGTACTAACAAGCCTGATAGCCACATGGGAACAAAGAAACCTCAACCCATACACCCAACTCCAGCAAGCCCTAAGGGGCTAAACACGTACACTATTTGTTCGGCCGCGGCAGGCAATATTTCCGAAAAAACAGAAACTTTATGCCATTATTTTCCGATTTTTCGGAAAGTTTAAAAAGTGTTCCGTGTTATATTTTGGTGATCGGAATGGCTGAAAATGTCGACATTGATTCGATAAAGGAAATATCTGTTCGCGCCTCTGCTGGAGTGGAAAAATACAGGAAAAGGTTTTTTGCGCAGAAAATAGTCATCGGCGAGGAGCCGAGGATAACTGTAGTAAGGGGTTTTAGGGGTGTCGGCAAAACAACCGCGTTGCTTGGGCTTGTAAGCGTTGGTGCGATTTATTTTTCAATGGACCATGCAAGGGTGGTGGCCTATAGGCTCTATGATGTCGGGAAAGCACTTTTAGAGAGCGGATATTCGACTTTGCTTATTGACGAGGTGCACAAATATCCTGAGTGGGAGCGCGACCTGAAATCGCTTTATGATGAATTCAAGCAAGCAAGTTTTGTAGTTTCGGGAAGCGCACCTTTGGCATTCAACCCGGACAGGCGTTTCAAAATTATCGAGGCCAACCAGCTTTCGCTCAGGGAATACATGCATTTGTCAGGAAAAGAGGTTAAGCCGACCGAAAAATGGCGTACCTACGACGAAGCGCTGGAATTCGCCAGGCATAATCCTAGAATAGAAAAAGCGTACTCTGAATACAAGGCTGGTGGGGCATCTCCTCTTTACTTCTGGGGGGCCGATACCACTCTTGATGGCATATACGACAGCTTGATAAAATCCATCAGGGAAGATGCGGTGCTGTTTGCAAAGATGGACCGGCAATACATCCTCGGCATGGAGAAGGCGGTGAACATGCTCTCGGGGGCATCCCTCGGGGAGTTCAGCGTAAACACCTTCTGCTCGGCGCTTGAACTCAAAAAGCACAAAACCTATGAGCTGATAGATCTGCTTGGAAAAATGAAGATACTCAGGATGGTGCAGCCATACTCGAAATCATTCGCAAGCGCAAGAAAGGAGCCAAAGCTCATGTTCCACCACCCAATCTTCAGGCAGGCCATGGCAAAAAAAATTGGGACGAAGCCGGATTTAGGTGCAACAAGGGAGGAGCTGGCTGTTTTCGCGCTCACAGAAAGGGGCTACTCGGTATACACGATAAAGGGCGAAAAGAAAAGCCCGGACTACCTGGCGGTCAAAGGCAGCGAAAAAATACTCGTTGAGGTAGGCGGCGAAAGTAAAACCGCGGCCCAGCTAAAACTCCGCGTAAAAACAGCCGAAAAAATAGTGTTAAAAGAAAAACAATTCCTGCCGCTGCTTGTATACTGACGGCTTGCGCGGCCTTTTTCCGGAAAGCGAATTTCGTCGCCCCTGAAAACAGTTCCGGTGCTAATAAGCCCATTGCGAGATAGTGTAATGGCTTACCCGAACCCGGCCCTATTATGTATAAGTCAGTTTTTCTTCCGTCTGTCTCATACCTCGAGTTGCGCCCTTGTGTTAGGGTTTCCGAAGTCGAATTCCGCGAGCGGCTTCACTATGAAGTCGCATTGCTGGGCGTTGAGGGCCGCGCATTTGACCTCGACGCATTCCACGTCTTTCCTGAAGTGGGTGCTGAATATGCCCGCGAGGATTCCGCGGAGCACGGTGTCAACTGGCGCCTTCGCGTTTTTGCAGTTTGCGGCCACAGGCGAGTTTGCGACGCTTATCAGGGCGTGGCCTTTTTCGCTGTTTATGTCGTTGAATTCCATCTGCCCCCATCCTGACGCTATGAAGTATGCCTGCATGAATTCGAGGCCTTTTTCCCCTTCCACGCCGAAATCTATCTGGAAGTCCTTCCTCACGTTCTGCCTCACCGCTTCCTTTATGGCTTTGTACATGTGGCGGTTTGCCGCTCCGTCCTCCGCGGCCGCGATTCCGGCGAGCAGGTCTGCGGGCAGCATCACGAATGGCATGTTCACGAGGTAGAAATTGCTGTGCGTGTATTGTATTCCGTTCGTGAAGATGAACTTGTCGTAGAAAGAGTTAAGCATCTCCGGCCTCCTTGAGTATCCTGTGGATTGTCCTGTAGGCCTCTGCCTGCACCGGCCACACTACGAGAGCGTGGCCGAACCTCTTGGAGAGCACGAGCCTTTTTGCCACGAGCTTCTTGAGGTAATATGCGTACTTGGTGGAGTGCTTTTTCCTTTTGCCGCGTGATGATGTGTCCTCGCGGAAGTGCCTCGCTATTTCCAGCGCGGATGTTGGCCAGCGCTCATTGACTATTGCGAGTATTTCCCTTTCAATGCCCCGCCTTCCTGCATTGCCAGTATTGAGCACCATAAACCATATTTAATGGCTTTTTTGGTATAAAATGGTGTGCTTTTGTTCTGGCATGCCAGAAAGCGGGTTTGTAGTGTTTTTGCGGCGCGTGCGGACAAAAACCTATTATGTAGCTAAAATCTACATAACAGGTGCATACGACCAGCTAAACACGTACGGTGCATATCCGCGCCCCCGCACGATGGCAAAATCACCGCTCCGCATGTCATTTTTCCGTTTCTTTGGCTTATTGTGTTTTCCTTTCCCTTGCTTTTGTCGCGGTTATGACTACAAAGGGCGGGTCATGGGATAAAAAATTGTGTTCTGCCTCTTTGTGTATTAGTTCAATAGTTTCTGGCGTTTCTCCGTTTTCGGCCAATTTTTTTCGTACTCTTTCCCACCACGGAGTAAACAATTTATCCATTATTAGTTTTTTGTTTTCTGTTGCTTTTATGTAAGCCCATTGCTTCGCTTGTGCCTCTGCGCTTTCGGTTCCCAATTTCATGGCTTCTTTTGTCGTTGCAGGTCTGCTCGTTACTCCGAATCCGTGGGCTGCAAGCTCTCTTAACCTGGGTTTTTCGTAGTGCTTGTTTTCTACGATCTTTAGCTGTGCTCTGGGCCGCATAGCCCTTTGCAATTCCGTGTATAGCTCTTCCCTTTCGGCGCGTGGCATGTTTTTCAGAAGGAAGTGCGCATATACATGGTCTAGGCTGTTAGGCGCTTCCTTTGACACGGCTTCGGCTGCATGCATTCCCGTGGCAAACGTTAGGTTTTTGGGCCTGTAGCGCACTTCTATCCGTCTGAGGTAATGGTCGAAGTCTTGCGCATCGATTCGATGCAAGTCATTGGCTATGAAATTTATGTCAGGGTGTCGAACAGCGAGGTCCACGCTTTTTTTCAGTATCGGCCCTTCCCCAAGGCCCATTACTCTCTTGATTAGTCTTGGCATATATACTGATATTATTTTTGTGCTTTATAATGCCACCCGTGCCGTTGCATCAGTGCTTCTTCGGGAAATGCAGGAGCCTTTCGAAATTCTCTATGTCCGATTTCCTCAGCACTATTATGAGGATTGCGCTTAGTATGAGCGCGTATCCTGCGGCATCGCTTGCATGTGGCGCCTCGCCAAGGAGGAAAAATGCCAGTGCCGCTGCAAAGAACAGTTCGAGCAGGTTCACGAGCGCCGCCGCGGAGGCCTCTATTTTTTCCAGGGCGAAGTAGTATGCGTAGCTCGCCGCCCCGAGCATTGCGCCTATTATTGCGAGTGCGGCAATGTCAAGTGTCCCTGCTGAAGGCAGGCCGAGTATCAGCATCAGCGGCACGAGCGCTATCACCTGTATGACATTGGTGTAGAGTGTTACTGTGTGGTAAGAGTAGTCCCTCAGTTCGCGGGCCGTAACTACATCGCCGGTGTATGAAATGGCCGAGGCTATTGCGAGCATGGCCCCCATGTTCACCGCTTGCGATGCGTCAGGCCTCGCTATCATGAATACTCCTGCAGCCATTATTGCTATTGCAGCGGCCTTCCGTGCGCTCATCCTTTCCCCGAGGAATGACACCGCAAAAATCATGACCCATGCCGGCATTGTATAGTGGAGGAAGTAAGTGTTGGACAGTGTCGTGTAATTGAGCGCGAGTATGAAGAGCACGGGGGTTGTCGTGCTGAATATGCCGTTGAGGATTATCAGCAGCGCTTCCGGCCAGTTCTTTATAGGTTCCTTTGCGGCTTTCCCTGCCCGCAGGGACGCGTACACTGCGATTAGCTTGAACACCCTCGTGACGGCGAATAGGGTTATGAACGTGATTCCTGCATCCGCAAAATACTTGTAGGAAATTCCTGAAACCGCCCATGCAAGGGCCGCAAACGCCAGCACAATAACCGCGAGCCGTCTTGCCTCCAATTTCACACCTGAATCATGTAGTTGCACATGGTTAAAATCTTTCTTGTTCCGCATTCCTGCCTTTCACAGCCTGTGCCCCATTTTTTTCTTTTTGGTGGCGAGGTAGCGTTTGTTGTACTTGTTCGGCTTCGCCCTTATGGGCACCTGCTCGGTTATTTCGAGTCCGAAGCCTTCGAGCGCGTTCAGTTTCTTTGGGTTGTTCGTCAGTATCCTTATCTTCCTGAGGCCGAGGTGCCTGAGTATTTGCGCTCCCGTGCCGTAGTCGCGCTTGTCCATCTCGAATCCGAGCGCGAGGTTCGCCTGTATAGTGTCCTTTCCATTGTCCTGGAGTTCGTATGCCCTCAGTTTGTTAAGCAGGCCTATCCCGCGCCCTTCGTGGTGCGGTATGTACAGCAGGACTCCGCGCCCTTCCTTTTCAATCCTTTCGAGCGCGAGATGCAATTGCTCGTTGCAGTCGCACCTCATGCTGTGGAACACGTCGCCTGTCAGGCAAGCCGAGTGCACGCGCACGAGCACGGCCTTCTTACCTTTCACTTTTCCCTTCACGAGCGCCACGTACTCCCTGCCGTCCGCCAGGTCGAGGTAGCCGTAAGCGGTGAAAGTGCCGAATTTCGTGGGCAGCCTTGTCCTTGCCACGGCCTTTACCGCGAGCCCTTCCCTCATCCTGTGCCTTATTATGTCCTTCACTGAAACGATTCTCATGCGGTGCTTCCTTGCGAACTTCCTGAGCTCAGGCAGCCTTGCCATCGAGCCGTCATCGTTCATTATTTCGCATATCACGCCTACCGGCTTCATTCCCGCGGCCTGCAGCAGGTCAACTGCCGCTTCCGTGTGCCCCGCGCGATGGAGCGTTCCGCCTTCCCTCGCCACCAGAGGGAAAACATGTCCCGGCCTGCGCAGCGATTCCGGCCCCGACTTTTCCGAGAGTATCGCCTTCACAGTCAGGAGCCTGTCCTTTATGCTGATTCCCGTGCCTGCCCTCGCCGAGTCCACTGAAACAGTGAACGGCGTGTCAAACTTGTCCTTGTGGCTCGTCATCTTCGGGAGGTCCAGCTGCGCGGCCTTTTCGCTCCTTATCGGCACGCATATCAGGCCGCGTGCGTTCCTCGCCATGAAGTTCAGGCTTTTTTCCGTCGCCTTCTCCGCGGCAACTACCAGGTCGCCCTCGTTTTCGCGGCTTTCGTCATCCACGAGCACGGCCATTTCGCCGCGCCTCAGGGCCTTTGCAGCGGACTCCACTGAATCGAATTTAAAACCCATGCAACCACATTTTAGACAGGTGCTTCCAATTACTTAAAAACGTTACGTATAACGAAAATGAGTTGGTATAGTGGCAGGCGGCAAAATCCATTTCTCTAGGCCCCCGCGCGCAGCGGAGCTCGAAAGGCTCGTGGCTGGCGGGAGCGCTACCTTCTTCATGCCGCGCAGCTGCTTTTCGAGGCTTAGCTCTAAAGCCAGGCTGATTCTCGACAAGGCTGATGCCGAGGTTGTCATAGAATCAGTGCGCGGCCGGGCGATAGAGCTTGACATGGAGAAGCTGATGGAAGTGGCGGAGCTGCACCGCGACCACCGCACCTTCAGGCAGATAGAGGAAATAACCGGCATCCCGAAGAGCACGGCCCATTATCTCGTGAAGTATGCGCAGCGCCAGAAGCTTAAGGGCGCGGGAAAGGTCGTGTATCTATGAAGGCCACAAATTAGATATATTACTTTTTACATTAGTTTTTAGTGTGGTTCATGCGCGGCTCATTATTCCTGATGCTCATTTCTATTGCGGCCGTTTTTTTGTCAGGGTGCCCAATCGTGATTACGGGCTCCCTTGAAATTCACATCACCGATGGCGCTGGAAATCCTGTGAATCGCGCATTAGTTACTGTGGAAAGAATAGGTTTTCCTCAAACTAATGTGGTCGAAACCGATTCTTCCGGCTTTTCCTCGCTGGAACTTGATGCAGGATATTACAATGTTTCGGTTTCAAAGGATTGGTATGACACATACTCGTTTTCATCAGCAGTGGAAATAGTGCCTAGTCGTGTGAAGAAACTAACCGGCGTCATTAAGCCCGCGAAAAAGCTCCTGAAGGTTGCCATCATAGACGCGACTTTTTTCAACGATGGACATTCATACAAGGATGGCGTGCAGATTGCAGAACGGGTTCTCAAGGAAAAGAGACCTGACCTTGTTGTTTTCCAGGAGTACATGTTTTCCGGTCCGGAGTGGATAAGTGACCCGGGTTTCATTTATGCTGAAAAGGTGGATTCAGGATATTATACTCTCAGGGAAGGGAATGATTTTGAAATGTTCGCTTATATAACCAAGGTAATGGATTTGGCCAAAACTTACGGGGCCAACATACTTATAACCGTCAGAACATCACAGCCCGGTTTGCCAACTAATATGAGCGCTATAATGGTAGATGCGCACGGGTTGATACCCTACATTTACCTCAAATCCTTCAACGCGGCCCAGTTTTCTTCCGCTAAGCTGTCTTCGATAAAAAATCGTGATGGGCAAGAGTTCAGCTATTTCGTTAACATTTGTTTCGACAATGTAATAGGCCCGGAAAACGATGAACAGTTCAATGCGGACTTGCTACTAAAGCCTGGTTATGGAAGCGGGTGGAAATTTGGCTTGGCGGCCACTGAATACCATCAAAATGGCTCTGTAAGTGAAGAAATATACAAATTCAGCGACAGTAAGTACAAGGCTGGGCCATTGGCCGTTTATGGGATTTCCTCGGCCGAAGAACTCGCATCGCGGATAAAGCTCAGTTCAGCCCCTTTTTCGTGGATTCCGAAAGTAAGGCAGGACATTTCGTCGAAAAAGCTCCTCAATGGGTCAGGGTACATAATCCATGCCGACCCTGTTGATACATCCGGAGTGATTCCTTATATAGAAGGAAACAATCCGAAGAATCTTGATTATGGGCCTGGATTCGAGTACATTTATTTTGAGCTCGAGTTTCAGGTGAAGGCCATTTTTCCGGAAAAGTCAGGCGTAATCATCTCGGGCCGCTAAACGGAACTATTCAACAGGCTTAGACACGCAAACCCATAAATAGCCCAACGCAGTTCTTTATTCCATGGAATCGTGGGAGCAGCGCCTTGTGGAGTTCCTGCGCAGGGGCCAGCGTGACAGGGTGCAGTTCCTTGACGGCCTGAAGAACTCCGTTCTTCCCATGCAGCTGCGGCGCATACAGCAGAATGACAAGACAGTGCTGAAGGAGCTTGTCCTTCCCGCATGGCTCGACTGGGATTTGCTCTACGAGTGGAGCCTGCACCATGCGGGGCCATTGAAGGGCCGGGAGTGCATCCTGTGCAACAGGAACGCGGAGCATGGGCATTTCTACAATGACAAGTTCATCTGCGAGGAATGCCTGCTGAACGTGAAGGGCCTCTAGTTTTTTCCTTTGCGGTAAACCAGTTTGGGTTGAATTGGCTAGCCATTTGCCAATGCCTTCCACTCTGAGATGACTTCCCTTGCGCAGTCCAGATTAATCCTTGTTGTGGACCTGCAAGGTTCTGTATGAAAGTAACGCTTGCAATATGATATGGAATTTCCCTGCTCATCCGTTCCATTCGGGCAGACGCTTGGGTCAGAGCAGCCATCAAGGCTGTAAACGAACGCTGCTTTTGCGGGTTTTTCCGTCGGTTCGGTGTAGACCGCTACCCCGACACCATGCACTTCGCGCGCTTCAACTTTTCCACAAGTTGTGCCTCCCCCCAATCCAAGGTCAACTGTGAAGGGCCCGATGCGGAAACTGCCGTATTTGTCTGTTGCGAGCGCGTTAAGCAAGAAGACTTCAGTCCCAATGGTCACATAGAAGTTGTCGGTGCAGCCAGCAGTCCGCTTCACGTTTCCCGTGGCATAAAAAGTCTGCCCATGCCCAAGTTGGCTCGTTGGCTCAATGCGCAACTTGGAGATACTGAAAGTGCAGCTTTTTGAACCTCCGGGAAGCGCGAAGAAGTTGGTGTGGTAATATGGGGTGGCTTTGATGGCATTCTGTGGTTTTCCTTCCTCTTTTTCCTTCCTGAGGCGTTCCCTCAAAGTGTCGTACTCTTCCTTGGATATGGGTGAGTCCCCACCTACCTTGATATCCGAGCCATAATATTTCTTTTCTTCCTCTTTGCCTTCAGTATCATACCATGTAACTTCCAGTGTCCCGTCCTCATTTTTTAGGAAGACTTGTTCCGTTTTATCAGGGTACGTAACTGTCCTTTTGATATTGCCATTGTCATACTTGGTGACTTCTCTGGTATCTGACCCGTAATGATTTCTTTCCGTAGTGGTAGTGCCATCGTCGTTGATGCGGGTGTCTTCCCTGAACCCTTTATCGTCAGTGGTTATAGTGCTCCCGTCAATATTTTCCACGCGCACCAATGTTGAGTGTTGCCCATCGCTGTTCTCTGTCACGGAGGCAAAGCCCGGCCCCGCAACAAAGATTTTAGAGTCTTCCGAACCCAGTTTTGTAAGGGCATACATGTCAGTCCCGCGCTCGTTTCTTGAATAAGCCATTTTTATCCCGTTGTCAAGTTCAACGGTTTTTATTCCGTTCGGGCCGCTTTGCGCGTTCTCTGCGCGTTTTTTGAGTTCTTCAAGATTATCAAGGTCATAGTCGAAGAGGCCATACAATCTGCTTTCCCCGAATACTGTAGGTATTTCTTGCCTCACCAAATCTTCCAAAGTCTGTTCATCGCTCCGGTTATTTACCGCATACCCCGTTATTGCCATTGTCCAGCCAGCCTTGCCGTTTTCCTTTGCAAGATTCTGCGCAGTGTTTTCACTTCTTGCAAGAAGGATTTCAACCTCAGAGGCCTTGCCATGCGTGAACCGTATTGATTCCACCCGGGTTTCGTATCCTTTTGCGTCAACGCTCACGTAATATTCCTGTGTGTGCAGTTCGTAGATTATTGGCTCCTTGATGTTGTAAGAACTCATTATTTCCTTTATTGCATCAGGGAAGGTTATGCGCTCATTGTTAAAGACGGCTTTTCCGTCCTGCGCGGTGCTCATGCGCTTCACCTCATCCAGGGTTCCGCTGTAAAGGATGACTTCAGCTCCCGGAATCGGGTTTTTGGCAGACTCGTCTTTCACGGTTGCCGTTATTGAGCCAGCTGAATTATCGCAGGCTGCGTTTTGGCATCCTGTTTCCTGCAGGGGTGTGGTTCTGGCACTGCCTGTGCCGCAGTCATCCGGGTTGGTTTGCGGTGTTTCTTGTGGCGGTTCGCATATTCTATCCCCGCGCACGGGCTCATGCTGCAGGATGGTGGTGCAGCCTGACAGAACTAATGCAGTCAGCAATAGAGTTGCAACTAATGTCTCTCTCAGCTTCATTTACCAATGATAGTGCTTTCACCAATATTTATACTTATTCTGCGGTATTTTGCCGATTATGCACTCATTCCTCTTCCACTATTCTCGCGTCCACGGCTACCGCGCCTTTGTGCGAGGCCATCACCGGGTTGAGGTCTACTTCCGTTATTTCGCTGTGTTTTGCCATCATGCGCGAGAGCCTCGCTGCCTGTTCTGCAGCCGCCGCGAAATCGATGCCTTCCTGGCCGCGTATCCCTGAGAGTATTTTCGCGCCCCTGAGGCTTTTGAGCATCCTGAGAGCCCTGCCTTTTGACACCGGGCAGAGCGCTATGGCTGTGTCTTCAAGCACTTCCGCGTAAATTCCGCCCATCCCTATGAGGAGCACGGGGCCGAACTGCACGTCGCGCTTCGCGCCGAGTATTATTTCATGGCCCTTGGCTGTTTCCTGCACTATTGCCGAGCGGAATCCGGGTATGCGCTTCATTCTCCTGAACGCGGCGATTGCCTGCTTTATCGTGGCAAGGCCGAGCGCTACCCCTCCTGCATCACTTTTGTGCGAGGCCTTCTCCGAGTTCACTTTGATTACCGCCGGGAAGCCGGTTGCTTGCAGGGCGAGCCGGAGCTCTTTTTCGTTCCTCGCTTCGCGCCATTTTGCGGTGCGGATGCCGTTGCGCCTCGCTGTCTTGAGCGATTCCTCGAGTGTCAGTGTCCTCACGGATGGATTTCGCGAAATACCTATATAAACATGTTGCCTTCCAATTCCTTCGGTTCCGATGGTTAAAATAACTTTCAAGGGCGCTTCCCAGGAGGTCGGGAGGAGCGCTTTCCTCGTGGATGACGGGGACAAGATTCTGCTTGACTATGGCGTGAAGCTCACTCCGCATGGTCTGGAGTACCCTCTGCCCGTGAAGACGAACCTCGACGCTTCTGTCGTTTCGCATGCGCACCTTGACCATACTGGCAACCTGCCGCACCTTTTTCAGGAGACCAATTGCCTCACTTACATGACTCCGCCCACCCTCGACATCGCCAAAATATTGTGGTTCGACACGCTCAAGATTGCCGGCCTCGAGGGCATGGACGCCAACTTTTCGAAGGACGAGATTGCCAAGACGGAGAAATTCACTTTCCCGATTGGCTACAGGAAGCATATGGACATCACTGACCATTCTTCCATTGTTTTCCATGATGCCGGCCACATTGTCGGCTCCGCTATCACGGAGCTCAGGATGCGCAATTCCGCCGTGGTTTATACGGGCGATTTCAGGTATCTGGAGACGAGGCTGCATGCCCCTGCGCAGTTCGAGAGGATAAAGGAATGCGATGTCATGATTACAGAGAGCACTTATGGGGACCGGGACCACCCTGACAGGAAGCACACGGAGAAGGCTTTCGTGGAATCCGTGCAGGGCACGATTGACAGGGGCGGCCATGTCCTTCTCCCGAGCTTTGCAGTAGGCAGGAGCCAGGAGCTGATTGACGTGCTGCACGAGTACAAGGTGCAGGCGCCGGTTTACTTTGACGGCATGGGGCAGTCCGTCGCCAGGATTTACCTTGCGAACCCGAGTTACCTGAAGGACCACAAGGCCCTGCGCTCTGCGCTGGACAAGGTCAATTGGGTGAAGAACGTGAAGATGAGGAAGCAGGCGCTCAAGCAGCCTTCCGTGATTGTGTGTACCAGCGGGATGATGCAGGGCGGCAGCGTGTACGCTTATTTGCCAGAGGTCTACAATGACAAGAACTCCAAGATAATGCTCACCGGCTATCAGGTTGCAGAGACTCCAGGCAAGGTCCTCCTTGAAACCGGCAGGATTAACCTTGACGGGCTGAATGTCGCCGTTAAGGCCGGCGTCGAGAGGTACGATTTCAGCGCGCATGCCGGCCGCGAGGAGCTTTTCAGGGCTATGAATGTCCTGAACCCGCAGCATGTCGTGTGTGTGCACGGTGACGCGGAAGTGACGAGGAAGTTCGCCGAGGGCATAAGGGCGGAGGGCTTTGACGCGGTTGTCCCGGAGCTGGGCAGGACAGTCGAGTTGTGAAATTCGGAATCATGCCGTGTTGCGGCAGCGGTCTCGGGTAGTTCTTATGGCTGGGTTCGTTGGTGTTCTGAAGGATTCCCTGCGCATTTTCCTCGAGAACCCCTTGCTCGTCGTTCCCAAGCTGGTCGTGGCATTCCTGTACAGCTTCGCGATTGTATTCGTCGTGAAGTTCATGGTGGATTTCTTTACCTCGACGGACATAGCTTTCCGACCCATTGCCGCTTCGGATTATGCGGCTCTTGCTCTCGCGCTTTTCGTGCTTGTTGTGGACCTCGCGGCCCTTGTCCTTGACACCATTGTGAACCTGATGCTGCCTCTCCTCGTGGTGCAGCTGCGCGACAGGAAAGCTCTTGACTTCCGCGCTGCGTTCAGGGCGGTTTCATCGGATTTATGGAAATCCTTCGTGCCGATAGGGCTCGTGCTTGCCGTGTTTGCCGCCCTCACGTCCGCATGGGCGCTTGTTTATGTTCTGCTATTCGGCTATGTGCCTGATGCCGGGGAGCCAGAAATCCTGTTCCTGTTCGGCCCGTGGCTGCTGATTGCGCTTGCCGTGGCTTTCATGTTCTACATGCTGTTCCCTGTCTCGGCGATAGAGCGCCTGCCTGTCGGCGGTTCGCTTCGCAGGGCTTTCACTCTCTCGGTTTCCAATTGGCGGGGCGTGTCAAAGGCGCTTGCAGTAAGCGTCTTTCTTTCCGGGCTTTCCTTTGCAATAGCGCTCGCGCTCAACTTCATTTCCGAGGAGCATAGCCTCGTTTTCTGGGCGGCTTTCATAATAGTGAGGTTTCTCACGGCCTACATAGCGACTTACATGTATGTCCTGAGCCCCGTGTTCTACCTTGACTGCGTGAAAGGTGCGAAAGCGTCAGGCGCCATGGCTTGATTTGGTGGTTTTGTTGCTTGCGGCGAGTCGTTTCTGCGTGAAGTGCGGGAAGGAAATCGGCGAGTTCGTAAAAGGGCTTTGTGTTCCGTGCTTTCTCGAGAAAGGCACGCTGATAGAGTTGCCAAAGTCCATTACAGTTGACTATGACCGGCGCAGCGGGAGGCTGCGCTCGGGGCGCGACTGGGTTCCGGACTCGGATGGCGAGGTCGCTAAGATAGTGGCAGGCAGGATTCTTTCCCTCGCGGCGCCGCAGAAGCTTCCGATAGAAGGGCTTGCCATCACTGTCAGGCGGGTGCAGGACCGCATAGCGGTGGCAGTGAGCTTTTCAACCATCGTGGAAGGCGGTGATGGGGGAGTAGCAGGGGGAGTTTCCATACCTTTCAGTGCAGAGCTGAGCGTCTACCTCAGGAAAACCATTTCCGACGCCTCCATGAAGCTCTCTTCCAATTACCATGAGGCTATAATGCAGGTCAGGTTCGCGAAGAGGCCAACGCTTGAGGAAGGCAGGCAGAAGCTCGCGGAGGTCCTCGCCCTGCTGAAGGCCGAGAAAAGGAAAATCGAGCTCTCCGAGGCCATTGACACGAAAAACGTGCCCGGCGGGTTCGACCTTCTCATAGGCTCGGCGAAGGCCGCGAAGAAGGTCGCGACACGCATGGGGCGCAAGTACGGCATAAGGCCAATTTACTCCAACAAGATGATAGGCATGAACGACAACGGCACGACAAAGTACAGGCACACTTATTGCCTGAAGTTCTGATGGGTTCGGCCTTGGCTTTTGCAATTCGTGCAGGGAAAATTGTCCATTGAGTTGGAGTGGTATTTTGGCCTGATATTGCGGAAGGAATATTACAGTCCATTGCCATGGGATTGTTTCGGGGGAAGAGGCTTCATATTTCGAATTCCTTGAATGCCTTCTTCATGTCCTCTATCGTCATGGTGGTTATCAGCAGGGGTATTTTCTCGGCTTCTGCGATTTTCTGCGCTATCGGGTCAACCTTGTCTATTCCGTGGAGCACCACCACTGTCGGCCTCATGTCCGTGGAGAACCTTCCGACTTTCACCGCTATCATGGGGCTCCTCCCTGACCCCACCTGCAGGAATATGAGGGCGCGCTCCGGGGTCTTGCCGTACATTTTCATGTATTCGTGCACAGGCACTTCCAGTATCACTTTCAGTGAGTCTATTATGGTGTACCCATACACCTGCACTTCCTTGAGCTTGCCTGGGTTGGCCACGCATTCCGCGCCGATGAGTTCCGCGAACTTTTTGCCGTCAACTGCCTTGGAGAACTCGCTTATGTCGAATATGTCGTTTTTCGGGGCGAAGTTTTTTTCGAGCTGTTTTTTGACCTTGCTTCCGCGGTTCTTGTCTATTTCCATGAGGCTTTCCACGAGCCTTGCGACGACTCCTATTCCGGGGCTTTTTCTCCTGCCCCCCTCATAATCTGAAATTGTCGAGGATGAAATCTTGAGGGCTTCCGCGAGCTCTGTCTGGCTAACCCCGAATATTTCTCGCCATTTCTTCATGCTTGAGCCCGGGTCCTTCGAGAGTGCTATTTCCCCGGCGATTGTGGTTGAGAGAGGGTCCATTGATATGTTTTAGCTGGAACTCTAATAAAAAGGTTTCGTCAATTGCCCGCATGCCGAATTGGCGAATGTCGAACTCATGTTTTTGGGCTTTTTTTGGCGGCTTTGTGGGGCAGGGCCATGTCCATAAAATCATTGGCCCGTGCCATGTTTCTGTGGCAGGGGGGATTGCGCCATTGCCGGCTGCAAACGCAAAATCGGCCGTCGGCATGTTTATTAATCGGTTTGCGGATGATTAATTGATTTCCATGTTTTCCGTGGACAAGTTCGCGCTCGGCATGCTTTTCGTGGGGGCTGGCCTCGGCGGGCTGATAAAGAGCCTTCCCGCGCCGCTTGACTTCATCAACCCTTACCTCAGGAGCGACTACCTCAGCCTTGTTTTCCTGATTGTCGGCATAATGCTCATAATTTCGCGGCAGAGCAACTGACATTAGGGCAACTTTGGCGGTGGTTCTCTGCGTTCATGCGGCGGTAGGCATATCATGTTACCGGATTTCCTATCTATAGCGAATTGCTTTAATTCTTGAACATTTTGAGGCAATTTGCTATTATGCAGAGATGAATGATTTGTTCAATTATTTATGTTCTCTGCTATAAACCATGTTTGCGCCCACGCAAGGTTGAATTTTCATCTCTCGCTCCGCGAACTGCACGCGAAAACTTCAGGCTTGTTTCCACTGCTTTATTTGGCTCTTCCAAATTGCTCGGGCCCTTTCGTCCATGGCTTTGCCCCCTTCAGGTCCGTGGTGTCTGACTGCATATTGCCTTATCTTGTTAAAAGTTCGGGCTTTTGTACCTGCATTTACCATCTCCTTCAGCCGCTCAAGAGCCTTTTCCTGCGATATTTCAAGATTCCCCGTGTCAAGTGTGGCGCTGTGGAGCAAAACGCTTGCCTTGCTCCGCTCATACCATGTCAGCGGCCTTTTCTTCATCACCTCAATTAGCCCCAATATTTTTTCCGCAGTCCGAATGTTGCCACCCCCAATTGCCTGTACGAGGGCGTGTTCCATCAATATCTTGTTCTGCTTCGGCTCGTTTACCAAAAGCATCGTCGCGGTGCCTCTCTCTATTGACTTCCTCAGTGGAGTTTTGAGCTTCATGCAAAAACAGTATTGTGATTCAATGTATTTAATCTTTTGGTCGAATTCCCCGTGCTCTTGGCACTGAGCCATTCACGCTTTGCCCCGGAAAAGTAGTATTTCCGGCGCCTTTCGGCGCCGGATTATTGATTGATTAAAGGTACTTGAGGCCAAGTTCCCTGTCGCGCGAGGTTTTCTGCGCGAGCGGGTTCTTCTGCTTGCCCGTGATGTATGGCGAGTTCACTCCTGTGAAAATCGCTATTATCTCGATTTTGTTCTCGAAAGTGTTGTCCACCCTCGCTCCCCATATAACCTGTGCCTTCGCGTCAATCCTCTCGGTGAGCATTTCGCCTATCGCGTTTGCCTCCCCGAGCGTCAGCTCAGGCCCGCCCGTGATGTGTATGAGGCATCCGGCAGCGCCGCCTATGTCAACGTCGAGCAGGGTGTTGTTGAGCGTGTCCTCGACAGCCTCCTGCACCTTGTTCACTGACTTGCTTTCCCCGACCGCTATCAGGGAAAGGCCCCTGCCTGTCATGACGCTCCTTATGTCCGCGAAGTCGAGGTTGATGAGTGACGGCTGTGTTATTGTTTCTGTTATTCCGCGCACTGTCCTGGCTATGACTTCGTCCGCGACCTTGAATGCGTCCTGTATCGGGAGGTTCGGCACGAGCTCAACGAGCCTGTTGTTGTCAATCACGACGACAGTGTCGGACGATTCGCTGAGCTTCTGTATTCCCGACTCGGCATTTATCATTCTTGCCCTCTCGAGAGAGAAGGGGTATGTGACTATGGAAACCACTATTGCACCCTGCTCCTTTGCTATCTGGGCCACTATCGGTGCAGAGCCTGTTCCGGTTCCGCCTCCCATTCCTGCGGAAACGAAAAGCATGTCGACGCCGTCAAGCAGCTGGGTCAGTTCGTTCTTGCTGACTTCCGCGGCCTTTGCGCCTATCTCCGGGTATCCGCCGGCGCCGAGTCCCCTCGTCACCGATTTTCCTATGAGGACCTTGGTGACGTCGTCCCCGACCATCGCGAGGTGCTGCTTGTCCGTGTTTATTGCGGCCAGCATTGCGCCCTCTATATTCATCTTGCTTAGCCTGTTTATTGCGTTGCACCCGGCGCCCCCGCACCCTACTACCATTATCTTCGGTGCTGCGAACTCCTCGGTGTCCTTTGACGCGGCCTGCTGGCCCGCGCCTGTCTGAACTGCTGTACTAACCAGTGACTTCAAGTTTTCACCCCTAAGAAATCCACTTTATTCTCATAAACGCAAAATGAGCAATGTGGACCTGCTATATATGCTGTTAACCTACTTAATAAACTCTTTTGGTGGCGGGAAAAAGGTTTTTTTCGGGGCTGGAAGCCACACCCAGTCGCGGCCTGCGCTCCATTGTTTTTGCCGCTATTCTGCATATGTCGGAGCTGGCCAAGCTCCTGGGTTTGCAGGCTCAGGAGCGTGAACCGGAGACAAGCCCCGGCCATTTTGCGGCTCCTGCCGTGTAATGTCATTTCCGTCCGTCCAAGCGCGGCGAGTTTTTTCCTGCGACTCAGCCTTTGTCGGCTTAAACCTTTCCCCTCTGCGGAGGGTCGGCTCCGCTGCGCTCCGCCTAAAGGTTTTAATGCCTCCAAAGGCTGCAAGACGTCTCCGGAAAAAACTCTTATTCCGCGCTTGGAGGTGATAGGAAATGAGTTACCATTGGCAAACAAAAGTCAGCCAAAGAGGAAACCCTTTCAGTGGAGGCTTTACATTTGCCCAACTGCTGGAAGGCATGAAGAGGGGTTCGAAATGAATCCCTGTGCCTCCGCACCGGCAATGAGGTGTCAAAAACCATATAAACGCCTGCAAGAGGGTTTTATGGGTGGGGACGTGGAAAACAGCAGGCTCATGTTCCAGGGCGGAAAGCAGGAGGAATTGTTCAGGTGGCTCATAGCAATGCCTGGTTTTACACGCCGTTCGCTCTCAGCTCGACTTGGAATCCCAAAATCAACATTCAGGTCATACTGCAACGGAAAACACCTACTCAAGAATTCCACTTTCGAAAAGGTTGTTTCTCTCTGCCCCGAAGCCAAGCAGTTTGAAAGTTCCATTGTAAAGAAACTCCCGCTTAATTGGGGCAGGGGAAAGGCGGGATTGCTGCATCGGGTAAAATCCAAGACAAGGCTGCTCATTTTGCAAAAATAAGGGAGATGAAACGATTGAAAAACTTGGAAGCGGCCCGTATAAAAAACATCGTCAAACTCACATTCAACGAATCGGATAACAAGACAAAAACTGCCAAGAAGCGCAAAGTGATGGAATATTGCCCTATAACCGAATCAAACCCTGCCGGAGTTCAATATCCTGCGTTTGCCATTGCGAATTCATTTAGCAAACCATTGCCGAATTACCTGCCGCTGTTCGATGATAACGTGATGGTTTGTGGAGTTGCCGGGCTATTGCGTGAAAGCCATTCACAATCGGGTTTGAGCTACGGAGAGGCTGCAGAACAGATAGGAGTTTCGACATCATACTACAAACGTAATTTGATGGAAAAGCCTCACTCGTCATTACAATTTCTCAAGGGTTTTCAAAAACATGTTGATCCTAATATTCTAGACAAAATTTATGGCAAAAGTGAGTTGTTATTCACCGCAAAACACAAGAAAGTGCGTCTTCCGAAACATCTTACTACTGAACTTTCTTATTTTTTGGGCTACTTGCAAGGTGACGGATGTCTGACTGCTGACAAAAAGCAAATTTGTTTTTCGGATGAGTATATTGAACAAATCAAACAAATAAATTTTCTGTCCAAAAAATTATTTGGAATTGAAGGCCATGTGCTTTGGTGCGCAAGTAAAATTTCAACTGTCTCGCATCCAGTCTTGGAGATAAAAAGTCTTGTGCTGAACTCATTTGTTCACAACGTTTTTGGAATCAATCGCGGAGAGAAAAAGAACCTAATGATCCCAGAATTAATAAAATCCGAAAAAGAGTTGTTAAGGGCTTATTTGCCGGGATTGTTTGACTCTGATGGTACCCTGCCAAAAAACCCGGAAAAGGCAAAACAATTATTCATTGACGTAACTTTAAAAGACAAAGGATTTATACAAGAAATAAAAGACTCGCTCGTTCTTTTTGAAATTGAGACGCTGAAGATTTTTGAACGCTTTGCAAAATCGCCTTCTAGCGATTCGGTTTATAGTACCAATGAACTGAGAATTCGCCAGAAGAGGATGCTCCTGAAATTTTTGTACGAAATAGGGTTCAAACACCCAAACAAAGTTATTCGGGCCGAAAAAATGGTAAGTTTATTGAAACGGACCGGCTGGGATTTGAACCCAGGACCTCTTCCTATCTCCTCATCGCTCTAAAAGAGTTGCTACTCAAAAATGAGTAGGAGGGAAGCGCTACTATCCTGGCTGAGCTACCGGTCCATTAAACACTAATTAATCTCCTCTCCCTATTTTTTAAAAATACGCCGGTTTCCGGCATTTCACACAACCATAGCAAGTGCCAGCCCCGCGAATATCGGCACCGTGTAGTTGTCGTTCAGCGGGAGGTATTCCGCCAGCATCCCCATGGCCGCCCCCGATATGGCTGCAGCGGGGCTGAAAAGCAGCAGGAGCCCGAGGAACGCGGCCACAGTTCCCGCGATTGTGCCTTCAAGCGTCTTTCCCGCGGCTATTCTTGTTTTCCCGAATTTTTTTCCGGCAATGGTCGATATTCCGTCTCCCACTGCAAGCACGATTATCGCTCCGGTGGCAACCGATTTTTCGAGGTTGTAGAAGAGCGATGCCGTGACGATTACCGCGAGCATGAAGTGCATCGCGGCCATTCCGGGCAGCCATTTTTCGCCTTCGCGCTCGATGTCCATCATCACGTCCTTTATGAAAGGCAGCGGCTTGAGGTGCCTGTGCGTCACAGATATGGCCGCCCCAGCGGCGAGCACTATGGCAAAGGCCGCGATAGAAACTTCCTTCGGCGTGAAGTAGATTACTGCGGCGCATGCGATTCCAAGCGCCATGTGCATGGCCTGCCGCTTCATCCCCTTTTCCATCTTCCGGCACCTCCCCTAATCCTGCTCTCGGATTCCTCGAGCGATTTGATGTTGTCAAATTTTTTCACGATGTTCATGAGGGTTTTCCTTTTCTTTTTCCTGAGTTTGCGCACAAATTTTGCGAGCAGCGGCACTGCGCGTGTCACGTTGTCCACTATTGCAATGTCGGCGTTTCGTGCTGTCCTGCTCAGCGGATTGAGGTCTATTGCAATGACTTTCTTCCCCATTTTCCGCAAAAACTCCGTGCGGTCTCCGTCCTCGAGCATGACCAGGGCGGCATCGGCCGCGAACACCCCGTCAGGGTCGACGAACTGCCTCTTGGACACGAGCCCCGGGACTCTCGCCGTTTTTTTTGTGCCCAGCACTCTGATTCCTAGCTTCCTGAACTCCGCTTCAATCAGCCCGAGCCTTTTTTTCGTGCGGTAAAACAGGTTAACTTCTACCGAGGCCGGAATCGCTCTTGATAATTCCGCGATTTCTTTTGCGCAAAGCGCGGTGGTGTTGCCGTTCACGCAAATCACCGGCCTCTTTGCCGTTAAAAGGAGCGCGGCCGCTGCCATTGCCTGCCTTTTTGCCTCCTCAGTCGTCCTCTCTCCGATGAGGTAGTCGAATGCCTCTCCCCTGCCGTGCGCCATCATCCCTGCCGGGGCCACGATTCCGTTCCGGAAATATCGCGCAATCCTCTCGTGCTCTTCAAGCGATTTTCTGCGTGGATGGCTCTTCGGCACTTTCACAGCAAACAGGCTCCTTTCCGCGCTATCCTTGCAATCATTGTCCTTTTGCAGTATTTCCCCAGTTCCTTCCGCGCTTTTTTCGGGCTTGCTGCGGGCATGAAAACGGTTTCGCCGAGCATTGACATGCTGGCTCTTTGCTCTTTGCCCATCACCATGAGTATTTGCCTTGTGCCAAGTCCGCTTTCAACCGTGAATCTGCGCGAGAGGCGCATGAAGTTATTCACGGTCATTCCATTCAGGATTGCTCTCATGCATTCCATTCCGGTGCGGTTTATTTTCCTCTTCCACGCCGCGCTCCTTATTATTTTCCTCGTGGCCATGGGCCTGAAGAATCCGAGAGCGACGTATTTTTCCCTGGTGTTTATCCTGTGGGCGCTTTTCGATGGATATGGCTTCTTGCCGACGATTATTCCTGCGAACTGCTCGGCCACTACATCTCCGAGTCCTGTGCCGCACTCTATTTCTGCGCGCTTTGCTATCTCTAGCATTTCGTTTTTTGCAAGGCCCGTCCCGAAAAGCTTGTTGAGCGCGATTGAGAGGCTCAATGCTCCCGCCCCGGATATGCCGAGGCCATACCCTATGGGGAACTTCGTGGAATGTTTCACTGCCACCTTGCCTTTCTTTCCGGTTTTCCGCCTGAACAGGTCGACGGTCTTTTCCGACACTATCAGCTTCCGCTTTTTCCCGTTCATCATGAACGAGTCCTTCCGCGCGGCCGCAATCGATGTCCTCATGCCGCCTTCTATGTTTATGCCTGCGCCCGTAGAGCCGTTTGGGTAAATCACGAAAAAGCCGGTGATGTGGCCGGGGCTCTGGGTGGAAACTCTCATAGAGTATATTGGCACGGAAAAGCCTAATAATTTGGCGTCAGAAAAGCCTTCCCGCCATGCATCTTTGCTTTTCTGTTAGTGTCCCTCATTTCTTTTTCCCGACGACCATCTCATGCTCTTTCTCAAAAGGCTCCAGCGGGATTGTTTCGAGTATCTCGAACTCGTTTTCCATTTTTTTGGTTTCCTGCCTGAATATGCTCTCCGCGCTTTCGGATGCGCTTATGGAGCGTGCCTTGATAGAAAGGTAGCCATGCCCTTCGCGCTTGAGGTATGCGCGGGCGTTCTTGAGGAAAATCTCCGCCTGGTTCTTCTGGCTTACGTCCTGGACAAGTGCATCGATGGAGAATCCGGATATGTGCTCCTTGTATGTCATGGGCTGCGAGGCGTCTCCGAGTATAGGCACTATGTTAGGCCTCTTCTCGCAGAGGTAGATGAATTTGCGCATGCTGCGCGCGCTGATGTCGACGCCGAAAATCACGCCGCTTTTCCCCACGATGTCGGAGAGGTGTGATATCGTCGTGCCTTCGGCTGCCCCTAGGTAGAGGACTTTCGAGCCTTCCCCTATCAGGAATTCCTTCATCCCTTTCCTTATGGCTGCCCCGACTTTGGACCTGTTGGGGTCCCATATCCTGTATTCCTTGCCTTCAAAACTTATCCGCTGTTCGCTGTACACGCTCGTTCCTTCCACCATGTTCTGCGTGGCTATGTTCTGGCCTATCCTGTACACGCCGTCGAATATGCGCGTTACCCCGAAACCCATCCTCGCACCGCTAGGATAATATATCCGGTTTTGTGTTAATTAGGCTTGCGTTTGCCGCCGGTTTTCCGCCCTTCATTCGAACGGCCTTATTTCATGCTCGGAGTACCTTCTCGGCTTTTTCCCGCCGGGCTTGCCGCCCCTTGCGCCGAAGCTGTTCCTGCCACCTGGACGTCCCCTGCCTCCGTGGCTTTCGCCGCGGCTGTTCCACTTGCCGCCTCCTGGTCTGTGCGGCTTGTATGCGCTGACCTTGTAACGCCCTTCCGTGCGGCCCTCGTCCCTTCTTGGCCCGAAGCCTGCGTGCCTTTCTCCACGCCCTTTCCAGCTCCCTGCCGCTGGCCTGTGTGGCTTGTATCCGCTTCCAGCATAATGGCTTTTGCCAGCGCTTTCGCTTCTTCCCCTGTTGCCAAATCCCCTGTGCGCATCATCTTCCCTTTCCCTGCGCTGCGGCCTCTCATCATACCTGCGCGTATGGAATTGCGCGCGTGGCGTCCTTTCCTCCCTCCTTGGGCGCCACTCTCCCCTTTCCGGCCTTTCGCGCCTGTATTCCTCCCTCGCCGGTCTTGCTTGTGGCGGCTGCGCTGCCGTGACAGGTGCAGTGGCCTGCGCTGCCTTTTTCCGGGGCCCTGCCTTGAGCTTTTCGAGTGCCTGCGCCCTCTCTTCGAGGCCGTGCCCTATTTCGGCTGTTTTGCTATCGCCGCGGAAATAGTCCACGCGTGCCGCTATCGCGAGCTTTGCAGCTATGCTTCTGGCTATCCTTCCCTTGTGGTCGTCGCGTGCGGCCTTCACGAGAGGGTGCTGGAAGAGGTAGCCGTACTTGGGCCCCGGCACGTTGTTCCGAAAGTGCATGAAAAGCGCCTTCTCCGCGCCTATTAGCTGTATGGTGGATGCTGGCATGAATGCGAGCTTTTTCTTCCCGCCGGCTTTTGCGAGTATTTTCGCGCCTATTATCGCGCCTGCAATTTGCGTGAAGTTCGGCATTTCCCTATTCATTTCCTGCTCTATGTACTTCGCGAGGTATTCGCGCTCCTGCCGGAGGTTTGTGCAGTTGAGGGCCAGGGCCTTGATTTCCGCTATGTCTTTTTCCGAGGCCTGCGCACCCATCGAGCCTTTCACGGCTCCTGCAATCTTTTCCGCGAGCGCCTCGTCCTTCACTATCTCCATGACCGCTTTTCCGCCCGTGAATCCTGCCCTGTTGCCTATTTCGGCCACGAGCTTTGCATATGTGTCGTTGTCATGTACGAGGTCATTTAGTTCAGGGAAGTGCACTGCGTGCCATTCGCGCAGCTGCTCTATCAGCAGGTTCGCTATCGGGTCGAGGTCTTCGAGTATGTTCACTGCCTTGATTATGTGCACGTCCTTTTCGGAGTATTTTTCCTGCACGTTCCTCCTCGCGGAGGATATGAGCTTTTTGCGAAGTTCTTCAATCGTTTCCATCAGCCTTCGCCCCCAGGATTTTTTCCAAGTCTGCAGCCTTCACGCGCTCCTGCTTCATTGTGTCGCGCTCGCGCAGAGTCACCGTGCCGTCCTTCATGGTGTCATAATCAATCGTGATGCAGTACGGCGTGCCAACGGCGTCCTGTCTGCTGTACCTTCTCCCTATGCTTCCGCCCTCGTCGTACACGCACAGTAGTTTCTTCTGCAACTCCTTGTGTATTTGCATGGCCTTTTCCGCGAGGCCGTCCTTTTTCACTAGCGGGAACACCCCTGCTTGCACCGGCGCCAGCCGTGCCGGAATCCTCAAGAGCGTTCTCTGCTCGTCCTCCTGCCTCTCGTCATACACGAGGTCGAGTAGCGCGAAGAAGGGCCTGTCAACCCCGAATGCAATCTCGATGACGTGCGGTACCTCTTCCTTGCCTTCTGCCGTCCTTGCCGCGAGTTTCTGGCCGCTGAACTTGGCGTGCTGCTGCAGGTCGTAGTTGGTGCGGTCGCTTATGCCGCAAACTTCGAGCCATCCGAAGCTTTTGAGGTTCACTTCGATGTCCCATGTGTCGTCCGAGTAGAATGCCTTTTCGTCGCTGTGGTGCTGCCTGAGCCTTATCTTTTCCTTCGGTATCCCGAACCCCAGGAACATCTTGTACGCCAGGTTCAGGTGCCATGCATAGGCCTTGTTCTTCAGGATATTGCTCTCCATTGCGCGCGCAAGGCTTTCCTCCTGCGGCTCCTTGCCGTTCTTTTGCATCTCCTCTGTCCAGAATGGGAGCCTGTCATTCTTCACTTCGGCGAACTTTTCCCACCCGCGCTTCATCTCCGGGAACAGGAACGTCTGGCTTTCCGCCTGCGTGAATTCGCGGCAGCGGACGAGGTGTTGCCTCGGGCTTATCTCGTTCCTGAATGCCTTGCCAATCTGGAAAACGCCGAAAGGGAGCTTGTCGCGGAAGAACTCAAGGTAGTTCCTGAACGGCAGATAAGTCGTCGTGGCCGTTTCGGGCCTGTTGTAGGCTTCCGTGTTGAGGCCGATGGTGGTTTTCATCATGAGGCTGTGCCTCTCGATTTTCTGCGCGAGCTTCTTTCCAGTGGGCGCCTTTATGCTCTTCTCCTTTATAGTGCGCAGAAGCTCCTCGTCCTTCATGTGGTCTGCCTGGATGCCAGCCATTTCCTCTATCAGCTTGTCCGCGCGGTATGATTCCTTCCCGTCTTCGGTGAGTATCACGGGGTCGTTGAACCCGTCGAGGTGCCCCGATGCCTTCCAGACGACCGCCGGCGTCACGAGCGGGTACTCCATCTCGTAAAAGCCCTGCGTGTTGAAATGCTTCCTTATCACGGCCTCGATGTTGTTCTTGAGCCTCTTTCCAAGCGGCCCATAGGAGTAAAAGCCAGAAATGCCGCCGTAAATCTCCGGTTCGGGGCCGTAAACGAAGCCTTTTTCCTTCAAATAGGCGGTCAGCCTGTCAGCAAATTCGGGTTTTTGAGCCATGGAAAGAATCTAGTAGGCAAAGAATTAAAATGGCTGTTAAGCCATATTTCATAGGCGTAAGGGCTCACCTATAAATAAGCTGCCGGAAACCTTTAATTGCCCCCTTAGCAATCATTCCAAATTTCGGCAAATTAATTCAGGTCAAGCCCTAAAAGGAAAATCCGCGCCAGTAATGAGGTCACCAATGTTGTAAATTCCAAAAAAGGCAATTATTGCCACAGAAGCATAGCCTGGTTTTTGCCGCCGATTCGTAATCGGCAGGTCGTGGGTTCAAATCCCACCTGTGGCTTACATTTTCACTAAGGGCCCGTGCAAAAATAAATCTTTTAATTTTGGTAGGCTAATTGGCAGGTTCTGGCTGGAATCCTGCGATTTCCAGCAATGCCGTTCCAAAGTCTGTGAATGTTATTTCCGAACGAGCCCTAAGTTCCGAAAGGCCTTCAGTGCCATTTGCCTAGTGGTTTTCGGCGCGAGTTTCAGGTACTTGCGAAGCGTTTTGGCATCAGTCATTTTCAGGAGTTTTTTTTGCGTTTCCCTGTCAAGAGGCTCCCTGAAATAGAGGAAGTCAAGTAGGGTTTTTTCCGGGTCGGAGACGCTTAACCATTCTCCGCCATAATTCACAATTTCGTGGCCGAAGAACATTTTCCTGCCGATTCTCCTGACAATCACCTTCCTGCCTATGATTTCCCTTTCCCCGCTCCTGACCTTGCGCGGCGTGATGATTACTTGGTTTGTTCCCTGCCCCCATATTCTATGTATGGTGAGTGCCTCCTGCAGGCCATGGTATGACGGGGAAAAAACACTGCTGAGTGCCGAAGTCCCCTTCGTGAAAGTGTATGCTCCCTTGGTTATCCTGAATATTTCCCCTCTCCGTGCAAGGTTGTGGAGAAGGAGTTTGCTGTATCCTTCCCCTGCTCCCTTTTCCTTGAGGAATTTTTTCGCATCCTGGACCGTGAAGTGTCCCCTTCCAGCGAATCTCTCCCTGAATTCCTTTATATTATACTTCATGGCCTCAACCTCCATTCGAGGGCTTGAACCATCTCATTGAATGATGGCACGACGCCAGCGTAAATCAGCGTCCTGAGGTTTTTTTCGTCCACTGGCTGCGGCAGCTTTTCAATGGCTGTGCGGAGTTTCATTTTCACCACGCTGGGGTTGGCTATTCCTGATAGGAAGTACACATCATAGATGTCCCTTATGAGCCTTCTTCCCGCAAATGCGTTTGCCTTTTCAACAATGAGGTCTTCAGGTGAAAGTGTGTAAATGTCAGTGTGCGAACCATCCGCCTTTTCGAATGCCGCCAGAACCCTGTTTTTTTTTCTTAGGGGGGAAACCTCCACTGACACATCTGTCCGGCCATCAGAAATCCTTGCATAAACGCTGTTCTGCGTTTTCCTGAACTTGGAAACGGAGAGGCCGCGCTTTGCCGCCTCCCCTTCAAGTGCAGTCCTGAGGCCTTTGTTAGCGCTGGCGTAAAAGTCAAGGTCTTCCGAGAACCTCTTGCCCTGATAGCACCTCCATATTGCCGTGCCCCCGTGGAGCACGGCTTCAGGCTCCACAGAGTAGAAAATGTCCAGTGCCTCATCCTGGAGCTGGGCGAGCGCGGCCTGTTGGCCTCGGAGCTGGTTCTTTAGGGGGATTCTCATTGTGTTGCCTTTATATTATAATCAATCAAAGTTATATAATAATATATCTTTGGTTAATCGAAGCTTGTGGCGTGTTCTTCAGGTTAGCCGCACTTTCCTGTCAAATCACCAATCTCTGGTTCAGTATTTTCGCTTCCGCGCGGCGCAGGTGCTCCTGCGCCGTTGCAATGCTCGTGCCGCTTGCCCTTGCGATGTCCTTGAGGTCGCATTTTCGGGGGAAGTTGTAGTATCCTTTCTCAAGCGCGAGCTTTAGCACCTTCTTCTGGGTTTTCGACAGCTTCTGCGTTACTAGGGGGAATGCAAAGTCGACGTCGTTTTCCTCCCTGACATAAACGATTTTTGCAGTGTCCATGTGGGCCTTGAGCTGCGAGAAGAAATCGTGGATTGTTTCCTTGTCGGTTGCGGCAACGCTCCAGTATTCATGTCCGTCCTGCGAATTCAGTGTTGGTTCGACAAATGTCATTGAGTATTTGTAGTAGAGCATGACATGCTCCCCTTCTTTTCCAAGGTCGTATTCGTATAGGAAATTCGTGCCCCAGACATCGAGGCGCGTGCATTGCGGGTCAGCCTTCAGGTCTTTCAGGTATTTTTTGCGGGTTTCCTCCTCCGCATCCCTGAACTTGCAGAAAGTCGTCACGTATTCCTTGCCGCCGTTTGTGTAGTGGTGCCCCGGGTATGAAACCACGTCAGTGCGGAATTTCACGCAGCGGTTAACTATGGGGCAATCATTGTGGTAGAGCTTGAGTTTTGCCAAAAACATGCTATCGGCCCTATAATGGCATTACGGGGTTAAAAACCTTAATATTAAGGTAAAATCCCGTTATATTTCGCGCAATGCAATATTATCATGTTCTTCGAAATTCTTGCTTATTTGCTTGCACTGGATTTCGGGCGGCTTTTTTCGCTCTTTCTGGGCAATCTTCTCTGGTTTTTCATGCTTGCGGCATTCGTCTATTTCATAATGGAAGGGAAGAGGCTGCTCCTCGGGATGGTGCTGATAATGCCGTATGCGCTGCTTCTCGCGGATTTTAGCTCAGTTTCAGGGGCCGTTTTTCTGACAGGGTCAGGGCTGTTGTTGTTTTACCTGAGCAGGATTGCCGTGGTGTCATTCGTGGAATCCACTCCTGCGCTGAAAAGGCACTTTCTCCCGATAGTTCTCGTGCAGGGCTGGGCCGCAATAATAGCCGCAAGCCTGTTTTTCTGAGGTAAGATTGTGGCCCTTTCCACGCCTTTTATAATCGCGGGGGTCACCTACTGCCTGATAGCTGTTTCCAATATGGGCGGAGTCGTTCTTTTTCCGGGTCTGCTGAGCGATTTTGGCCTGATTGTCTGGTTTACAGTAATCTTCTTTGAATATGCAATTGCCAGGCTCTAGGGGCCGCTTACTGGTTTGCGCAGATGGCCAATCCGCGTTTCACCCGTTCCGCGAAACCCTCACTTTCCTGTGCAGGAACTTCCTTGCGTTCTTTCCCATATAATCCGCCACTGCATGGCCATCGCCCTTCAGGATGTATTTGTATGTGAGGAGCGCTTCCTCCCCGCTCGGGCCGCGGGCATGTATTTTTCCTGTCGATATGCCGACCTCTGCGCCCTTGCCGTACCTGTAGCCGTCCGCGAAGCGCGTTGAGGCATTCCAGTAGACGCCTGCGGAGTCGACGCCCTGCAGGAACTTTTCCGCCTCGCTCTTTTTTTCCGTGATTATGCCGTCCGTGTGCCTTGAGCCGAATGCGTTGATGTGCCTTATTGCTTCCTCGGTGCTGCCGACTGTTTTGACTGCGAGGACTGGCGCATTGTATTCAGTTCCCCAGTCGGATTCGCGTGCCTTTCTTGCCTCGAATCCGTACGCACGCAGTATTTTAAGCGCCTCCCTGTCAGCGCGCAGCTCAACTTTTCCTCCGAGCGTTTTTGCGTAAAGCGGGAGGAATTTTCCCGCGATTTTTCTGTGCGCCAGCAGCGTTTCCATTGAGTTGCATGCCGCGGGGTAGTTGCACTTTGCGTCAACGCATACCTTCACGGCCTTTCCGATGTCGGCGTGCGCGTCGACGTATTCATGGCACACCCCGCTTGCGTGCGCGAGCACCGGTATCCTGGAGTTTTCCTGTATGTACTTCACAAGGCTGCTGCCGCCGCGCGGTATGACCATGTCAATGTGGCTGTCCATTTTCAGGAGATTTTGGAGCGTTTCCCTGGATTCGATGAGCTGTATCGCATCCTTCGGCAGCCCGGATTCCATGAGCGCTGCCCTGATTATTCGCGCAAGTGCCAGATTGGTGTTCCTTGCCTCTTTTCCCCCTTTGAGGATGGCCGCGTTCCCGGTTTTTATTGCAAGAGCGCTTATCTGCACGAGCGCGTCAGGGCGGGATTCGAACACCGCGAGCACGACTCCGAGCGGGACAGCCACCTTTTCAAGCTCGAGGCCGCTGTCGAGTATGGTCCTTGAGGTTATTGTGCCAGCAGCGCCCTTCTGGGCTTTCACCGCCCGCACTTCATGTATTATTTCCGAGAATTTTTCATCCGAGAGCTCTAGGCGACCGAGCGATGCATGTGCGGCTCCGCTGCGCGCCGCGTTTTCCATGTCCCTGCGGTTTTCCCGCATAAGCAGCCTCTTCTTCCTGTGCAGGCCGCGAGCGATTGCAGCGAGCGCCCCGGACGTCTGCCGTGCGGCCGCCAATGCCATGCGGTAAGACGCTTCTTTTGCGAGGGCCGCCTTCCTGTGCGCGTCCTCGCTCAATTTTCCACCCCGAAGAACGAGCCTGTGCATTTCCCTTTTGCCGCGTCGAGCACTGCGCCTTCCCTTGTTACACACACGGCAGTGCTGCATCCTGCTGCCACGGCCTTTTTCACCGCAGATATCTTTGACGCCATTCCTCCTCTGCCGTGTTCCGATTTTTTCCCGATGTTTATGGGCTCTGACAGCAACTGCCCGATTCCGTCGATTTTTTTCGTGTTGCCGCAGGTTTTAGGGTTGTCCGTGTATATTCCGTCCACGTCCGTGAGCATCACGAGTAGGTCTGCACTGAAGCCTGTGGCCACGAGGGCCGCCAGCGCGTCGTTGTCGGAGAATGCCTTGCCCGTGATTTCCTCCACTGAAACCGCGTCGTTTTCGTTTATTATGGGTATCGCGCCGAGCTGAATCAGTTTTTCCACCGTTTCCTTGAGCGGCATGAAAAGTTTCCTGTCGAGGAAGTTCTGGTGTATCGGCAGCACCTGTGCAATCACCTGCCCGTGCTTCCTGAAAGCGTTTTCGTACTCGTGCATGAGTCTGCTCTGGCCTATCGCTGCCATGGCCTGCCGCATGACCGGGTCTTCCGGGAAGCCTCTCCCCATTTTTTCCATCCCGAAGCCTATCGCCCCGCTAGTGACGAGTATGATTTCCCTCCCTTCCGAGCGCAGCTCTGAGAGCTCGCGCGCGAGGGATGTCATGGCCTGCCTGTTCACAGAGTTGTCCTTCATGAGGGAGCTGGTGCCTATCTTCACCACGATTCTCCTGAATGGTTTTTTAGCCATTTTTGCCCATCTCCTCGGACCTTTTCCTCGCGGCCTCGACCGCGGCCGTTATTGCTTGCCGGAAGCCGTGCTGCTCAAGCGCTTTGATTCCTTCCACCGTGGTTCCTCCAGGGGAGGAGACCATTGCCACAACTTCCATTGGCTCCATTTCCATGCCTTTCAGCAGTTTTGCCGTGCCCAGGATTGTCTGTTTTGCGAGTTCCATGGCATTGCCTTTCTCGAGGCCTGCCTTTTCCCCTGCCTGCGCGAGCGCTTCCGCGAACAGCGCGACGAACGCCGGGCCGCTTCCGCTTATGGCCGTCACGGAATCGAAGTGCCTTTCGTCCATCTCGATTGTCGGCCCGCACAGGCCGAGCAGTATTGACACTTCCTCTTTTTCCCCTGTTTCGAGGTTTTCCGCGCAGAACACGTTCATGGATTCGCCCGCGAGGGCCGCTATGTTGGGCATGAGCCTCACTATCTTCCTTTCCCCTAGGCGCTTCTTGAGGAACCCGATTTTTTTCCCGGCAGCGATGGACACTATCACCTGCTCCTTGACCAATGTGCTGATTTCCGAGAGTGTTTTTTCCATGTCCTTCGGTTTCACGCAGATGAAGACAATGTTGCTGGCCCTCACCACTTCCACCGCGGATTTCACGGGGATTGCGCCGAGGCTGGCGGCCTTTTCGAGGTTCGCGCGGTCAATGTCGTGGCATGCTATGCTTTTCGGGGAAAAGCCCCTGGAGACGAGGGATTTTATGAGAGCGCCGCCCATCCTCCCACACCCTATGAATCCGACGTTCATGCAAGCTCCTCCGCATGTGATGAATGGAAACGGATAAGTGGCAGATTTTCTGTTAAACTGATGTTTCTAGAAAAAAGAGGTATTCGGGTCCGGAAGTGAATCCCTTCTCATGCAACAATAGATTTCGGAAAGTCTTAAAAATACGGCGTCTGGGATTTTGACTTGCTGCCGGCATTTTATTTTTGGCCAATCCATTAATGGCTGAATATCCTGCTACTTGCGCTCCACTGGTCATTGGCCACATAGGCCGCATAGTTTGTCTGTGGGGGCCATTTTGGCTCAGGACGTTATTATGGTGATTGTCTTGGTGTAGGGGGCCTGCTGTATGCCGTTTGCCTTGTACAGGACTCCGAGGCTGCAGTGGGTTATCGTCTGCGCGGGCGTTTCGGGGGGCACGCTTATGGTGTAAGGTATCTGCTGTGCATCGGAGTTTTTCTCCATCGTGAATCCATCCGTTCCATAGCCCGTGTCTACGAGCTTCAGCCACACCGTGCCTTTAGAGTCGCATGCCGCCCTCGGCGTCACCTGCGTCAGCAGCACTTCGCCCCTGTTCCTTATCTGCAGGATGCCTGTCTGCACCCTGTACGCGTCCTTGTCCTTGGCCGCTGTTAGCGTATCCGCAAGCCCCGATACTTCTATTCCGGACTTGAGCTTCGCCAACTCCATGCTGAGCTGGAATGTCCTGCTGAAGAGGGCGGACTTCACCTCAACTATTCCGGCTATTGTTTCTGTTTCCTTTCCGGCAGGGAACGCTATTCCTGCGGGTATGTGGGGCAGCACGGTAATGGAGGCCTCGCTCCTTGCCTGCGCATTGAAAATGTTTGATGGCACGAATTCGAACCATTTCACGACGTCCTCTTTCCTGCTGAACTCCGTGGAAGTGATGTTGATGCTCGCCTGTATGTCGTTTACCTCTATTTCATTGTCGTTCCTCACCCTTATCGTTTTCCTGTTGTCATCGGGGCTCGCCCCGGCTTTTATGGTGTTCATTTCAGCCCTGCTTTCGGAGCCGTTGAACGTGACGCTGATTTTTTTCCGGTCGAATTTCACGAGCGTGAACTTGCCGGTTATTTTTGCGCGCGAGCCGCCGAGGCCGGCTATCCTTATTGTCCCTGTCCTGTCTTTCCCTATCGACTTTTCCGGCGGGCTGTCCTTTGCCTTGAGGGTAGCCTGAACCATGTTTTCTCCGGGCGCGAGGTCGAGCGGTTTAGGGTATCCGAGTTCCAGGGATTCCTTGGCGTCGCCTTCGAGCAGCAGTTCGGCTTCGGTGGCCCGGCCTTTGTTGGTGACGATTATCTGCATTGCCTTCTCTTCACCCGTGGCGAAGCTTTGCGGGAACTCTCCGCCAATCTCGAGGTCCTTGTCGGCCTCAAGCGTGATGCTCACACTGCCGTCGTCCGCGACTTTTATGCTTTTGCCCGTGACTGTCTTGTATCCTTTGGCCTGGACGTCAATGTCGTATTCGCCCGCCTTCAGCTTAAGCTCCTCCCCGCTGTTCACCGTATTTATCTCCTGGCCGGAAGGCGCCGATATCCTCACAGTGCCGCTGATGGCGCCGCCCTCCGTGTCCATGACTTCGAATGAAACCGCTTTCACGCTGCCGACGAAGTAGTCGTATGCCGCGTAGGCTGCGCCGGCGAGGATGAGGAGTGCGAGCAGCTTCTTCCAGTTTTCCTTGAGGAAGTCCGTTGCCGAGCTCCCTATTTCAGAGGCCCTGTCCATGGCGCTTTCCTCGTAAGCGCCTGAATCGTCCTCTTCTTCCGGGTGAGGGGAGTCATACCTGTCGTACATGCCAAGCAATAAGCCGCAACGTATATTAAATGTTTTCGAGTGGAGTGAAAAAACAGCTTATCCGGGGTATTCAAGGAGCATAGTCTTCCGGTTTTTTTGTATTCTTCGCGGGCTTCAGCAAATCGCCGGTTTTTCATAGTAATCCTTCATTATATGGCCTATCTCGGCCCAAGCCGAGATAGCCGTCGCTCCCAACCGCCGAAACGGTTGTTTTTCAGGGCCTGTCGCCACCATTTTTTCTCCGGTTGCCCTTGAACGCCTTCTTAACTTTCTCGTGCTTTGCCAGCGTCTTGTTCACCAGCCTGAGCCTGTGGTTCTCTTCCTCCAGCTCGGAGAGCTTCTTTTCCCGCGCGGACAGGGATTCGTGCAGGTGCTTGAGGTTCTCGTTCCTGTGCCACAGCTCACGCTTGAGCTCCTGCGCTTCCTTGCCGTACTTTTCCTCCAGCGATGCGCGCAGTGAGGCCTTTTCCTCCTGCAGGGCGAGCAGCTCCTTGGAGTAATTGTTCCTGAGCTGTATCGTGTCATGCTCTATTTCTATCAGTATTTTCTTCGCGTAGTCGCGCTCTTTCTTCAGCATCGTTATCAGCTCGAATGTCTTGCCGGTTATCTGGGATTCAGTGTCGTCTATGGAGGAGACGCGCTCCTCTATCTCCTGCATCTGCCTCTGGAGACTCTCGAATGCCTCTTTCGTCGACTCGAACATTTTTTTCGTGATTGCCGTCCTTCCCTCTAGGCTCCTGCCTAGCTGGTTCAGCTCGTTCTCCACCTGTATGGAATTCTCTTTCTCCAGCAGGCCGAGGAAAGTCTTGTTCCTCGTTTCCTCGTATTTCTGGCGCAGGTCATCAATCTCCCTCTCTTTCTTTTCAAGCAGCTCGAATATGGTGCGCTGCGCGCCCTTTGACTGCGCCGGGTTCTGCCTTCTCCTGTCGAATACCCGCATCCTTTCCGCCATGTACATGCTTTTGAGCAGGGTGGAGAGCACTTTCTGCTCCAGGTCGCTGTACAGGTCCGGCACCGTGACGCTTTCCGCGAGCGCATTTATTCCCTGCTCGCGCATCTTGCCTATCCTCGCTTCCTCCATTTCGCGGTTCCTTTTCAGCACCGTTATCAGCATGTTGAGCTCCTTGAGGTGCTCTCCAAGCTCAGGCCTCGTTGGCTCGAGCCTCTTCTCTATCTCGTTGCGCGATATCTGGAACAGCGAGTGGAGTTCCTGCATTTCAGGTATTATGGCCTCGAGGTTGGCAACGAAGCCGTGGCGGGAGTAGCCTGCCCATTTCCTTGCGCTGGCCTTTTCCCTTATCTGCGCTATCTTTGCCTCTATCCTGTCGCAGAGTTCTCTTATTTCCGGCATCGCAAATATAGGGTTTTTGTTGTTTTTATTTGTTGGTTCTGCGCGCTTCCGGCGTTTTGGGTTGGTCACTTCACGAATTCGACGTTTTCGAGGCCCTTGAATGCGTTGTCTCCGGTGAGGAACTTTATCCCCCTGGACCTGGCAATCGCATAGCCGAGGCAGTCGATGTAGGGCATTTTCAGGCGCTTGTTCTCTTTCCTGAACCCGTTCGCCTCGATTATAACGCTTTCATTTATTGGAATCTCGAATACCCCGCCGTCTCTGCGGCGGGGACCGCCTGAATGAAATGTTCTTGTGCTTTTTGCTGGAATAAGTTTGCATGGTGGAAGCGGCAAATCATTGTGTATATGATGTAAAGTATCATCT
>JACQPB010000035.1 GCA_016202305.1 Candidatus Iainarchaeum sp. | reverse complement strand
GTTATTAATATTATTAGGCGATTGACGAATTTTCAGCTATTTTTAGTGATAATCTAAAAATTTATTAGAAATACTAATATATTATTAGAATTTCAAATGTTTTGTTGCATATGCCTGGTCCAATTCACTGGAAATGGGTTTAACCGGCCAAGGCCATTTGGTTTGCCGGTTCCTCATCATCCTTTTACATTTCCAATGGGCTTTAACGAAAATACTTTTTTGGAAATCCCGATTTCATCCATAGTGCGCACCACTTCGCTTATGTCCTTATATGCGATGCCCGCTTCCTCGGCAAGGCCCGCATACGATGCGCTTTTCACGTAAATTCCGCGTTCTTCCATATCGCGCTGAAGCTTCTCTCCCTTCACGAGTTCTTTCGCCTTCGTGCGCGACATTGTCCTGCCGGAGCCGTGCATAGTGCTCCCGAACGTTTCAAGCATCGCCTTCTCGGTTCCGGCGCAGACATAGCTCCCTGTCTCCATGCTTCCGCCCACAATCACCGGCTGGCCTGTCTTCCTGAAAACTGGCGCCAGCTCCTCGCTTTCCGGTCCGAAGCTGCGCGTGCTGCCTTTCCTGTGCACCACTAAGTCCTTCATCATGCCGTCAACATTGTGCCTTTCGACTTTTGCTATGTTGTGCGCGACATCATAAATCAGGTCCATTTCCATGTCCTCCGGGCTTTTGCCGAATACTTTCCCGAAAGCCTTCCTCACGTTGTGTGTAATCACCTGCCTGTTTGCGAATGCGTTGTTTGCGGCGCACGCCATTGCGGAATAGTATTTCCTTCCTTCCTCGCTGCTGAAAGGTGCGCACGCAAGCTCCCGATCCTTGACTTTCAGCCCGTATTTTTCCATTGCCGGGCCGAAGCTCTGCATGTAATCAGTTGCAATCTGGTGTCCCGTGCCGCGTGACCCGCAGTGTATCATTATCATTGCCTGCCCATCGTCGAACACGCCGAACTTGTTGGCTATTTCGCTGTTGTATATTTCGCTGGCGTGTATGACCTGCACTTCGAGGTAATGGTTGCCCGATCCGAGTGTGCCGAGCTGGTTCATGCTCCTGCCTATCGCCTTGTCTGAAACATTCCTCGCATCGGCGCCCTTGAGGCATCCTTTCTCTTCTATGCGCTCAAGGTCCTGCTTCCATGCATAGCCGTTCTCATGGCACCACTTTGCGCCGTTTTCCATGACCTCGATGACCTCTTTCCTCTGCAGCCTGATGCTTCCTTTCACCCCGACGCCGGCAGGCACGGTTTCGAACAGCTCGTTCACTAGCTGCTTTATCTTCGGCTTCACTTCCTTGTAGTTGAGGTTTGTTTTTATCAGGCGCATCCCGCACAGGATGTCAAAGCCTATCACGCCGGGGCTTATCACGCCGGTTTCGGGGTCGAACGCGGCAACCCCTCCAACCGGGCTCCCGTAGCCGCTGTGGGCATCAGGCATGGCCAGTGCGTATTTGACGATTCCCGGCATGCAGGCGACATTCGTGATTTGCTCGAACACCGCCGAGTCCATTCCGTGCAGGAGGTTCTCCGTGGCATAAATTCTCGCGGGCACGTTCATGCCCTTCTTCTCTGTCGCGGGTATTTCCCAGATGTTCTTTGATACGGGCTCTACCCTCATGCTGGTGCTCTGGAGTTTTATCGCCACAGAATTCCCCTTTTCTTGTTTCTGCCCGGTCACTTCAGCGGGTTGATTACCTTCAGCCACGGGATTCTCCTGAAACCCTTCTCGTTTTCGGTGTAAATGACTTTGATATTGTTCTCAATCATTGTTGCTGCTATCAGTGCATCCCAATATGGTATTTTGTAGAGGAGTTCGAGGTTCACGGCCTCAAAAATTGTCTTTTCGTCATATTTTATTATGCCGAAACTTTCGGCAAAGCCCCTGACCGTTGCAAGTGATTCCTCCTTGTTCAGTTTTTTTTCAATCTTTGTCGTGACCGCTGTGTGGAATTCGGACAGGTTCTGCACGCTCAAGAAGCCAGTTCTGAGCTTGACCGCGTTTTCCAGGAAAGCGGCTGCCGTGGTGTATTTGCCACTTTCCGAAGCATCAAAGGCATATACTAGTATGTTAGAGTCGACGAGGAACTCATCGTTCATGCAATTCCGCCCTCGTTTTATAAAGTATTTTGCCCATGTCAAATCCTGTTCGTAGCTTTTTGAGAAGGTTCTGCCTTGCCCTCTCTTTGACCGACTCTCCCTCGAGTTTGGTTATGCCTTCAAGGACGACCTTTGAGAGCGACCCTTTCCTGCTGCCATATTTTTCGTGCGCCAGTCTCCTCAACCTTTCTTCATCCTTCTCCTCAAAACTCATGGTTATGGTGCCCATCGCATCACCTAATTATATAAGTGTAACCTATTTATATACTTATATGTCGACCACTACGGTTGCCGCAAACTTCCCCTTCCCCTTTTTTATCCCGAACAAATACATCGTTATTGCCTTCACGTCGTTGTTCAGGTTTTCCCTGCCTATGCTTTCGAGCTTGTCGCCGCCGCATTCCGCGTCAAGCCCGCCTTCGGCAAGACTTATTTTAAAGTCCTTGAACAGCAGCCCGTCCACGTCTTTTATGTAGACGAGTTCGCTGAGGAAGCTGTACAGCAGCTCGTTGTCATCCTTCCCGGCAATGCTTATTTTCCTCTTTTCCTGGGCCCCCATTTTTCGGGTGTCTGCCATCGCGGAGGTCAGCGCCATGGCGCAGTTGGCAAAAAGCTCCTCTTTTGTCTTCCCTTCTGCGCGGAAAGCTATGTCGGCAATGGCGACGTCCTTGAGGAATGAGAATTTCATAAGGGTGTTGTGTGGAATGCGCTTTAATCGGTTTGCAGTCTCTTGAAAATAAGTTTTGCCAAAAAATCCCGCGCTTCACTTCGCGTCCTTTAGCTCTATTTCCACGTGCACGTTTTCCGGTATTTCGACGCGCATTATCCTTCGCAGCGTGGTTTCGTCCGCCTGTATGTCTATTATGCGTTTGTGGACGCGCATCTGCCAGTGCTCGTAGCTTTCAGTGCCTCCGCCTGCGGGGCTTTTCCTCGTGGGCACCACGAGCTTCCTTGTGGGGAGCGGTATTGTGCCGGAGTGCTTTGCGCCCGTGCGGACGGCCACGTCCTGTATTTTCGCGCAGATGTCCGTAAGCCTGGCGTAATCCGGGGATGTGAGCTTTATCCTTGCCTTCTGCATGCCAATCACGCTCGCGGTTTGGAGAGTTGTCCTGTTCCGCATTCGCGGAAAGGCAGTGCTTCAAACCAAGCTTACTGTTGTATTGCTTGCTATATCAGACGACATTATTTTTTGAACATTTTACGGTCGTCTGATAGACCTTGCCCCTTTTGGGGCGAGGCCTCGTCCACGAAGTGGACAAGGTAGCAAATGACTTGTCTTTGTTCTTTGCTATATAATGGTAAAATGTGGCCGGGCAATCCCGGCTTTCTTGGAATCACTACTTAGGCGTCACGGAGAGTATTATCCCTGCCGCAACCGTCTGGCCCATGTCCCTGATTGCGAACCTTCCGAGCTGGGGGAACTTCTTGTATTCCTCTACGCAGAGGGGCTTGAGCGGCGTTATCTTGACTATTGCCGCGTCGCCTGTCTTGAGGAACTTGGGGTTCTCCTCTTTCACCTGTCCCGTCTTGGGGTCAAGCGACTTCTGTATTTCCGTGAGCGTGCAGCTGAGTTGCGCGGTGTGCATGTGGAACACCGGCGTGTACCCTACGGGTATCGCTGTCGGGTGCGAGAGCACGACTATTTGCGCAGTGAAGTCCTTCGCAACCGTTGGGGGATTGTTGACATGGCCGACTACGTCGCCCCTGTTGATGTCCTTCTTCTCGAGGCCGCGCACGTTGAATCCTACATTGTCGCCCGGCACTGCCTGCGGCAGCTGCTCGTGGTGCGCCTCGACGGTCTTGACTTCTCCTGTCTTGCCTGAAGGCATCACCACTATCTTGTCGCCCGGCTTCAATATCCCGGTCTCGACCCTGCCTACCGGCACGCATCCTACTCCTTTTATGTTGTAAACGTCCTGTATCGGGAGCCTGAGCGGCTTGTCCGTGGGCATTTCCGGTGCCTTGAGCTCATCAAGTGCCTGCACGAGCGTGGGGCCCTTATTCCATGCCATCTTTCCTGATGTCTTCGCCACGTTCTCGCCTTCCCATGCGGATATCGGTATGTACTTGACCTGCTCGTCCTTGTACCCTATCCCGCTGAGGAGCTTCTTCATCGTGTCAACGATTCCCTTGAACTTCGCTTCCTCATACTTTACCTCGTCCATCTTGTTTACCGCGACAATGAGCTGGTTGAGGCCGAGCACTTTTGCGAGGAATGCGTGCTCCTTGACCTGCGGCTGCTCGGTTATTATGACGCCAGCGTCCGCTTTTGCCGCCACCACGAGGACTGCGGCATCGGCCTGTGACGTGCCTGTTATCATGTTCTTTACGAAGTCCCTGTGCCCAGGGGCGTCAATTATCGTGAAGTTGTTCTTCTGGCCCATGAACTTCTTGTAGGCGACATCTATAGTGACGCCCCTTTCCCTCTCTTCCTTGAGGTTGTCCATTGCGTATGCGAATGCGAAAGTGCCCTTGCCCTTGGCATCGGCTTCGGCCTTGAGCTTCCTGTAATCCTGCTCGGAGAGCGCTCCGGTGTCATACAGGAGCCTTCCTACTGTAGTTGACTTGCCGTTGTCGACGTGCCCTATGAATACCAGGTTAATATGCGGCTTGACTGCCATTTCCTACACCTCCAAATACACCAAAATAAATGCCAAAAACACGTTATTTACCGTTTTATGGGCTAAATAGTACTATTGATAAACATTTAAAAGGGTTGCTGAGGGGAATCCGATTGCTTTGGGCCGCTGATGAATCCACTATTTTTTTGGTGGTTTTGGGCCTTGCCACTGGCAATGGACTGCCTCATAGGGCTTATAAACGGGCGCATTCCAAATAGTTTCATGGGCCAGAACTCGGCCATTGCAAGAGAATCGCCCGCTACCATTTTGTCTGGCAATGCGGTTCGACGAAGCAAAAAGTCATGCAATTGTAGCGGCCCGCCGTTACAAGGGGCGCCAGCTGCTTCAGTGGCTGGCAGTTCACAAAGCTTCACAACGGCCATTCTTGGAGTTTGCAGGCTAACCATATTTGCTACGGGTTTCTCGGGTTGTGCCTGTCATGGATGTCCACCCACACTTCTGTGAATCCATTCGGGCCACCTACGTAGGTTATTGAGAACTGGGCAACGAATTCGCTGGAACTGCTCGTGTATTCACTGCCAGTTGCGAAGTCAGTGTCTTTCGGGTTATAATATTCTTTTATTTGTATTGGCTGCGGCCTATTTATTATGGCTGTTTGCCTGAATATTATGCTGTTCCAATTTCTCACATCGTCTCTTTGGATTTTGCCGTCTTCATCAGGGTTAAGGGTTCCCGCCGCGAGCAGCAGCCACACCTTTTTGGACGATGGCGTGATGAAAACCCTGTATTCGTTTGTCCTGCCGCTTGCTCCCGGCAGGCGGATTTCCGAATCATTGGCCACCCTTCCAATAAAGGTTCCCGTGCTGTCGTTTTTCCTGAAAGTAACGCTGGAGCCGTCATTGCTGACCTCGTAATGTATAGTCTCCCCATCATACAGGAAAGTGCCGCTCGCCGTAAAGACCAGCTTAAGGTAAAACGGGATTTTGTGCTTGACGCCATCCAACCCATAGTACATTATGCCGCCGGGTGCCGATGGGTCGAGGCTTTCCCTGAACGACATACGATTGCTGATTTCCACGCCACTCACACTGACGCTCTGGGTGTGCAATGCTCCCTCTATTCCATCATTAACAATTTCACTTCTGTATATCCCGGCTATTTCTTGTGGTGTGAGTTCCTCATTGTATATCCTCAGATTGTCTATCGTCCCATAGAGGCTGTCGTATCCTAGCGCTGTTTTTGCAGCTACTTCATAGGTGTAGCCTTCATCCCATAGCTTGCCGAGTGTTACCGGTGTTCCGTCTTCCTGTCCGTTCACGAATAGCCTTGCTTGGCCCGTGGTTGTTCCGGATAGACTTGGGGTTTTGTTTTGGCCTGCTGTTATTGCGACGAAGTACCATGTTTCTGGAGCTATTTTGGTTGTTCCTGTGACTGTTTTTGGGGCTGTGTCAAATGTGTAGTGCTGGAATACGCCGTTGCTTATCCTGAGCTGCTGTGACAGTTTCTTTTCTGGCCCTTCGTCGTTGGTGAACGCTATTATGCTCTGGTTGGTTGTTGTCCTTTTCGGGTTCACCCACATGGTTATGGTGTATCCTCGGTTCTGATAAATTGCATTATAATCCCTTAATTTCTTGACGTAGTTTTCGAGTGCCGCGTCCTTTATGGTGAGCTTGTCGTTATTGCTGATGCCCTTCTGCATGAACTCGGCAACATTGGATTTCAGCTTGTCATCATAAGCCGTGCCGGCCTTTCCTCCAACAACCGCGGTAATGCTGCTATTGTTCGTGGCCGTGAAAGGCTTCGCGCCCTCGAAATCGAAGAAGGCCCAGGGGTTCTTCACTGGTTTTCGGAGTTCAAGAATGATGTTTACTATGTTTTTTCCGCCTACCGTGGTTTTTTCCACTCCGCTGGATTGTCCATTTTTGGTTGCGACGAATGCGAACTTTACGTCTATAGTTAAATAGATAGGTCGTCCGACTTTTCCTGCAGCGTCAGTTTTAATCTCTCCATGCTTAGTTCCGGTTATTCCTGCCCATTTGTTGTTCGGGTCGGTGCCAAAAATGTAAGGCCTGTATATGAATACAGTCGCCCCCTCAACCGGATTTCCTGTTTGATCTTTAACGTAGATTTCCATGTCAGCAACTGAAACTTGGTCTGCCGGTGGGTCTACTGGCAGTCCTGCTTTTCCGAGTTGCCTGTTCTCGCCTGCCGGGACGCAGTCGTCTGGTGAGTTTTCCACGTTTTCGCCTGCCGTCGCATCGCATATGCCATCGTTTTGTGTCGGCTTGGCGGGAAATAGCCCGCTGCATCCGCTGAGCAGGAGCACTGAAAGGGCAAGCAGTACTGCAATTGCCTTGAACTTCATGAAAAGAGTAAGTGCGAGGTGGTATATTAATCTTTTTTTTTTATGTAGAATTCTGCCGTTCCTCACTTTGCCCTCATCAGTATGCCCATCACTGCCAGGGCCGCGAGGAAGGCAAGTATTTCTGGCAGTTCCGGCACTGCCGCTTTCCTCTCGCCGTTGACGGTGACGGTTACGTTGTCGCTGTTGTCCGCGAGGTCTGTTTCTCCGGGCTGGCCATCTATGATTGCTGTGAACGTGTACGCGCCGGGCTCGAGGTCGGCGAGTTGCACGGTTGCTTGTGCCGAGCCTGATGCCGGAGCGCCTGTGAGGGTTATGCTTCCTCCGCTTGGCACGCCCGTGGTTTCGAGGCCGTCCTTTGTCTGCGTCACCGAGAAAGCTATTCCTGCTGGCGGCGTGCCCTTGAGCCATGTGGCCGTGATTGTGAGGGTTATTGCCTTGGCCGGGTCAGCGGGGTCTATGGTGTACTCATCCTTGTCCGCCGAAATCTTCGCGCTCACGATGTTATTCTTTGCGGATGTGGGCGGCACGTTCACGTAGATGCTCACTGGGCTCGAGCTGCCTGCGGCGCCGTCGTCGTCCGTGGCCTTTGCCACGAGCGCGTATGCCCCTTGCGTGAGGCTGCTGACCTCAATGCTGTAAGCGCTGCCGCTTTGCGTGACCGTTCCCGGCACGAGCGTGCCGTTGAGGAAGAATTCCACTTTCGCAATGGTGCCGTCTGGGTCGCTTGCCTCTGCCGTGGCCGTGAAGCTGGCCGGCGCCGAGGGGTAAACTGCGCCGTCAGGTGGTTGCGTGAGGGAAACATTAGGGAGCCTGTTTGCCGGCGTGACAGTTATCGAGACAGGCGCCGTTGTCGTGCTCGCGCCCTGGTTGTCCGTTGCCATGGCGGTAATGCTGTGCTGGCCGAGTCCGGAGGCAATCCATGTGACGGAGTATGGCGCAGAGTCGTCCGTGCCTATGGCTGTTGCGCCGTCGAAGAACTGCACGTTTGCGACGCTTCCGTCGCTGTCTGAAGCGGAAGCGGCAATCGTCACATTGCTTCCGGCCTTGAAGCTGCTGCCATTCGCTGGCAAAGCCAGTGTTATGCTCGGCGGTACATTGGGCGGCGTGACTGTCACTTCCACTGGCGCGGAGGTCGTGGCGGCGCCGCTGTTGTCTGTCGCGCGCGCCGAGAGCGAGTGCTGGCCTACAGACGCATCGGTCCATGTGTATGTGAATGGCGTTGCTGTCAGGGTTGCAATGACGGATGCGCCGTCGAGTATCTCCACCTTTGCGATGGAGCCGTCATTGTCAGTGGCGGAAACGGTTATGGTTATGGGCGCGGGTGACTGAACTGATGTCCCGCTTGCCGGGCCGGTTATGCTTATCACGGGCGGCGAGTTCACTGAAAGCACCATGTCATCAGGTGCGCTTATTCCGCGGTCGTCTGTCGCCGTGAAGGTTATTGTTTTGTCCCCGTTGGTGCTGCATGCTATCATTGTGGTGGTGGAGTTCGGCGCTGTGAATATGCAGTTCGCCGGTGTCGGCGCTGACCATTCAACCGTGTAGGGTGAAATGCCGCCGCTGTGCGTGCCAGTAAGTTGCACGAGCGTGTCGGTGTCCGTGCTTTTGTCCGCTCCCGCGTTTGCTGCGAGGTTTGGCGTGCAGCATATTGTTCCGCCGGCGATGTTGCATGTGTCTGCTGTGTTGTTGAATGTTCCTGTTGCGCATCCTTGTGATGCTGGTGTGCATGTTCCGCTGTTTCCGCACAGGTCTTGTGATACCACTGTTGCCGTTGCCTTGCATGTGACTGTTTTTCCACTATCTGTTGTTGTTGCTGTTATTGTTCCGCTTGTGGTGTAGTTTGTGCATGTTATTGTGCATGTTCCGCTGCTGCATGTGACGCTTTTTTGTGCTGCTCCGTTGCATGCTATGTCCGCGTTTGTGAGGTTGAGCGGGTTTGCAAAGTGTTGTGTTGTCACGGTTTCGATTCCGTTTTCTCCTTCTGTGATTGTGGGGTTTGCCGGGGAAATGGCGCATGTAGGCGTCGGCGTCACTGTTATGGTTGCCGCGGCGGAAGTCGTTTGCGCGTCGTGGTTGTCCTTCGCCACTGCTGTAAGGGAGTAAGTGCCGGGAGCTATGCTGCTCCATGTGAATGTGCCTGTGACGCTGCTGTGGTTTGCCGGTATGCTCGCGCTCCCGATGAGGGCCGTGTAGTTGTAGAAGTCTATGCTGCTTATGGTGCCGTCAGTGTCGCTTGCGTCGGCTGAAATTCCTATGTCTGCAGGGGCCACTGCTGTGTCGCCGTCTGCCGGGCTGGTGATGCTGATTGCCGGTGGCTGGTTCACAGTCACGCTTATGGCCGTGGAAACCGTTTGCGCGCCGAGGTTGTCAGTGGCTTTTGCCGTGAGCGTGTATGTTCCTGCGGCCACGCTGTTCCACGTGTATGCGTATGGGCTTGTGGTGTCTTCTCCGAGTTTTGTGTCGCCATTGTAGAATTCCACTTTTGACACTGTGCCGTCAAGGTCGCTTGCGGTTGCATTGAGGGTTATGTTCACTGGCGGGTTATATATAGTGCCGGTTGCAGGCGAGGTAATGCTCGCTTCCGGGCTCCTGTTAGTGACGCTGATGTTGACTGTGGCCGATGTCGTTGTAGCCCCTTGGTTGTCTGTCGCTACTGCTGTGAGGCTGTAAGTGCCGGGCGTCGTGGGCGTCGTCCATGTGGTATCATACGGGCTTGAAGTGTCTTCGCCGATTAGCGTTGTGCCTCCCACGTAGAACTTTACGCTGCTGACGGTTCCGTCGCTGTCAGAGGCGTTCGCGGTAAGGGTCGTTGCCGTGAGCGTGGCGAATGAGTCGCCGCCCTGCGGGCTGGTTATACTTGCCGAGGGCGCCACGTTGGCGGCCCTTATTGTGATGTTAATTGCCGCTGATGTCGTGGTTGCTCCTTTGTCATCAGTGGCCTTGGCTGTCAGGGAATGCGCTCCGGTAGTGGGATTGACCCACGAGTAGGTGTATGGTGCTGCGGTGAGCCTCCGGAGTTCCGTGGCGCCGTCGAATATTTTTACTTCCTGCACCGTTCCGTCGGCGTCGCCGGCGCTCACGGTTATCGTGACCGTGGTGGGCAATTGGGGATTGGCGCCGTCCGCGGGGCTGGTTATGCTCGCTGTCGGCGGCTCGTTGACGCTCAGCACCATGTCGTCAGATGCGCTCACTCCGCGGTCGTCTGTTACTGTGAGGGTTATTGTCTTGTTCCCGTTGGTGCTGCATGACACCCATGGATTGAGCGTGTTGCCGAAGAAGAATACGCAGTTGGCCACTGCCGGCGCCGACCATTGCACTGTATGCGGGGTGATTCCGCCGCCGTATGAGCCTGTCAATGTCTTGAAAACGTCCTTGTCCGTGCTTTTGTCCGCTCCCGCGTTTGCTGTTAGGTTTGGTGTGCAGCATATTGTTCCGCCGCTGATGTTGCATGTGTCTGCTGTGTTGTTGAATGTTCCTGCTGCGCATCCTTGTGATGCCAGCGTGCATGTTCCGCTGTTCGTGCAGAGGTTTTGCGCGACTACTGTTGCTGTTGCTGTGCATGTTACTGTTTTTCCACTATCTGTTGTTGTTGCGGTTATTGTTCCGCTTGTGGTATAGTTTGTGCATGTTATTGTGCATGTTCCGCTGCTGCATGTGACGCTTTTTTGTGCGGCTCCGTTGCATGCTATGTCTGTGTTAGTGAGGCTGAGCGGGTTTTTGAAGTGTTGTGTTGTCACGGTTTCTGTTGCGTTTTCTCCTTGCGTGATTGTGGGGTTTGCCGGGGAAATGGCGCATGTAGGCGTCGGCGCCACTGTCATAGTCACTTCGGATGAGATGGCCGAGGAGCCCTTGTCGTCATATGCCTTTGCCTTCGTCGTGTACGTGCCTGCCGCAAGCCCTGGCCACGTATATATGGCGGTCGCGGCCTGCGCTGGCGGGTCAATGTTTGAAGTGCTGAGCAGCAGCGGGCTGTTTGGGTTGGTGTAGTTCCAGAACTCTATTTTCGTTATTTTGCCTGCCGTGTCAGGGTCGCTCGCATTTGCCGTCAGTGTGATGTCTGCTGGCGCCACGAACGGCGCGCCGCTTGCGGCAAGGGTTGGGATTGGCGGCTGGTTTATTGTCACGTTGATTGCGGGGGATGACTGCGCAGCCAAATCCCAGCTATCATAAGCTTTTGCCGTTATTGCATATGCTCCTGCTCCCGGTGCCCATGCGTACTCGTAGATGTCCGTGGTGCCAGACTTCAGGGTTCCGTCGCCGAGCTTTGCGGCGCCATCGTAGAACTCCGCCTTGCCTATGCCGTCCGTGTCAGATGCGCTGGCCGTCAATGTTATGCTTGCGGGCGTGTCGAAAATGCTGTTGTTCGCCGGAATGGTGACAGAAACGGTGGGTGCGGCGTTGGTCACGGTGAAGCTCACTTCTGCCGAGTTCGTGCTAGCGCCCCTGCTGTCCGTGGCCACGGCCTTTATTGTGTGATTTCCTGGCGAGATGTTGCTCCATTGGAATGTGTAGGGGCTTCCGCTGCAGTCGCTTCCTGCAGCCGTGTCACAGCTTTTCCCTATGCTCGTTGCCCCTTCGAGGAACTCGACTTTCGAGAGACCGTCGTCGCCATCGGAGGCGTTCGCGGAAAGCAGGGTGCTTGCAGGAGTGTTATAGCTGGCCCCTGCCGCGGGATTCGTGATGGAAATGCTCGGCGGGGCGTTGGCGATTATCGTGATGTTTTTGGTGGCAAACGCTCCCTTGTCATCCGTGGCCCGTGCCGCTATCACATAGCTGCCGGTGCTCGAAGGCACTGTCCATGTTGCGCTGTAGGGCGCGCTTGTGTCAGTGCTGAACGCTGTACCAGCGTATATGAACTCCACTTTCTGTATTGTGCCATCCGAGTCTGATGCCGTCGCCTCTATGGTTATCGTCGAGCCTGTGGTAAACACCGAGTTCGTGGCAGGGCTCGTGATGCTGAGGGTCGGCGTGTCATTGACTGCTATTGTCGTGCTCGCGGACTCTTCATAATCGCATGCCGCCTGTGTCGCTGTGCACCTGCTGTCCCTCACGGTCAGCGTGAGGTCCTTTGTGCCTTTCGTGGTGCACTCGACATAGTCATCGGCAAGCGCGGAAAACGCTTCGCCGTTCGCGAAGTCGCAGCTTGCGTCGCTCGATACCCATCTGTACTTGTACGCTGTTCCTGTTCCCCCTCCCGCGCCGCTCGTGAGCTCTGTCTGCGTTCCCTTGGTGCCGCTGTAAGGGCCGTTTGCCGAGGCTGTGAGTGCCGGGTACCGCACTATCACTTGCTGTGGCGCAGAATCCCCTACTGCACCGAGGCTGTCTGCCGCCCTTGCGATTATTGTGTATGTTCCTATCCCGACGCCGCTCCATGTGGCATTGTACGGGCTAGTGCTGTCCGTGCCTATGATATTCGCCGCTATTATCTCGTCGTGGTAGAATGTCACGGAGCTCAGGTCGTCATCGGCATCTCCCGCGCTCGCGGTTATAGGTATGCTTGTTGTGCCTTGTGTCGTGAACACGTTGTTCGGGGACACTGGCGCGGTTATGTTTGCGTATGGGCTGTTGTTGACGGTTATGGCCGCGTCAGCCGTTGCCGTGATGCCTCTCCCGTCCTGCACGCTTGCCCTTATGGTTGATGTCTGGCCTTCGGAAGTGCAGGTTATTTCCGTTGATTGCGCATTTGGGGTTGCGAAGCTGCAGCTTGCGCTGTTCGTGGTTCCGGGCTTTATTGCCCACGCCCAGCCGGAGTAAGTGCCGTTTCCGCCAGCTGCTTCCGCCGTGAATGTGTTGGCCACTCCTTTGTTCACTGTCCTGCTCGTGATTGCGCTTCCGCCATATTTTATGGAAACGGTGAGTGGCGCATAAACAGTCACGCTTGTGGCTGCGGAGCCTGTCACTGTCCCTGCGTTGTCCGTTGCCCTTGCCGTGATTGAGTAAGTGCCAGTGGCCACTCCTGCCAATGTCTGCGTGTATGTGTTTCCGCTCTTTGTCACGGTGCCGGTTATCACTGTCCCGTCCTTGAGGAACTGCACGCTTGCAACGCTTCCATCGCTGTCGGTTGCCGTCGTGCTCATCGTGAGCGTTGTCGGGGCGGTGAATGAGTTGTTGCTTGTCACTGCCGGTGCATCAACTACTGGGGCCGAGTTGCTCACTGTTATGCTGACTCCTGCGGAAGTTGTTGTAGCGCCGAGGTTGTCTGTTGCTTTTGCCGTGAGCGTGTATGTTCCTGCGGCCACGCTGCTCCATGTGTATGTGTATGGGCTTGTGGTGTCTTCTCCGAGCAATGTGGCGCCGTTGTAGAACTCAACTTTCGACACTGTGCCATCGCCATCCGTGGCGTTGGCCTGTATCGTGATGTTGCTTCCCGGCATGAAGTTTGAATTGGCCGCTGGGCTGGTGATGCTAGAAGCTGGCGCGATGTTGACGTTTATTGTGGCGTCATCGGTGTCCGTGCCGCTCGTGCTGTCCGTTGCCCTGAGCCTGAGCGTGGAGTGGTCTCCTTGCGAGGTGCATGTGATGTTCACTGTCTGCGAGTTTGCCCCGCTGTTGATTGTGCAGTCCGCCTTGTTTGGGTTGGGGAGTGTCCACGAGTATGACCAGCCTCCGCTTCCGCCGGATGCGCTTCCCGTGACATTCGTCGCGGTTCCGGGGTTGATGGTGATGTCAGGTCCGGCATTTGCGGCCACTGCCGTGTACACCTCTACGGTTGCTCCTGTGGATGTTCCTGTGGCGCCTTGGTTGTCTGTTGCTTTTGCAGTAACTGTATAGGTGCCTGCTGTGTCGGGTGTCCATGTGAAGCTGTATGGGCTTGTGGTGTCTTCTCCGAGTTTTGTGGTGCCGCCATAGAATTCCACTTTTGTGACGTCGCCGTCCGAGTCGCTCGCGGTTGCCTGCAGCGTGAGGCCGCTTGGCATGTGCAGGTTCGTTGTCGTGCCTGGTGTGGGGGATGTAAGGCTTGCTGTCGGGGGGTAGTTGATTGTTATTGTGACGCTTGTGGTTGCTTCTGATGCGCATGTTGTCTGCGCTGCGGTGCATCTGCTGTCCCTCACTCTTAGGGATACGGTCTTGTTCCCGGTGGAGCAGGAACTCATGGTGGTGCTGGCACTGGTTGCGGAGGCAATGGTGCATCCTGTGGCGGTCCAGAGGTATGTGTATCCTGTTCCCGTGCCGCCGCTTGCGCTTCCGCTCAGGTTTATGGTTCCGGCCCCCACATTATAAGTGCCGGCTGTCGGCTGTGATATGGTGGCGCTTATTGGCGGGTGGTTCACCACTACTGTTATTGACGAGCTTGTGGTTGTTGCTCCATCGTCATCGGTGGCTACTGCGGTTATGGTGTATGTTCCTGCGCCGACGTTGTTCCACGGTATGGAGTATGGGCTTGTTGTGTCTTCCGTGATGGATGTGCCGTTGCGGAAGAATTCTACTTGGGTTATGCTGCCGTCGCTGTCGCTGGCGTTTGCGCTTAGGGTAATGTTTGCTGGTGCTGTTGTCGTGAATGTATTTCCTCCTGTCACGGGCCCTGTGATGCTGACGCTCGGTGACGCATTTGACGGGGGGCTGACATCCAGCGTCGCGCTGTCCGAGGCATTGTTCCCGTAGCTGTCCGTGCCAGTTATGCTCACGCTGCCAGAGGAAACAGTGCTGCTGCATGTAATTGTCGGGTCTTCAATAGTACTGCTGCTGCCGCTGAACGAGCAAACTCCCGGCCCGCTCCACGAGTAACTGTATCCTCCCACTCCGCCGCTCACCGTGCCATTGAGCCCTATGCCAGAGCCTGTCGTGCCGGAATAAGGGCCTCCCGCGTCGACGCTGATTGGGGGTGCGGGGGCGCAGCAGAGTTCTCCAGTGCCGCATGAGCCGGAGCCTGAAAGCTTCCCCGCAGCCGCACAGCTGCTGGCCGTGTTGCATGTCTGGCCGGTTACGTTGTAGCAGCTATAACTATATATGGTCTTGGTGTCCTGCGCGCCAGCTCCTGGGGTGTCATAAACATTTGCCGCAACAGTATAAGTGCCTCCGGACGAATCCGTGCTGAATGAATCCGTGCAGGTGACAGGGCTTGTGGCGGGGGACGGAGTGCAAGTTTCAAAATTGGTCCAGCTGCCTGCACCTTTTCTCCAGTATAATTCAACTCTTTTTACATATCCTTCCGGGTCGGTGCCGGTGCCTGTCACTGAGACGCTCGCCGACAAGCCATAATTTGTCTGGGGGGTGCTCACGCTGCTGGACGGCAACCTGTTGTAGCATGTGCATGGGTCATTGAACGTGAGGTTGCGGCACGTGAGGTCTGCAGCACAGCCAGTAGGGCTGGCAGAAAAGTCGCATTGCTCCCCGGTTTCCCAAAGTCCGTTTCCGCATACCGGTGCCGGTGTTCCTCCTCCTCCTCCAGAGCCGGAACCATTAGAATAGGCAGGCCCTGCAATCATGACAAGTGCAATAAGTGCAATAATGGGCAACGTGGCCTTTACTGGGTTTATTTGCATGAAAGGAAAAAGGGCATTCTTTTTAATAAAAAAGCTGTTAATGCATATTAACCGCATATTAGTGCGGACTGTGCTTTTGGGGGAATAATCTTTGGACACCGGAAAGTTGCACGGCCTCGCGGAAAAAATGATGGGTGTGCCACTCGCAAGTGCCAAGGCCTTTCCTTTGTTGGCCATGCTTTTGGTACTTGCTTACATCGCTGTTTTCCTTGTGCAGCCCTTCTTTCTGCAGAATAACCTCCTCAATGGCGATACACCTGGGATTTATTTTTCCTCGTGGTACACGAAGGAATACCTTTTTCCGCGCATAACCGGCTGGGACCCTTTCTTTTTCTTCGGGTATCCCGAAAACCATTTTTATGGCCCCCTTGTTCCTTACGCCTCTTCATTGCTGTCGCTGTTTATGCCGCTTGAATCGGCTTTCAAGCTTCTGGTAGCAGCGGCGCTATTGCTCACGCCGCTTTCCTTCTATTACTTTGCGCGCTCCTTCGGCCTTTCCGGAAAAGATTCGGCGCTCGCGATGCTTGCAATGTTCTCGCTCCTGTTTGTCCGCCCGGATGAATTGGTTGGCGGGAACCTAAGCTCGCTCTTCGAGTCGGGTTTTGTGGCAAATTCCGTGGCGCTGCCGGTTTTCTTCTTTTACTTCGGCTCCCTGAAGCGCGGCGCGGCAAACGGCCTGTTCGTGCTTCCGGCTGTGCTCCTTTCTCTCACATTGCTTGCACACACATTCTCCGGCGTCGCGGCATTCATTGCGGGGGTGGCTTTCGCAATTTCTGGCTGGCAAAGACAGAGGCTTGTTTTCATTGCAAGGCATTTTTCACTCGCCTTCCTCCTCTCGGCATTCTGGCTTGTTCCGGCCATTGCGAAAATCGGCTACAGTGATGTGAGCACTTCCGGCACGGTGCCTTTCGACTTCCTGGTGCTGACAATTGCCGTGGTCCTGGCATTTTACCTCGGCTCGAGGAAGGAAAGCGGCGCCGCCGAGCCGCTCGCATTCGTGGCCCTTCTATCAGGATTCTCTTTTCTAGGCAAAATCGCGAATGTGCCTTTCCACTTCCAGCGCCTTTTCATGTTCCTCGTCCTCATGGCCCCTGTGATAATTTTTTTCGTTTTGCGTGCTTTGGGCAGGCAGAAGGCCCTGTGGGTGCCTTTCATAGCGGCGTGCCTTCTTGTGGCGGTTTTTTCCCCCGGAATCAACCCCGGCGGGGTATCTATACTAAAAAGTGTTCAGGGCACAGATGAAAAAATCCATGGGCGGCTTTACATTGACGCTCCGCTCAATGCCGAGTCCCAGTTCGAGGAGCTCCAGCACCTGATTCCGATGCAGTACTCTGCGAACTCGGTGAAGGGGCAGCAGGTCCATTCTTCCAGGAACTCCAGGTATATATTTTACATGGAGCAGGCTCTCGACGGCAACCATTCCCAATGGGGAGTTCCACTCGACTTGAACCTTGTGTCGTCCATGGGGGAAGACGCGAGGGCTCTCGTGCCTTTCCAGATGAGGCTCTTTGGCATCACTCATGTTGTTTCCGCGGAAAAAAGGTTCGAGGAATGGGAAGAGGTGCAGGATCTGTTCGCCATTTACCTGAGGGATGAAAACACCGGGGAAACCAGCCTGCACAACTACAAACTCTATAAAGTCGGCGGCAGCCCCATTGCCGAGGTGCTTAAGGCGAGGCCGGAAGTTGCGGAGGGAAACTGGGATGATGCGGTGAAGGGCTGGTTCATGTCCAATGCCGTGAAGGACACAATACTGGTCAGCGAGCCTGTGCCGGGCTTCGCCGGGGCTGGCGGCGAAACCGTTGATGTCATTGAGCAGAGTTCTACAATGGAGCGAATGAAGTTCAGGGTGAATTCTGCAAATCCTGTGCCGGTGCTAATAAAAATTTCCCATTTCCCCAACTGGCGCGCGTACAGCGACGGCACGGAACTGCGCATCTACCGCGCCTCCCCTTACTTCATGCTCGTGTACGCCAAGGGGGAATTCGAGCTGCGCTATGTGAACGCCTTGGCTGACACGGCAGGCTATGCGCTCTCGGCAGTTGGCATTGCCGTTGTGGCATTCATACTGTTGAATCGAAAGCGGCCATTCTTCGGGATGCCTGCATGAAATGTCGTGCAAAGCGCTCTATGTGGCCTTGCCAGCCGCATTCAGATTCCCGCTCTCAAAGTACTCATTTTTGCCGCCAACGCTGTCAAAATCAGGTTTTTTCCCGCTTATTATCGCTCTTGCGGCCAGCATGCCCATTTCAAGCGAGTGGTCCTGGTTTGTGTACCTGAACCTTCCAGGCCTTCCGATGTAAAGCAGGTTCGCGAACCCATCGAGGTATTCCTTTACCTCCTTGAGCTTATCTTCGTAACCAATATCGTACACCGGATAGGCGTTCAATCCGCTTATGCGCCACGCATCCATTATTTCCTCGTTCCTCAGGAACCCCAGCTTTTCTAGCCAGTGGACGGACATTTCGAGGAGCTCGTCCTTGCTTTTTTTCCATGTTTCATCCCCTTCCCAGCAGAAGAATTCGATGAAAAGCGATGTCTTGCCATGCGGAGCCATGCTTTTGGAAAAGTTCTTCATCTCAGCTATCCTCGCGAATGGCACTTCCTTGTCAGGGAAATAAATCCACTGGTCCATGCCGACACATGGTTTGTTGATTGTGATAAACAGGTACACTTGTGACCTGAACCTGAGGCCTGACAGTGCGTCCATCACGTGCTTTGGAGGGCTTGGCTTCAGGAGGCGGCAGAAAGCAGTGATTGGTATGGAGGAAACAACATAATGCGGCCTCCTGAAGCGCCTGCCATCATTCAGGCTCACCATGGTTATTTTCCCGTTCTTGTGCAAAATTTCCGCCGGCATTGCGCCAAGCAGCACTTCGTTTCGCTTCCCGGCCTTTTCGTGTATTTTTCCATAAATCGTGCCGGTGCCGTATTCCGGATAGTAGAATTCTTCAACAAGCGTCTTTGGCCCTGCGCTGTTGAACAGGGCCTTCTTGAGGATAGAACTCACGGAGAGGTCTTTTATTCTCTGTTTTGCCCACTGGGAAGACAGGTTCTTGCATGGTATGCCCCAAATTTTTTCGGTGTAATTGAGGATGTTGAATTCGGCGAGCGTCCTTCCAAACCGCGAAACCGTGTAGTCTTCAAAATTATTCCCGCTGTTGTCTCTTCCAAAAGTTTTCTCATACACGTAGTCCTTGAGGGCCATAGCGGCCTTGATTGGCCCCATTGTTGGAAGAGCTGTCCTGAGGTCCACTGGATAATTGTAGAACTTGCCGCCGATGTAGAATCGCGAGGACCTCTTGACTTTAATCCATTTCTCTTTGAGAAGGTCTTCGATAAAATCATACAGGTATTTGTTCTGGCTGAAAAACCTGTGGCCGCCTATGTCGGTCCTGAACTTCCCGAACACGTAGGTTTTTGAAAGCCCTCCTACCTGGCTGTCCTTTTCGACAATCGTGAATCTCCTGCCCGCCTTGTAAAGCTCCATTGCACATGCCATTCCTGATGGCCCTGCGCCGAGGATGAGTGCGGAATTCCTTGGATTCATTGTATCGCCTTTATGGGCAACTTAGCCATGATGCCTGCCAGCTATAACCAAAACCGCGTCATTTTGGCGGTGCCAGCGGCGGGCCTGCAGGCGGCTTCTGATTGCCTGGCAAAACGGAAATGCCTGCCAGCTCAAATCCTTCTTTGCCTTCGGCCTTTGCAATAATAAGCGTTTCATTGGCGTCCGCGCGCGAATAGGTCACATGGTACACAATCTTGGTGCGCTCCATGCCTTCTTTGCCGCCTATTTTGGCCGAGCTGACGAGCTCGTAGCTCTCAAGCTCCCCGAATCCGGTGCTGATGGCATCGAAGAGGCCGCGGAACTGCTCTTTTGTATAGCCGTCGAAAAAGCTTTTTCCGGCAAGAGTTACAGCCGCATCGAAGTCCTTGGCCCTGACAGCGGAGAAGAATTCATCCGCCAATTGCTCAGGTGTCGCATTCCTGTCAGCCGGGCTCCGCGTGGCTGCGTTGGCATCGGCCTTCGGGACGTTCTGGTCCTGTGGTGCGTTCAGGTCTGCAGGCGGTTTCACGGTTGCCGACTGGTTCCTGTCATCGCCGCTGCCGCCGCACCCTGCAAGCAGGCCAAAGAGAAGAAGCAGGGCAATGGCTTTTTTCATAAATTAAGGATTGCGGCGAACCGGGTAATAATACTTGTGTTTCGTGTTCACTTGGCCGCGAAGCCGAAAATGCCTGAGAGCCAGTCGAGTATCTGCCGGGCTATGTTGCCCTGCTCACGGAACTGCTTCTGCAGGTTCATGCACACATCGGTTGAGCAGGTGTTGCTCTCGCATTCAAAGGGCATGGCTCGCTCCAATGTTCATCCGAGCGTGCTTTTTTGTGTGTTGTATATTTCGGCTATTTCCTGTGCTGTGAGTTCTTCATTGTATATTGTTAGCTTGTCTATTGTTCCGTAGAAGCTGTTGAAGCCGTATGCTGTTTTTGCAGCTACTTCGTATGTGTACCCGTCGTTCCATAGTTTTCCTATGCTTGCTGGTGTTCCGTCTTCCTGCCCGTTCACGAACAGCCTTGCTTGGTCCGTGGTTGTTCCGGATGGGCCTGGGGTTTTGTTTTGGCCTGCTGTTATTGCGACGAAGTGCCATGTTTCTGGAGCTATTTTGGTTGTTCCTGTGACTGTTTTTGGGGCTGTGTCGAATGTGTAGTGCTGGAATACGCCGTTGGTTATCCTGAGTTGCTGTGACAGTTTCTTTTCTGGCCCTTCGTCGTTGGTGAACGCTATTATGCTCTGGTTGGTTGTTGTCCTTTTCGGGTTCACCCACAGGGTTATGGTGTATCCTCGGTTCTGATAATTTGCATTATACTCCTTAAATTTCTTGACATAGCTTTCGAGTGCTGCATCCTTTATGGCGAGCTTGTCGTTGCTGTAACCTTTCTGCATGAACTCGGCAACATTGGATTTCAGTTTGTCATCATAAGCCGTGCCGGCCTTTCCTCCAACAACCGCGATAATGCTGCTATTATTCGTGGCCGTGAAAGGCTTAGCGCCCTCGAAATCGAAGAAGGCCCAGGGGTTCTTCACCGTTTTTCGGAGTATGATGTTCACTGTCTTGGTTCCGGGGGTCGTGTCTATTTCTTTCTCTTCTCCGCCGTAAATCCCGTCCTTGGATGCTACAAATGCGTACTTTGCGCCTGTCACCATATACAGCGGCGGGGCTTTTCCGGCGGCATCTGTTTTGACCTCAACATACTTGCTCCCGGTTATTCCTGACCACTTGTTGTCCGGACCGGAACCGAAAATATAAGGCCTGTATACCGCTACGGTTGCCCCCTCGACAGGATTCCCTGACTGGTCCTTGACAAAAACGTCAACTTGGTTTCTTAAGTTGCCGGTTTGCGTGCCATTGCCTGCGGAGCCTCCCGGATTCTGGTTTCCGGGTGGGACAATAGGGGTTCCGCCTTCTGGCAGTCCTGCTTTTCCGAGTTGCCTGTTCTCGCTCGCCGGGACGCAGTCGTCGGGCGAGTTTTCCTCGTTTTCGCCTGCCGTCGCATCGCATGTGCCGTCATTTGGTTCCCATTTGGCTTGGAATAACCCGCTGCATCCGCTGAGCAGGAGAACTGAAAGGACAAGCAGTACTGCAATTGCCTTGAACTTCATGAAAAGAGTAAGTGCGAGGTGGTATATTAACCTTTTTTTATGTATAAGATTCCGGCGGGATGTTTTTCCAAGGGTTTTTCATTCAAGGAAGTGGCTCGCGGGCTTGACTTCTTCGTCCATGCCCTTCCTCTTTCTCACTGACCTTATGGTGGGGTTCTGGAGCTCTCGCGGGAGCATTTCGTAGCCTGCATATTCTGCGGTCCACAGGGCCCTTCCCTGCGTCGAGCCGCGTATGCTGCTCGAGAACCCTATGAGCTCCTTCACCGGGGCCTTTCCTATTATGATTGAGGAATCGCCTTCCTGCCTCATCTCGGTTATCTGCGTGCGCCTCGCGCCAAGCTCCTTCGATACCGCACCGAGGTATGCTTCCGGGACCGTTATCGTGAGCGTCTGCTTAGGCTCGTAGAACACTGGGTCGGCAGAGAGCATGCATGCGTAGCAGCCTTTCGTGACCGTGGGCAGCATCTGTGCCGGGCCGCGATGTATAGCGTCCTCGTGCAGTGTGGCGTCCTTGAGCACAATCATGGTGCCGAAGCACTTTTCCTTCGCGAGCGGCCCGGCATCCATGGCGTCGTTGAATCCTTGTATCACGAGTTCACGTATCTCGTGCAGGGCCTCTATTCCCTTGGTTCCGTCCGCGAGCACGCATTGGTTGTGCACTGCCCATATCTTCTTTGACGTGTCAATGTCGAAGCCCATCTCCTGGAACATCGCGATTTTTTCCTTGTCCTTCGGCTTGACCTTGCCCTCGAAGTGGCTCTTTATCAGCTTGTCAAGCGTTTCGTGCGGAATAGGCTCGGCGTACATCTTGAGCTTGTTGTGCTTGTTCGGGCTCTTGGACTCGAGCGTCGGGGATTCCCGGTTTATGGTTTCGTGGTAAACAACAATGGGCGTAGAAACCGTTATTGCGACGTTGTGGTGCTTTTCAATCCTGTACTGGTTTATTTCGAGGTGCAGTTCCCCCATTCCGGAAAGGAGGTGCTCGCCCGTTTCCTGGTTTATTGTGGCGCGCAGATTGGGGTCTTCCTTCGTGAGCTGCCTTATTACCTCTATGAGCTTTGGCAGGTCCTTGGTGCTCTTCGCCTCTATGGAAACCGTCATGACGGGTTCCACTTCCGTCATGAAGCTCTCGAATGGCGGTATCTCGCCGTCGCTGATTGTCTCTCCTGCATAAACGTCCTTGAGTCCCACCAGTGCCACTATGTTTCCGGCAGGGACCGTGCCGGCCTCCACGAAATCAGGGCCCATAAAGAGGCCTATTTTCTGCGTCATGACCTCTTTCTGGCTGCCTATCAGGTTTACCTTGACACCCTTGCTTATGGTGCCGGAGTAAACCCTCCCGGTTGCTATGTCCCCGGAGTGCTTGTCAACACTAACATCAGTGACCATCATCGCGAACTGGCCTTTCTCATCGCATGCGGTCATCGCCTTGCCTATGGCGGACTCGGCTTCACCCTTCCAGATTACTGGCATCCTGTACTTCTGCGCCTTGAGGGGGTTGGGCAGGTGCGTGACCACCATCTCAAGTATTGCTTCGGAAAGCTTTGACATCTTGGCAAGCTCCTTCTGGTTGTCCGACTTGAGGCACTCGTAAACCTGCTTGAACGAAATGCCTGTCGTGGCCATCCTCGGCACGGAAATGGCCCACTTGTTGTACGCGCTTCCGAAGGTCACCGAGCCGTTCTGCACCTTCACGCTCCACTCGTCCTCAAAGCCCTTCGGCACGTTCTTGCTGATGAGCCCGTTGACCTGTGAAATCACTTTCAGGAAGCGTTCCTGCATCTGCTGCTCGTTCAGCTGCAGCTCGTTAATCAGCCTGTCTACCTTGTTGATGAACAGCACGGGCCTCACGTACTCGCGCAATGCCTGCCTAACCACTGTTTCCGTCTGCGGCATCACGCCCTCCACTGCGTCCACGACGAGTATGACGCCGTCAACCGCCCGCATTGCCCTTATCACTTCGCCTCCGAAGTCTACATGGCCCGGCGTGTCAATCAGGTTTATCAGGTATTCCTGGCCGCCCTGAGTGTGCAGGAGCGAAATGTTGGCCGCGTTTATGGTTATGCCGCGCTCCTGCTCCTGGTCCTCGTAATCCATTACGCGCTGCTGCCCCGCGAGCTCCTCGCTCATGAGGCCGGAGGCGGCAATCAAGGAATCTGCCAGCGTTGAGTTGTGCACCACAATTGTTTCCGCCACAAAATTTCTTGTTCCGGGAACGCTGAAATCATAAACCGTTTCCTCAAAGCCCTCTTTAATTGAGGCCACTTCCATAAAGCAGAGTTGCGAAACATCAATTTTATTTGTAATGCCTTTTTGCCTCATCTTTTGCAGAAGATTTTGGTAAGTTGATTTTGTCGGGACATAAAATTCATTCTCGTATTTGTAGTAATGCTTGCTTACTTCATTTTTCGAGATTCCGAGTTGTTCTCTTGCAATCTTAAGTCCTGACATCGGGACAAGGTCGCACACTGTGCTGCCGGTGCTTTTCCTTGCCATTTCTCTTGCCTTTTCCATTTTTTCAGGAAGCAAAAACCCTATTTTTTCCATGAACTCTTTTACCGATTCTCCGCTAATGGAAATAGTGTTATCCTTCTCCACTATGGCAACGCACCCGAACCTGCTCAGGAAAAGCGGAAGTTCGCTTATCATCTGGTCGCTTACGCTGGTAATTGTTATCGCGTTTCTTCCTTTTTCCACGCATCCGTCAGTGTCAAAATATCCCTTCAAAAACTGTGCTCCCAACTCTGCGGGTGACTTCTGCAGGAATGCCGAAATCTTTACATTGTGTGCCTTATTTTTCATAGGGTAATCAAAGAGCGCATTCAGAAGCAATTTGAAACTCTTGCTTGCGCCTATTTCCCTGGTCTGCCCCCATTGCGGATAATACCTGTCATACGTTTTGATGCCGTGGTCCTTGCATATTCTCCTGAATTCATCTCCAAGCAGTTTTTTTCCGGCAACAAGCTTGTTGTCGGAGCCATCTCCAACCATGAGTCCTGCTGCATAGAATATGTCACTGAACTTAGGCTTCCATTTGATGTAACAGCTTCCCTTAACCGCAATCCCTTCTACCCATTCCAAAACGTCCTCTTTGCGGCAGCCTACTGTTTCTGCGAGCATTAGGAGGTCGTCAAGCCGGTACCTTCCCTTGCAAACTCCAAAGTAAAATGACTGTTGCGTGAGCGGAGTCCTTATTTTTCTGCAAATTTCCGGGATTTCTTTCTTGCCTGTTTTTGCCAATATCGCTTTTCTGGCGCTTTCGTTCACTTTTGCGTAAAACCCTTTTTGTGCAAGCAGCTTTAGTGCTTCAAAGCCAATATCACTGTCAGAAACAGTTTCGGCTTTTCTTACAGTAACTATTCTTTTCCCTATGGTGAGGTCTTTTGCTTCGGTATACGAAAATTCATTTCCGTCAAATACAAGGTATTTGTGCTCTGGTGTGGTAGTTACCTTGGCCCCGTTTCTTGTCCTCACTTCGAGGACTTTCCCGCCTTTAAGTTTCCAAGCATGTGAAATTTCCTTTGCAACTAATCTTCCTGTTTCCCGGTCAACTGAAAAAACATTCACGGGGCTGCTGAGCGCATAAACAATTTCAGATTCGTTTTCCTTGGCCTTTGTCCCGGTAAGCGACGCCCTTTCAAAAAGTTCTTTCGCGGTGACAAAAGATCCGTCTGCCAATTGTAGCCTTGTTGATGGCGCCACGCATTTCCCGTGGTCAATATGCGCGACTATTCCCATGTTCCTGATATTTTCGCGCCGGTTCATCAGCTTTTCCGCGAGCTTTACGATGTCTTCCTTCTTGGCCATATTTTCACCACTAAAAACAAGCGAGCCCGGTTTTTGCCCGTGCAATGCCCCGTTTCACCTTGAGGCCTTCGCTATCCTTTCGACCTCGTCGCGCCTTCTCACGCTCATGCTTGTGTTGTCTTCTGCCGCGGTCGCTATGAGTTCTTTTGCGAGCGCCTCCGCTGCGCTGGTCTTGCTGTTGAACGAGCCTGAAAACGCGGCGAGCGCAAGATTCTTGAGGGACTCGTCAACCTTCTTGAGGGGCGCAACGTCCACGGATACCGTGTACGATACCCCGCCTTTCGAAATCCTCGTGACGTCTTCCCTTGGCCCAGCATTCTGTATCGCGTCGACAAGCACCTGGAGGGGGTTCTTGTTTGCCCTTTTTTCCACAATCATGAATGCGTCCTCGATTATGTGCATTGCCATTATCTTCTTCCCGCATCCGCCCCTTCCCCTGATGTACTTCCCTGACAGCTTTCTTTTTCCCTGGCCGCTCCTCATTACCTTGTTGATTAGCCTTTCCACTATGCTGAGCGTCCCTTTCTCGAACCTGTGTCTCGTGACCTTGCCGAATGTATGCGGGATTTTCTTGCTCCGCAGGCTGACGTAGCGCGTAAGGCTGGGGTCCCTTATAACCACTTCCGAAGGGTCCCATTTCCCGAAAACGAGGAACGATTCCTGGTTGGCCTTTTCCATTGGGATTACCTCTTCACCTTCTCCTTCCTGCCTGTCCTGAGCATTTCCAGCGCAATGCCGTTCACGTGCGTGACCCTGAACTTCACTCCCCAGAGGTCGCCTTTGGGTCCGCCCTGTGCGCCGCCTATGCCCTCGACTGTTACTTCGTCATGCTCATCAATGTACTTGATTGCGCCGTCCCTTGGTGCGAGGGCCGTGAGCTGCTTGCCGTTCTTGATCAGTTGCACGCGTACGCAGTTCCCTGTCAGGAACCCGTTTGCGAAAAAATTGTGGTTTTCGCTTGCGGTCGTGACATCCATCAGCATCCTTTTTGGGCTTTCCTTTACAGTGTTTATTGTTTCCCACACAAGGCCGTCCCCAAGATCCTTGGCCGCCTTTTGCCTCCATTCGTGGAAAGATTCTACTGCTGCGGTGGTGCCTATTTTTTGTTTTTCCTTTACTCCTGCCGAAACCCAGTAGTTCACCCTTCCTTTTTTGATTGTACCGAATCCCATACTGCCGAGTTCCTTTGTTATTTTAGCGATTGTAAGCCCGCTCTTTCTGAGTTTCATTGCTTCATCAAAGGCATTCCGCCCATCTTCGAACATTTTTTTCCTGTACCCGAGATAAGCAACACAATGCCTTGCAAGCGTAGCCCTTTCTTTGCAATACTTGTACCCAATCTTGCCAAAGAGCCTGATAAGATTCTCATGGTTGGAGTCGATGTAGAGCAACCCCCTGTATGTTTTTGTCCCGTCTTTCCTGTAACAACAGAACTTGCTTTTTATGGTGCTGCTGGTTGTTATTCCGAATTCTCTAAGGATTTCACTTACTTCCTCCAAAAACTTTCTTCCGCTCTTCACATGTTCTTCTGTCTTGTTTTGGCATAGGCACGGTGGCTGGAAGGTTTTGCCGCTAATCCTGGGCCTTTCAAGTTCGCTTCCGAAATACGCTGAAAGGAACTCCTCCTTTACCCATAGTGGACCTTTCTTAATCCATTCAGGCACGCTGTAAGAGGAATTTGCCTTGTCGCCGGAAGGCACTCCAAGCGCCTTTAACAGAGTATAAAGTGAAATCGACGAGCAGCTCATCATGTGGCTCGTGCCTTCAATGACCCTCTCGCCCGAGGAAGTTCTTACTGTGCTTTTCCTGACTTGCCTTTGGATTGGCGAAGTTTTGAATCCCAAGTCGTGCAAATCCTTTTTCATTTCCCCAAAATCTTCAGGTTTTCCGCTGAACACTGCCTTGCCGCCCATTCCAGCCCCGGATTTTCCATAGCTCAGGCATCCATCTCCGAACATGTGCCCAGCAATTCTTGCAAGCTTCGGAAGTTTCGGGTTGTCCAGCCTGAGGGGCAGTAATCCTTTTTCCATCAAGGAGGCCACTATTTTTTCTTTTCTGGTTTTTTCCGGGGCGTTGCTGGCAAGTTTCGGTTCCGTCAAAATCGTCTTGTTGGACTTTTCATATTCTACCGGATTTCCGGGGAGCACAGCCACCTTGTCGCCTGCTTTCAGTTCCGCAAAATCGATTTTTCCCCTTTGCGTATAAATCGGGTGGTCTGCCGATGCAATGAGTTTTCTTCCGTTTTCCCTTGTCATTATTTCAAAGGATTTTCCGTGCGTCTCTTCCATGCCGAACCAGTCAACAAGCCTTGTAGGTTCCACAGTGTTGCTTTCGGTGTTGTAGGTGCTTACAACAGAATCTTTCCATGAGTTTCCAAGGTTTTCAATGGTTGCATAGCACCCGTCAAACAGCTGCACTTTTGTATCAGGGGCAACGCATTTTCTGATCCCTGAGTGCGGTTGCTTTGCGGTCACGCCTCTCTTTTCCAGCACGATTCCTTTTGCCTGCGGCGAGCCTTCCAAAAGGTCGGCGCCGTCGTCGTGCATCCTGCTCATCATCTTCTTGCGCCAGCGCCTGTCCTTCTTGCGCCATTTCTTCCTCTTCTTCTCAAGCGCCCTTGCCGCGAATTCCCCTGCCATCAAATCTCCGCCAAAACCAAGCAAAAACATTTTCCAGACAATTATGCCTTACCTTATCCTCACTTCGTCAATCCCGTAATTCCTTTTCGCAATCTCCTTGACCTTTTTCAGCCTCATCATGTTCCTCAGAATCAATTTCTTGTTTTCTGCGTCCACGTTCACGACGGCAATCTTCCTGTCCTTCAACTGCCTTATTTCCGCCTTTTCGACCTTTGCCTTGAAGAAAGCCTTTCCGAAGAACTTCTCAGGCTCCTGGGAGAATTCGAAGAGTTCCACCTTCCTTCCGAGGAGCTTTTCCATCCTTTCCACTGTCGAGCCATTCTTCCCGATGGCCTGCCGCATGTCCTTTTCCGGCACGACGAAAACAACGCTGTTGCCTTCGACGAAGCAGTCCTTTGCGTTGACCCTTGCCACGCTGTCAAGCGCGTTCATGAGCTGAATTTGTGCCATTCCAAGCTTCAACCCTGACCACGCTTAACCTGCTTTTATATCCCGAGAACTTTGCTCTTGCCTTCGTCCTGCACCGACATTACTGTGATGGTGAAAGGCTTGCCGCAGACGCTGCCTAGGTCGAGCCCTGTTCCCGCGAACTCAAAATGCGGTGTTTTGCCGATTTCGGCCAAGGAAACAAGCTTTTCCCTTACTGTCTTCGGGCAGTTGCCTGCGATTATTATTAGCTTTGCTGAACCATTTTTAAGGCTTTTCTCGGCCCCTTTCGTGCCGAATAGCACTTTTCCCGTGTCCACGGCCCTCCTTATTTCCTTTCCTGAATCAATGCCTGCCATGCACAAACCAACTTCCATGAAAAAGCTAATATACCTGACCTTGCAGCAAAAACCTCATTGCCTGTATGAATAGCCGGGAATCACTTGCCCTTCATCACGAGGCTCACGCGTCCGGTGCCCACTTTTATGGGCTGCCCGACTATGATGTTTTCCACGACTCCTTCCAGCTGCTCGACTTCGCCGCTGAAGCTCGCCTCAAGCAGGTGCTTGACGGTTTCCTCGAATGATGCCCTTGCGAACGGGCTGGACTTGCCCCTTGTTATGCCTGTCCTGACTATTCCCCTGATGTCGCCGTCCCATGTCATGAGGTCGGCGAGCATCATTATGTGCCTTATGTCTACCGAAATCCCGTTCTCCTTGAGCACGCCTGACAGTTCGTTGACAATCGCAATCCTTCCCGCCTCGATGCCGAGCGCCTTGCTTATTTCCTTTATGTCGTTGGTTGTAGTCCTCGCGCCGTCAACCTCCGGCAGTTTGGCAATCGCCTTGAGGTTTGTGCCTCTTGTCTTTATCACCGGCTCTTCGTCTTCCTTTGATATTATGACTTTTTCTATGCCGCGGATTCCCTGTATCCTGACATTCTTGAGCTTGTTGAGCATCCTCCTTATCTTGAGCAGCGGCTCGTTCTTGAAAGTGAAGTCAAGCACGTGCTTGTCCTTGCGCCTGCCTTCCTTCTTGAGGTGCTTCTCCATCTTGGAAATGAGGTCATCAGTGTTCACGTTCCTCAGCCTTATTTCGTCCGGCAGCAGCTCTATGCTTACCTTGAACTTCGGGAGGTCTTCCGTGATTCTGATTACGTCCGCAATCCTGACGTCAATCAGAGACTTCGCGAAGAGGTCGAGCTTTTCCACGTCCTTCCTGAGTGCCGGGTCACTGATGAAAATCGTCATTGTGGGGTACTTTGCCTTGCTCCTGCCGTCCACTATCTCCTCGACCCTCTGTATTCCGGAGCCGACAGAGACTTCCGCAGAGCCGGCGTAGTGCTTTGTCCTGAGCGTGAGTTGTGTGCCGGGTTCGCCGAGGCTCTGTGCCGTGACTATCCCGACTGCCTCTCCTGGTTCTACGATGAGGGAATTGAAGTGATGCACGACCCTTTCGAGGAGCTTTTCCCTCTCCTTGCCCTTCACTCCGAGCTCTTCCGAGACTTTCTCGAACTCCGAAGCGACTTTTTCAGGCAGGCCGTCCTTCTCAAACAGCTCGCCCTGCATGTAGACCCTCTGGATTTCTACCGCTGGTTCGGCCTCTGCCTTCTTGGCCTTCGGCTTCGCTTCCTTGCGCTCCTTTGCGTGCTTCTTCTCGTGAGTTTCCTTCTTGCCTGACATCACAACACCAGTTCACTTTCCGCTCTTGAGCTTTTCAAGTTCCCTCTTGACGGATATGCTCCTTCCCTTGAATGTCTTCTGCGGGAACACTCCGTCCTCGCCGTACTTGTACTGGACGATGTTCTTGTTCGCCGTCCTCACTGTGCCGTCGTTGTTCACGACGAGGTCCTTGAGGGAATTCGCCAGCCTTCTGTAAAGATATCCAGACACCTTTGTGGAAACGCCTGTGTCTACTTCTCCCTGCCTTCCTCCCATGGTGTGGTAAAAGTATTCCTTCGGGCCCATGCCTTCCATGAAGTTGTGGTAAATGAACCCGCCAGCGTCAATGCCGACGTCGCCGCGCCTGTTGAGGCCTATGAGCCTGTTCCTGAAGCCGCGTTTCGGCCTTCCTTCCCTCACGGAGGCCTGTCCCCACATTCCGGAGAGGTTCGTGAGGTTCAGTACCGAGCCCCTTGATCCTGAGAGTATCATGATGTTGCTGTGGAATTTCGGCGTTTCAGTCATCACGCTTTCCACGGTTTCCTTCATTATCTGCTTCTGCACTTTTTCCTTGGCCGCCGCGGCTGTCCGCATCATCTGTATCTCGAAGCTCTCCTTGTATGTCCTGCCCGGCAGTATCTCAAGGTTTCCCTTGTGGAACTTCTTCACTATTTCCTGCGCGTGCGCCCTCATTTCCTCCACTGCCTTCTCCCTGACCTTCACTGTCTTGTGGCTGGCGCCGTATTCCTCGAGGCTCACTGTCATGCCGACTTCGGAGATGAGCGAGGTGACAATCCTCGAAATCTTGTCATAAAAGTTGGTGAGCACGTGCGGCGGGTAGTCCCTCGCGATGGCGTCGACAAGCTTTCCTTTTCCTTCTCCCAGGCTCATGGAGTCTATGACGCCGCTCTTCAGAATGCCGTTCTCTATTTTCACTATGAGGTCGTTCTCGTATGGCTCCTTGAGCGCGGGGTGGTTCGGGTCAAGGTTCTTCACATGGTTGTAGAACCGTGTCTTGTACTCCATGTTCAGGTCCTTCGGGAGCAGTTGCGAGAATATGAGTTTTCCGCTGTACATGTCCTTTCCGGCGTCCGGCTTCGGCGCTTCGTCGAGGCCCATCATCTGGAAGAACCTGAATGCGCGGTCCTTCGAGAACTTGGTCTGCTTCATAGTGAGTATGAAGCATCCGGAAACGCCGTCTTCGTCGAAAATTATCACGGGGGCGCCGTATCTCGGGGAGATTATCTGCTTTTCCACGAGCATGAGTTCGGATGCCTCCGCGATGCCTTCGGGCGTCTGCGGGACGTGCATGTTCATCTCGTCGCCGTCGAAATCGGCGTTGTAAGGTTTGCAGCAGATTGGGTTGAGCCTGAATGTCTTGCCATCCATGATGCGTGCCCTGTGGGCCATCATTGAAAGCCTGTGGAGGGATGGCTGCCTGTTGAACAGCACTATGTCGCCGTTATGGAGCTTTCTCTCTATCTTGTATCCGACGTCGATTTCCTTAATCAGTTCCTCGACGTTCTGGTCAGTGACCTTCTTCCTTATGCCATCCGCTCTCATCACGTAAATGGCCTTGCCGTCCTTCACGAGGGCCTTTCCCTCTTCAACGCTGTTGCTTGTCACCATTTCCGGCACTGTCATGTTCTCGGCAATCTCGCGCGGCACTCCGAGTTCGTTGATTGAAATGAGCGGGTCCGGCGTTATTATGGAGCGGGCCGCGAAGTTGACTCTCTTTCCTGTAAGGTTGTACCTGAACCTTCCTTTCTTTCCCTGGAGCCTCTGCACGAGCGTCCTGAGGGCCCTGCCACTCCTGTGCTTTGCCGGGGGGACTCCCGCGGTGTTGTTGTTGAAGTAAGTGGTCACGTGGTACTGGAGGAGGTCCCAGAGGTCCTCTATGATGAGTTGCGGTGCGCCGGCGTCTATGTTGTCCTTGAGGCGCATGTTTATCCTGATTATGTCCACGAGCTTGTGCGTGAGGTCGTCCTCGCTCTTTATGCCGGAGTCGAGGGTTATGCTCGGCCTCAGGTTTATTGGCGGAACCTGCAGCACGGTGAGGACGAACCACTCCGGCCTGAGCTTGCCCTTCTCGTAGCCGAAGAATTCGAGGTCGTTGTCCGGCACCTTTTCCATCCATTCCCTTATCTGGGTGGGGTAAATCCTGTCCTTGTCAATGTAAAAGTTGGTCGGCTTGTCGAGCAGCACGAGCTTCCTCTCGGCCAAGGAGCAGTGGGGGCATTTCTTGGCCTTCTTGGTTCTCGCGAGGATCTTCTTCGGTATGTCGATGGTGTCGTCGCCTATGTATACCCTGAGCTGTTCGAGTTTGTCGTCGGGAATTGCTATCCTTCCGCATGCCTGGCATGTTGCCTGCATAAGTGTCTCGAGCCTCTTGCCGAACTCGCTGTGCGCCACCGGCCTCACGAGTTCTATGTGGCCGAAGTGGCCGGGGCATCTCTTCATGGTGTTCCCGCAGGTCTTGCACCGCAGGCCGGGGTTGATTACGCCGAGGTGGTTGTCCATGAAGCCGCCTTCCATCGGGAAACCGTCCTTGTCATAGGTTTCCGGGCTCTTTATTTCAATCGCGGACATTTTCCTTATCTGCTCCGGGGAAAGAATCCTGAATTCGATTGCCTTTATCCTTTTCATCATCATGGCTGGCACCTCAGTCCGAGCTGCTCCTCGGAAGGGAGCATATTGAGTTGCTCTTTGGAAGGGAGCGCATTGAGTTGCTCTTTGGAATAGAGCGTATCCCATTCCGGGAAGCTGGCTCCGCGATGCGGGCTAGGTGAGCTGTCCCGGCCTTCGCCTTGGCATGTCCGGCTCTGCACAGCAACAACTTCGCAACGGGCTTCCTGCATCATTCCACCTTCAAACCTTGTCCGTAAGTATGAGCTTGGGGTAAACGCCCAGCGCCTTTAGTTCGTCGAGCAGCAGCTTGAACCCGTAGCTCATCTCTACCGGGTATATCTTGCTGTCATTCGCCTCCAGCACCCTCTTTGTGCGCCTTATCTGGTCCTCGAAGCCTATCACTCCGGCCGTTTCTGAAACCCACATGGTGACCTTGTCCGAATCGTCAATGAACTTTTCCTGCAGGAGCATTGCTGCGCCGTGGCCGACAAGGGTTTCGCCTTCCATCTCACCGAAGCGCAGGCCGCCTTCCTTCTCCTTTCCTTCGGTAGGCTGTCTTGTGAGTATCTGCACCGGGCCGCGCGCCCTTGACTGTATCTTGTGCGCGGTCATGTGGAAAAGCCTCCTGTAAGCGACTATCCCGGTGAAAATCTCGCCTTCAATCCTTTTTCCGGTGGTTCCGTCGTAGAAGATTTCCTTCCCGTTCTTCCTGAATCCGGCCTTTGCAAGCATTTCCTCGATTTCTTCCTGCGGTGTTCCCGTGAATGGCGTGCCGTCAATCTGCATGGCCCTTATTGCCGCGGCCTTTCCGCCGAGCATCTCGAGCAGGTGGCCTATTGTCATCCTGGAAGGCACGGAGTGGGGGTTGAGTATCAAATCAGGCTTTATGCCGTCTGGCGTGAATGGCATGTCTTCTTCTGGCACTATGAGGCCGACGACTCCCTTCTGCCCGTGCGTGGAGCTGAACTTGTCTCCAAGCGCTGGAATCCTTTCGCTCCTTATTTTTACCTTGATGAGCTTGTTTCCTGCTTCCGATTCTGTCACGAAGACCTTGTCCACGAATCCTTCTTTCCCTTTCCTTATGGTGACCGAGGCTTCGCGCCTCTTCTCCTGCACTACGCCGAACTCGTTTATTTCCTCGAGGAACCTTGGGGGCGATGTCCTTCCTATTATGGCGTCGTTCTCCCCTGCCCATGCCTCAAGATGCACTATTCCGTCCTCGCCGAGCTGCTTGTAGGAGTCAGGCTCCATCCTTCCGACAGTGTCCTCTGGGGGAATCTCGAACTTGTCAATCTGCCCTCCCGGATAACGGTTCTCGGAGCTCTCATAAGTCCTGTAGTAGCTGCTCCGGCCGAGGCCCCTGTCCACCGCGCCCTTGTTCAGGACCACTGCATCGAGGATGTTGAATCCGTATGGCATTATCGCGACCACGAAGTTCTGTATGTTGGGCCTCTTGTTCAGGCCGACCATGTCCATTGTCTTCGTCTTCACAAGCGACTTCTGTGGATAGTAAAGCAGGAATCCCTCGGTGTCTGTCCTGAGGTTCATGTTTGCCGCGCCGAATCCCTGTGCCTGCTTGAACATCTTCGCCCCGTGCAGGACCTTTCCCGCCATGTTGTGCTCGAGGTATGGCACCATGGAGCTTATTATGCTCAGGATGGTTGCGCCGTCGATTTCGAGGTGTGTGTGCTCCTTCGTCAGCTCTTCCTGTTTTTCAGCTATGAATGCGTTCTCCTCTTCCTCGGCGTCAAGGTACTCAAGATAGCCCTGCTCCACGAGGTCATTCCATGTTATTGCGCCGTCCTTGAGCTGCTTCACCAGCTCTTCCGTGAGCCTCGGCCTGCCGTTCTCCACAACAAGCAGCGGCCTCTGCACGCGGCCCGCGTCGGTGTTCACGTACACTTCGTTAGTGTCCTCGTGGAAAGCGACGTTTATCTGCTCGGTGAGCTTGTTCTCGCGCCTTCTCCCGATTATTTCGCGTGTCAGCTTCACGGGGTCGTTGTGGAACCCGATGAGCCTTCCGTTGATGTAGACCTTTGCGCTCTTTGCGGCGTCAGCCATCAACTGTCACCCCAGAATTCCGCTTCGGGAGAACGGATTGCCGCTCTGGAGATTGGCAGTGGCTCGCTTGGGCTTGCCATCTCTCCGCCTGTATATCGCTGTTCATTTCAGTTTCACTCCCATGTCCCTGAGGAGTTTTTCTATCGGCTCTTCCTCGCTCTCTGTAGTCACTTGCGCGAGCATCGCGAGATTTTTGACCAGGCCGCAATTTCCTGTGAGAAATCCGTTTGCAAAGAAGTTGTGGTAGCCCTCAAGTGTAGTTATGTCCATGACTTCTGTGGCTATTGCTTCATTTGTGCTGCCTATTGTTTCCCATACCATGCCATTCTCGCTGATTGCATGTTCTCTTATCCAGTCATTGAATTCGGGGAAGTCCTTCTCTGAAACCCTTGCGCTCACAGGCATGCCTTTCCTGTGCGCCTTCACCCAGTTTGCGACATCGTGATTCCTTAGTTCACCTGCGAACTTTCCTGCTATCTTGGCCGTGCTGGCCCCGCTGTTGTACAGTGAAATGACCTGTTCCATCATCCTTGCCCTGTTTCGAATCATGAATTCCCTGTGCTGGAGGTAAGAATAGGCAATCCTTGCGAGGCTCTTTCTCTTGGCGCAGTAGTTGAAGGATATTGTTCCATACAGTTTCAGGAGGTTCTCAAGGTTGCCTTTGAGCTTTGCCTTGATTTTCCTTGTTTCGGTGCCGTTTTTTCTCGTGGTGCCATACACTATTTTCGTGCTTGCCATTTCAACGCCGAATTTTGAAAGCAACCCCTTTATTTCCTCCACAAATGCAATGCCATTCTCTGTAAGGTCCGCAACCTTGTTCAGTGAAAATACCGGTTGCAGGAATGTCTTTCCATCTCTCTTGTCGGCTTTCGGCGTTGTCATTTCGCTCCCGAAGTATGCTGCGAGGAATTCCTTTACAACGATTTTCCTCTGCTTATTCAGCCACTGCGGCACATGCGTTTCCCTGGCTGCCTTGTCCCCTGCGGGGGCGCCCAGTGCATGCAGAAGCACCCAGAGGGGCTTCGAATAGCAGTCCATTCTCCTGCTGAAACCGGATATTTTCCTGCCGTTGCTGAGCACCGACTCTTTCCTGTAAACACTCTGCTTTGACGCGCCAAAACCTATTGCGGCTAGGTCTTTGCGTATTTCCTCAAGGTCAGGCTCGGTGCCGCTGAACACTATGGCACATGCTGATTTGTGCTTTTTCATTGAAATTGTGAGTGAGCCGTCGCCGAACGCGTGCCCAAGCAGCCTTGTGAGCGCAAGCAGCCTCTGGTCATTGTCCTTCAATGGCACTAATCCCATTTTCGTAAGGGCGTCAATTGTCATTTTAACATCGGTTTTTGGCGGGCACGCTGTTGCGATGTCCTGTGCAGAGAGTATTTCAGTGCCTTCCGGCTTTTCGAACTCAATAGGATTAGTTGGCATTACCGCAACCCTGTCCCCCGCCTTGAGGTTTGCAAGCTCTGTTTTTCCGCAGCGCTCCGAGTAGAACGGGTGGTCAATCGTCGCGGTTATTTTCCTTCCTGTTTCCTTTGTGGTGAGCTCCACCACTTTCTTTTGTGGCTCCATCCTCAGGAATCTCGCGGTGTTTGCTTCCGCTTCCACCTTGCTCTCCCAATCAAGGGAAGCGACTTTCTGCTCTCTCCACATCGCTTCGTACTGCGCAATCGTGACCTTCTCCCCGCTTGACAAAATCATTTCTGTCTGCGGAGCAACGCACTGCGGGCCGTCAGGTGTTTCTATGGCGCAGTTGTGTGTAACAAACCCGTTCGCAATGAATGAATGCGTGTCTTCCCTTGTAGTGAAATCCCGCACGTCCTTGCAATCTACTTTTTCAATGCTTACAATTTTTTCCGTTACGAGTCCGCTCGCCGAAAAAACTTGTTTTCCAAGCCATTCGTGAACTGGTGGGATGAGCGTTCTCGAGCCAACTGTTTCCTTAAACTTGTCTTTCCTTTCAAGAACCGTTTGCACGAATTTCCTTTTAACCCCAAGCATTACAGAAATCTGTTTTGGGGTACGGTTCGCGGAAAGTTTTATTATTTTGCTTTTAAGCTCTTTTCTGTTTTTTATGGAAACGTCCCTTATCCGCAGATACTCTGATATTATGGCGCTTGGAGCCCCCTTCTGGATGCAGTACCGGTAACCTATTTTTTTGGTCAAATTCGCTATTGTTTTTCTTGAATTTGCGAATTTCATCAAAAACCTGATGGTTTTCACGCCATCTTTTCTGGTGTAAGCATCATTGATTTTGATGGGCTTTACCGAAACCCCGAACAAACTGAATAATTCTTTAAGCTCCTCGGCATATTTTTCCCCATGGGCTCTCAGGTCAGATTTTTTGTGGAACACAAAGCCATCCAAATGCACTTTTGAAGAGTTTTTTCTTCCTTTCCTTACCACGATTCTTGGTTTTGGGCCGTCGCCCCCAAGCAGGCCCCCAAGGAACTCCCTTTTCACTAACAGCGATGACTCCTTAATCCATGTGGGGAGTGTGAATCCAATATCTGTTTTTCTTCCGCATGGCATTCCAAGCAAAAGCACCAGTGGTCTTAGTTCAGCCCTGTGCAAAAGTGCATAAACTTTCCTGTGTGTTTTTCTGTTGTTAATTTCTATTTCCCCGTCCATCAATTCTTCTACTCCCGGTTCTATTCCGAGTGACCGTATATCCGCCCTTATTGTTTCCATGTCCCTTGTGTCGCCTAAATAAAACTCAGTGCAACTTTTCCCCAAATAGCCATCTGTCAACATGAAGCCAAAAAGGCGCGCGATTACGGGCAGGTCTTTGTGCTTTGTCGTGAGCGGGAACAACCCTTTTGCCTTTAGTTTTTTGATTATTTTGACGGCGTTATGCGGGTAAAACCTTTTCACTGCAGCTTCGTCAACAATTGTTTTTTCCACCATCTCATTTTCCATATTTTCGATTGTCGGGTATATTACAACCTTATCCCCTACAGTTAGCTTCCCGCCTTCAACCCACTGGTTTTTTTCATTGAGTATTGGGTGATCCACCGTTGCAATCAGGCTTCTTCCTGCCTCGGTTTCGATTTTTATTGTTTCCATTGGCGGGTTAAACATCTGATATGCCTTGAGGGTTGAGGGGACGAACTGCTTGGTTATTTTGTCCACAGTCATAACCACATTTTCTTTCCAGCTGTTCGTAAGGTTTTTGATTGGCTCTTGGGTGACCCCATCCCCCATCAGTACGCTTGTATCCTTGTCAACGCACAGGCGGCCCCAGTGGGTTCCGTGCACATCGCGCGCTTCATATAGTTCGCGGTTCTTGTCCAGGGGGCTCTTGACTTTCCTTAGGTCTGTGAGCGGCGAGAGGTAATTGACGCGGTCCATGAACTTCGAGACGCCCGTGGCGCGGCCAATCCAGTTGCCCGTGCTCATGGCGAACCTTATGCGCTCCGAGACGGCGCCGGGCCTCACGATTGTGGATATGTTGAGCTTCCTTCTCCTTGTTACGGTGCGGTCAATCTGGAACTTGAGGTCCTTTATGAAATACTTGAAGCTGTACCTGAAGAGGTGCTCCATGAGCTTTCCTGAGAGCTCAAGCCTCTTGTTGGAGTAGTGGTCCTTGTCGTCCTGCTCCCTGAGGTTGTATGCCCTCTCTACTGCCTTCGTAGCCATCATCACGAGGTAGTATGCCTTTGCAAGCCTGTTCTTCTGGTCCTGGCCTATGTGGGGGAGCAGGAACGCGTCTATGACTTCCTGTGCCCTCCTCAGCCTGTATTCCTCGACCTGTCCCGGCGCGACGAACTTGCCTATCTTGTCGAGGGCTTCCTTTTCGCTCTTCACGAGCAGGTTCTCGTTGTTTATGAGGACGTCGTTCTGTATTTCCCTCTCGTCAATGAACGCTTCCTGTATTGTCTGTGTGGTTTTGAGGCCTAGGGCCTTGAGCAGGACGAAAAGCTTGAGCTTCCTTGGCGAGGCCGGGAAAGTGACGTTCAGTATGCCGTCGGGGTTCCTTATTATCCTTACCCTTCCCTTGAAGGCGCCGCGCGTGCTTATGACTTCCGCGACAATCTTATCTGTCTGTTCCGAGACTATCACGCGGTCGGACGCGAGCACTTCCTGTGTCATTAGTGCCTTTTCGGAGCCGTTGATTATGAAGTAGCCGCCGAAATCCATGGCGTCTTCGCCCATTTCTACGAGTTCCTCGCTTGTTTTGCCGTTGAGCCAGCAGAGGTTGCTTTTGAGCATTACGGGCAGTTCGCCGATGTAGGTTTCCTTGCGGTCCTGCTCGACGTCGCGCCTCAGGAGCTTCATGGTGAGGTAAATGGGGCTCGAATAGGTGCGGTTCCTCAGGCGGGCCTCGGCAGGGGTAAACCTGTTCCGGGGAGAGCCATCGGCCTCGACAATCCGGGGCTTGAGCACGTTAATCTTGTCAAATTCCACCCTCACTTCCTCTATTTTCGGGGTCACTTCGTTGTTTTCGTGTATTATTTCCGGGAGTTTCTTCTCAATGAACTGGTTGAATGAGTCAATCTCCATTTTGGCCAGTGTCCTGTCCCTGAAGTAGGAGTTGACCACTGTCCAGCCGTCTATATGGGTGCTGGCAGTCACATGACCACCCTGTAAAACACTGATTTTCCGGCCGTGGGGCTGTTTCTCGTGACTTTTATGAGGTCGCCCCTCTTGGCCCCTATTTCGACTATTGCTGGGTCGTCCGAGAGAATCTGTGGGAACTGGTCGTTTGTGGAGCCGAACTTTGCAAAGACTTCCTTGGCTCTTTCGTCAGGCACTATTTCGTGCTTGGGAACCAAAAAGTGCTGTGCAACCCTGTCCAATCCCAAGCAACCCACGCCCTAAACCATTCCGGAGGCAGGCACGCTGACGTGGCGGCAAAAGAATTGCAGCCAAAACAGCTTTTTCCGGGGCCCACCAAAAAGACGGATAATTGAAATAATACGTAATAAATCATAGAAAGGTATTTAAGGGTTACACAGGCGCGGGTTATGTAGCAATGTAGCGTTTTTTTGCGGGTGCTACTTCATGAGTTGCATTGCTACCGAGTTTCCGACGCTGTTCGTCCCAAAGAAGAATACCTGCACTGTGTAGGTCGTGCCGTCCGTTCCCTCCACAGTGAATCTGTCGTTCACTTTGTATGTTGTGCTTGTGCCGTTCATTTTTATGGTGACTGTAGAGCCTGTTATCTCTTCCGCGGTGAACGTGTCCTTTAGTTGTATGCTGAATGTGCCAGAGCCTGTCCCTTTATTGAATACCCTGCTTTCCACTGTCGTGGTCGCCGGAGGCGCTGTGTAATCGCTTGCATCTGTCTGCTGTGCCAGTTCAACCACCCTTACTGAAGCAGCCTGCTCGGAACCTATTTTGATATTGGTTGTAACCGTGGCCTTGTAGGTTTTGCCGCTCTTCCTTTTCACCGTAAAGCTCTCGTTTGACTTGTATATGGTTGCCGTGCCGTTCTTTGTCACCTGCACGGTTGTGGCTGTGATGTCCCCGAACACAACGGTGTCCTCAATATCTGGCAGGCTCGAACCTAGCGTGTCCCCCTTCTTTTTTGTATAGGTGCCGATGTAGGTTTCCTGTGCCGCAGGGGATGGGCACTTGTCAACTTTTGTGTGGCCTGTTGGCACGTCGCATGGCGTCGGGTATGATTTGCATGTTCCGTTTGGCGCTGTGGCATATGTTACCACCTGCGCGCACACTTTGTCGCCTGGCGTGTTTGCCTGTGCTGGTACGGCTGTTGCCGTCACGATTTTTCCGTCCATGAATTCTATCGTGACCTTGCCTTCAATGAATGTTTCTCCCGGAATGTTGTTGATGTAGAGCGAGAGCCTTTGCGTGCCCACTCCATAAGGCCCAAAGGTCTTGCCGTATTCAGTGTTCAGCGGGTTCTTTCCGTCATCTACTATGATGGGCCAGTTGGCGGGGTTCGCTGTTGACCATTTTGCTGTAGAGTTTGTCTTCTCAAGCCCTATGCTCTTGATGGTCACTGGCGCGCCTTCTATTTGCATCGTCACATTGATTTTCGAGTCCGGGCTGTTGTTGGCGGCGAAAACTCCCGCAGTTCCGGCTCTGTCATCCGTAGTTGCGGAGATGTTTGCCGAAGCCGTGACGGATGGCGGCTTGTCCTGTATGTTTGTGGGTTCCGGTATCGCCGGTTTTGGCAAGGTTGGCGAGGAGGCAACCTTCTCAAGCACGATGCTCCTTGTGCCGCTGAGCTGCGCTGACTTTATCCTGTATTGCTCTCCGAAGAGGACTATCCTTGCATCGTCGTCACCTGATGCGGTATAATTCGTTGTGCCGAGGTCGAGGCCGGTACTGCCGTTTATTATTGACTCGTAATAGAAGTTACCTCCATCAATCGTCGCGGCGAGATCCTTCACGTCTTTAGCAATGTAGAACCCTGCATCCGCGGTCACGCCGAGCTTTTCCTGTATTATAGGTGTAGTGGATTTGCCGTTGACCTTCTCGTTCACGGTGGCGCTGAACAGGTTCGGCAGTTGCGTATTCGTCATTACGTCGCTGTCATTTGCGGTAAAAATTTCGGGGTTGTAGCCGGAAAACGATTTGAGGGCTGTCTCGAACACCTTCACGTTGCCTCCCGCGTCCTTGACATACAGTTCTACATTCTCGGCATTCTCCGGCGAACTTATTGAAATGCCGTTGTCGTTGCCAAGCAACGAGAATTTCGTGCCTACATCTTTGTATGCTGCCTGTAGGTTTGCTTTGTTTGTGCCGGATATGAGTTCCAAGTGTTCATCAACCCCATCTGTTGAATAGCCTTCCAGATTTACGTTCTGGAACGGCCCGATGTTGCCGCCGTCGCGCGTGTCAATATAGAAATTCATTAATGATGATCTCCTGGTGTATCCTCTTTCTATTATGTCTATTTCGTCGTCGAACCCGAACTGCGCAACAAAGTACGCGTTGCTACTCGAATATTCAGGCCCTGTCGCGAAGTCGGAGCTTTGCGGCACATAATATCCCATGTCAATTGTTTTGTTTTCTGTAACATCTGTTCCGAAGAACTTGAGTGTTTTGCCGTACTGTATCTGGTCACCCTCGCTACTTCCCAAGGTGTCTGCAGCCATCAGGAACCATAGACTATTGAGCGAGGTCCTGGGCGCCACCGCATAGTAAAACTTCCTGTTGTCTGATGTGCCCGAGAGGCCGACAGGCGCTGTCACTACCGAGTCCTGCGTGAAGTACAGCTTGCCGTACGAATCGTCAGTTATGTCCCCTGCCTTGTTGTATATTAGGCTCGCGTTTTGCGTGGCCATGCTCTGTGATGCGTTGTATGGTGCGATTTTGGTCAAGATTATCTCGCCGTCGACCGAAACCCTTAGTTTGAATGCAGTGGCCGAATCTAACATGACGTCGTAAGTGACGCCATCAATCGTAATGCGTCTTTGTATGCCGCTGTTGCTTGATGCAAGCGGGAATGTGTCAACGCCTACAACTTCAAGATATGCCTGTCCACTAACTTGGTTTGACGCTACATTCCATACCCTGCCATTCACATAATCCCCGCTGTTAACAGTGAATTGCAAATCTCCCTTTCCCGAGCCCGTTGAACCGAAGCTCTGGTTCCAATAGATGGTCTTGCCATCAAAGGTGAAGCTTCCGCTGTTCCTTGAAGGCGTGGCGCTTCCTGTTGGGGTGGTCGAACTCTCCTTTATCGCGAAAGGCAGGTAATGCAACGCGTCATCCTTGCCATAGAATTTTATTCCCCCGTGCTGTCTTGCCGAGCCATCAAGGCCATTGAGTATGTCGGGCGCTTTTCCTATTAGTATGTTAGTTCTGGCTTCCTTTCCCGTGAATCCTTCGAAAGTGACGCTCGCGTACCCTTTTCCTGGCGTGCCGTCAGGCAGGCTCTGGCCGAAAACCGCTTTAGTGGCCGCGTGCCCTGTCAAGGACTGGCCAGTGAGCTGTGGGTACAGGGGACCCAAGGAAGTCGTGTCCGTTGTCCACTTGTCGGTATCGTTGGCTATCCTTATCTTCTGCAGGAAGTTGCCCGAAGTGGTTATAGTCACCTTGTACGGGAAGCTATTCGCTGTGGATGTCGGGTCATAAGGGTATCCTTTGCCATCATAAAGCGTGAGTGTCTGCGGGCCGCTTCCGCCTCCTCCGGGCGGGGAAGGCGTTTCAGAAGTTTTCTTCAGTGTTATGCTTATGTTGTTTGTGCCTGTTATGATTTGTTTTTCTATGCCGTTTGTTTCGTATCCGTCCTTGGCCGCGGTGATTGCGTATATTAGCAGTGGCGCTATTTGTACGTCGCCGTTTCCTTTTGCGTCGGTTGTGTCTGTTGCGGATATTGTGCCTTCGATGTTCAGCCATTTGTCGTTTGCTCCTGTGCCGAGCCTGTAGTTGGAGTATGCCTTGACTGCCGCTCCTTGTATGGGGTTGCCGTCGCTGTCGTAGACCGAGATGTCCACTTTGGATGTGATGTCCTGGCCTAATCCACCGCACCCTGAAAGCACCAATGCTAAAGCGAGCAAAATTCCCAATACAGCAAACCTCATCAAAAGCCCCTCCAAAAGAACTGCTTGTAGGACAGTAAGTGTGAGGTTATATTTAAATCCCGCGCACACAAAAAAACGGTTTTCGGCAATCAGCGAACTTTACTTGTTGCTTTTGCGGCGTGTTTTCAGTAGGTTTCCACTTTTATTCTCTCGACTTTTCCAAAGTGCTTCCTGTCGCGTGTCACTATTGTGGTGCAATCCATTGAGAGCATCACGCCAATGACAAGGCAGTCGGAAACTTTCACCATCCTGCCGCTCTTCATTAGTTTTGCCATCAGGTGTGCAGCCTCGAAAGAGGAAGCGGAGTCAAATTCAATCACATCAATGGCGCCAAGAAGCCCCCTGAGGGCGGCTTCCTCCTTTTCCGGCCTTTCCTTAGCGGCGTACAGGCCTACAAGCGCTTCGAACAGGTTTATGGAAGTTGTGGCCAGCTTTTCATTTTTCAGCTCTTCCGCCTTCGTGCGTGCATGCTCGTTGTTTCGCATTAAGAGCCTATCCCAATAGGCCTGTTGTCCTCCATGTGATTATTCCGCACGCTAAGTGTAGCATTGCTGTGTAGTGTGTTGCTTTTTTTGTCCAGCGGATTAGGATTCCGCGGAAGCG
>JACQPB010000031.1 GCA_016202305.1 Candidatus Iainarchaeum sp. | reverse complement strand
TCCCTCAAAACAGGATTGGTGTTCTCATCAATCCTGTGAACCACAACACTTTCCTTATGCGTATCAATAGCAGTTGAATCCATGGCAAAGCCACCTCCGTAGCTATTACGTCAGAGGCGGCATTTCAAACATGTCATCAAAAGTCTTTCGGCTTTTATCGCGGTTTGATAGATAGCACTTGGCAGAGCAAAGCTCTGCTAAGCCTCGTCCCCCGCGGAGGACAAGGAACATGAATATTTAGGCGAATTATTTTCGCTGTTTGCTATATTTTGTCGGACTGCTATATCCCCAAAACCCGCCAACCGGAAACCGGAAAGAAATGCACCATGCACTCATACAAATAGGAGCAGAAGTGGCACGGGAATGGCCGGATATGCCCCTTCAAGATTCAATGTTTCTTTTGTGGCTAGAATTCCCCGGTTAAATTTCTTGAGGTTGCGGTAATCTGAACTCGATATACTGTTTTGATACTTGACTTCAACCGGGACAAACCCGCCCGGAAGACGGATTATGAAGTCAATTGTTTCCCCGGCGGCATTTTTGACATAGAATACTGAATTCGATTGGTCAAACAAATCAGATGGCCGGTGGTTGTAAGCCATGCGAGCCATGTGGTCCCCTGTTATGAATTCTGCCAGCGCTGCCACGCCCTCATTACGGAGAAGGAAAGATTTTGCTTCCCTGAAGTAATCCCCTGCAGGATTTTCTATATAGCCGCGGAATGCATGGAAGAAAAATGGGTTGGGAATCTGCAACTTCTTCTCTGAGCGGTGTTTAGGCTGCCTCTTGTTCTGGTCAAATGCGCTATAGACGTTAAGCACAAACAGATTCTGAAGGACATCCGCATAATTCTGTATGGTTATTACTGATGGCAAGCCGGTCTCGGTCGAAATTCTCTGCCAGCCTACATGGGATTGCGGATGCCGCAGAACGCTGGACAGGACTTTTTTCGCAGTGCTTTCTTCGCGCTTGAGTCTTGCAAGGTCTCCGAAAAACATTTGGAGATAAAGTTCGTAGGTCGTGTTGGAAATTTCCTTTTTTGAATAATATTGGTTGGCGGCAGTCATCACTCCGCCAGTCAAGAGGTACTCCTGGAACAAAGAATCTATTTCCTTCTTGAATGGAAGCAGCGGGTAAATCCAGCCCTTCGATTTATCTCTCATGAGATCAAAAAAAGCCGTGGTCCTAACAGAATTGTCATTGAGTTTTAGTTTCTCTATTGCCTTGTGCACTGCGGGGCTTCTGAGCTCAACATATTCCGCAAACTTAAGAGGAAGCAGTATTTTATGGTTTTGCTGCACGAGTGACTCGCCTTTTCTCCCTGGCAGCCTTTCAACCCCATGCTTCAAATCCCAAGATGAAGAGCCAGTAAGAACATAAGTAATTCCTTTTAGGGAACGCAAGTCAACGACCTGTTTGTAAGCGTTCTCCCAGTTGCTGACACGCGTGACTTCATCAAGGCAGATAAGCTTCCGCCCAGTGCTTTGCCGCAAGGACCAATCCAGAAACTGCTCGATTATCTCCTTTAGTTCAACCGGCCCTGAAACAAGGTCACAAGTGTAATAGAAAATGTCCACAGGGTTTCTTTTTTTGAGCTCTTCTCTGATGGTTAGTTTAACAAAAGTCGTCTTTCCAACTTGCCTCGGGCCTCTAAGACTGTACAAAACATCTTTTTCAAGGTCAATATACTTACGGATGCGAGGCCTCCATTTTAGAGGCGCTTCCTCAAAATCCCGGATTTTAGGGTCCGCATCAATCGAAGCAGGATTTTCCCACCATGGATTTTGCTTTGTAAGTTCGGAGAAATTAATCATATTAACCTATTACTATAGCCCGGTATATCTATTTAAAGCTTTCTAATATAATTGATTATACTAATTTAGCATTTGTTTATATATCAGACCATTATAAGTTGAAGCGGTCCGTTCAGGGTGAACTGCCAGCTTCATGAGCCCTGTGTCTTCAGCCCGGCGAGTTTGCCATGGCCTCTCAAGTGCACTTCCGGCATTCCCAGCTGACTTGTTTCTGCAGCCCGATTCATGGGCAGAGGCGGGCAACGGCCCTCAATAGCATATGCAGTGCTTCCTGCCGACATGGCTGCGGAGCCCCGGCCAGGAAAACGGCAAATTTGCCATGCCGGCAAGAAAAGCGCCGGGCAGGCAACGCTCCGGCAACATTCACAATGGCATGAATAAAAGCCTTGAAAGCTGATTCGCCTGTTTTCCGTGATTGCGCAGCCTGCGCATTTTGGACAACTTGGCGAGAGAAATGCGAAATATCCGGCAGGCCGAGAATGCCCCCGCAAACCATTAAATACATTAATGGCGTCTTCTTAGCATGATTAAGGCCTTTGCCTCGGGCTTTGCGGAGATTGCCACGAGGCCGCTGCTCCTTGTCCCCGCGCTCCTCGGAATGTTCCTCAATGTTCTCGTGATTGCGCTTTCCGTGGACAGCTACGCGAACATAATCTTCGACACGCTAATCGAGGGAAACGTCCCTGCAGCAAGCATGCTGAAGCTGCCTTTCTACATGGCGTCAAGCTATGCCTCCGACCTCCTCATAATCGGCATGGCCATGTTCGTGAGCATGCTCATAGCGTATTACCTGACATTCGCTTACGCCATCGCGCTCTCGGGAAAAAGGAAGGGCGTTTTCGGGTCGCTTCTCTCCGCGGCCTCAAGGGCGCCGGAAGTGCTTTTCCTCACAGTATTCACTTTTGCGGCGGCCTTCCTGTATTGCATAGCGGCTTTCCTGCTCCTCGCCGCGGCGATGGCAGGAGAAGAGTTAGGCATTGTTGCCCTGCCTCTCCTGCTGGGATGGATGCTCCTCGGCGTTTATGCGGTGCTAAAGCTCGCTTTCACGCCCATAGCCATGGCTTCTGGCGGCAGCAAGCTCAAGGAAGCGCTTGCCCAGAGCTGGAAGTGGACATCGGGAAGGTTCCTTGAGACAGCGCTGTTCTTCTTTATACTCATGATGGCTACAATTCTCATAGGCTCGGCAGTAACATGGCTCTCGGGGCTGACGGAATCCGAGCCAGTTTCATTCATCATACTCGTGCTCGGCATGGCACTCCTGAACTCGTATTACACCGTCGTTTTCATAAGGTATTACACGGATTCCAAGTGAGTGCTTGCATAACATGGGTGCGCGGTTAAGGGGTTCGCTTAAACGTAAGAAGGGGTTTGCAGTTTGACCGTGATAACTAGCCTCAGGCTCAAGAACTTCAAGTCGTTCAGGAAGGCAGAGATATCATTCGCGCCCGGATTCACGGCCATTGCTGGCGCAAATGCTAGCGGGAAATGTGTCACAGGGGACACGATGGTGATGCTGCCCTCTGGAAAAGCAGCAGAAATAGGAAAACTTGTGGCGGAAAGGATGAATGTTGCCAGCAGGAAGCAGTTCCTGGAAGATGGCGTTATAGGGTTCAATGATGATGACGATTTTAAGGTCCTGAGCCTCAATCCCGAAACCCTGAAAATTGGGGAACGGAAGGTCGCGGCCGTGGTTCAGCGATTGTGCCCTGAAAGGCTGCTCAAGATAAGGACAGTAAGGGGCAGGGAAATAACGACTACTGATTACCACCCTTTTTTCAGCGTCAACCAGAACGGGATTTATTCTCTCGAAGCAAAGGACCTCAAGGAAGGAAAGCACATTGCCACTCCGCACATGACTGTGAATCTGGAGGCAATGTCCGGCGGCACGGGAAAACATGCACAAAAGCAGAAGATGCTAGTTCGCCAAGCTGATTCGGATGTTTTCTGGGACACTATAGAGTCGATAGAAGAGGTGAAAGACAAGCCAAAATATGTGTATGACCTGAGCATTGACTATACGCACAACTTCGTTGCCAATGGCATATTCGTCCACAACAGCAACATCCTCGACGCCCTCCTCTTCGCGATGGGCATAACCTCGCTCAGGCTGCTGAGGGCCTCGAAGCTCATTGACCTCGTGAACCATGACGCGAGCGAAGGCTATGCAAAAGTCGAGCTCAAGCTGAAGGACGCGGGCGGCCGCGAGCTCGAAATCACGAGGATGATTGACAGGCAGGGCAAGTCCATCTACAAGCTCGACGGGAAGAGGAAGACGCTCAACGAAATCCAGGCGCTCCTGCTTGAAATAGGCGTGAACCCCAACGGCCACAACATAGTTGTGCAGGGCGACATCACGCGCATAATCGAGATGAATGCGAAGCAGAGGCGCGAAATCATAGAGGAAGTGGCCGGCCTGCAGGAATTCCAGGAGAAGAAGGAAGAGGCGCTCAAGAAGCTCGAGAAGGTGGAGCAGAAGGTCAAGGATGCGCACCTCGTGCTGAACGAGCGCGAGGCTTACCTCCAGCAGCTCGAGAAGGAGCGCGAGGCGGCGCTGAGGTGCATCGCGCTGCAGGACGAGGCCAAGCGCTCCAAGGCCACGATTATTTCCGAGGAGATGAAAACCATAAGGCGCGAACTCGAGGCCGCGCAGGGCTCCATGGAAAGGATACGGAAGGGCATAGAAGACAAGAGGGCCGAGCGCAACAGGCTGCAGGACGAGGAGCGCGAACTCGAGGCGAAAGCAGGGGAGGCCACCCAGAGGCTTATCGAGGCAGGCGAAAAGACGTATTCGTCTTTCGGCCGCGAGCTTGAGCAGAGGAGGGGCGCCCTTGCGCTGGTGAACGAGAGGCTCGGCGCGAGGAAGGATGCGCTTGGGGCGAAGAAGGAAGCCGCGGCGGAGCTGGAATCAGGGATGAAGGGCCAGGAGCGCCTGCTCGCCCAGAAGCTTGAGCAGCTCAAGGAAGCGGAATCAGCCATGGAGAAGGCCTCGGAGCAGCTTTCCGAGGTTTCAAGGCACATTGACGCGAAAGGGCCGCACCACGAGGAAAGGAAGCGCGGCATGAGGCAGGCCGAGTCCTCACATTCTGCACTTTTGAAGGAGGTTTCCGGGCTGAAGGAAAGGCTCCATGAGGCCGCGATGCAGAGGCACGGCCTCGAGCGCGACATGAAGGCCGCGGAGCACGCCATGAAGGACCTCTCCGCGGAAAAGGAAATGCTCGAGGAGAAGCTGCTGCGGAAAAAGGAGACTGAGAGGAGGCTGAAGGCGTTGGAGGCGCGCGGCTTGAAGGAGCGCCTTGAGGCTAACGAGAAGGGGCTGGAGAGGGCCACCTCGGAAATGAACCAGGCGAGGGGAAGGCTCCAAAGCACTGAGGAATCGGCGGAGGCACTCTCGAGAGCGAAGGCGGAATGCCCGGTTTGCGAGAAGCCGCTCGAGGCAGGCAAGAAGGACAGGATTGCCGGAAAGAAGGCGAGGGAAATGGCCGGCCTGAAGGAAAGGATAGCCGCCCTTGAGCAGTCATGCGAGGCCATGCTCGCGGAGAGGAAGCGCCTGCAGGCGGAGGAGAAGGAGCTTTCCGAGGCCCTGCATTCGCTGAAGGCATTCCATGAAGCAGGGGAGAGCCTGCAGAAAGTGAACGAGAGGATTGCACTTCACCGCGAAACACTCGCTTCTAAAAGGCACGAGCAGCTGGCGAAGGAGGAAGCCGCGCTTTCCGCGAAGGTGCGCGAGCTGGAAAAAAGCCTGGCCGCGGCGGAGCAGGCGCTGAAGGAGATGCGCGAAAGCGAGGCGGAATCAGGAATGGGAAGCCTCCTCTCGAAGCTGCAGGAGCTGAATGAGCGGAAAGCGGAGAGGCAGAATGCGTGCACGAGGCTCTCCGCCGAGATAGAGTCGCTGGAGGCGAGGGTTTCCGAGGCCGCGGATGAAATACGCGGCTGCGAGGAAGAGGTTTCGGCAGCCGAGAAGGCTATTGAGGGCATGGAGTCCGAGAGGGCCGCGTCGGAAAGCGCCGTGAGGGATGCGGAGGCGGAGCTCGAGAAGGCAAGCAAGGCCAACAGGCTGCTCGAGGAGGAGAAGGACAGGCTCACGAGGAAGATTTCTGCAATCTCGGAGAAGCGCGAGCAGCTCTCTGCCGCGATAGAATCGCGCGAGAAGGAGATGAACGAGCTCAACCTCGAGCAGTCGAGGAACGAAGTGCGCATAGTGGACCTCGAGGAGGAATACAAGGAGTTCAGCGCGGTGGAGCCGTTCAAGGAGTTCCAGCTCAACGAGCTGAAGAAGAGGATTCCTGCAATCGAGAAGGAAATAGAGGGCCTCGGAGCAATCAACATGAAGTCTATGGAGAACTTCGACTCGTTCAGGAAGGAAGTGGATGATGTGAGGGAAAAGGCCGTGAAGCTCGACGAGGAGAGGAAGGCTGTTGTCGAGATGATTGACAAGATAGAGGTGAGGAAGCTCAATGTCTTCATGGACTGCTTCCGCCACATTGCCGCGAAATTCTCCGACCTCTACTACAAGTTCTTCGAGGGCGAAGGCCAGCTCGACCTCAGCGACAAGCTCAACCCGCTGGAGGGCGGCCTGCTCATACAGGCCAAGTACAAGGAGGACACGCTCAAGAGCATTGATGCGATGAGCGGCGGGGAAAAGAGCCTCACAGCGCTCGCTTTCCTCTTCGCGATACAATCGTTCCACCCGGCGCCGTTCTACATATTCGACGAGGTCGACGCGGCCCTTGACAAGGACAATTCCGTGAAGGTCGGGCGCATGATAAAGGAGCAGAGCGGGAAGAGCCAGTTCATATCAATCAGCCACAATGATTCCGTAATAAACCAGGCCGACCAGATAATAGGCGTCGCGCTGAACAGGCAGAAAAGCTCGGTCATCGGGCTGAGGCTGAAGAGGGGGCACGCGGCGGAAGAGGCGGCCGCGCAGGAAGCCGGGGCAGAGGGCGGAGAGGAAGGCCACGGGAGCGAAGGGCCGGAGCAGGGCGCGTCGGAGTGATGGGCGCGGGGCCGATGGCAAATGAGGCGCTTTGAACCAATCGCATTTAAAAGCGGCCGAAACAATATATTGGAGGTGTGAGGTTGAAAGTGAAACCAGGGTTTTTGCTCGGGCTGTTCTTCATGGCCATGCTCCCGGCCGGCGCTTTTGCCGTCCTTTCCGAGGGCTCGATGAGCATTTACGCGGTCACCACTGACGGCAAGGGCCTTGTGGCGACACTGCATCTTGAGATAGAGCCCGGAAACGGGAAGATATGGAGCTCCGTGACGCCGCTCGTCGGCACCTCGACGCAGAACGCGGAAAAGGTGGCGGTTTCGGTTGCGAACAAGCTGTACAGGAACGGCTCCCATGATTACAAGTTCACGATTGACTCCCCGGCTTCGGTTGTCGAAGGACCGAGCGCCGGGGCCGCGATGGCCCTTCTCACGGCCTCTATGCTCACTGACAGGAAGATTCCCGAGAATGTGAGCGTTACCGGCACGATATCGGAGGACGGGCGAATAGGGCGCGTTGGCGGGATATTCGAGAAGGCCCGCGAGGCGAGCAAGACCGGCGTGAAGCTTTTCATAATCCCGGAGGGCGAGGCAGTGCAGACCGTGAGGCTCCCGGAAGGGGTGAGGAGCGTGAACATGGCCGAGTACGCCCCGGCTAACTGGGGGATGAAGGTGGTGGAGGCAGGGAGGATACAGGATGCGATGAGGTTCGCTTTCGCAGACATAAACGGGATAGACGCGAATTCCTCCTCAAGCCAGGCCGTGCCGGATTTCGTGCCGGAGAAAATAGGCCTGCCTGCTGACCTTTCGGAATTCAAGGTGCTCACGACGAATTACATTAATGAGACGAAGCAGGGCATAGGCGAGGCAAGGAACGCGCTCTCCTCCTCGCTTCTTGACGACCCCCAGGTGACGCAGTCTTTGCTCGAGGTGCTGAACCAGAGCGAGGCCATGATTTCGAGGGCGGAAATACTCAACGAGCAGAATTACCTTTACTCCGCGGCCAACTTCTCGTTCCTGGCGCGCGTCAACGCCATACTCGTGAGGGAGGTCTCAAGCAACCCGTCGCTTCTTGAGGACAACTCGACAGCCCTCGACCTCAAGCTCTCCGGCCTCGCGAGGGACATAGACACTTTCGAGAATGACCTTTCAGGAAACGTGCCGAGGGAAGGCGTCGAATGGTTCGCATCCGCGCAGCAGAGGTTCACTTACGCCAAGCTCGCGCTGAGGAAGCTGCGCCAGGCGCAGTCGACTTACATAGTGGGCGCGACCAAGCAGGAGCAGACGGATTCCGCGATAAAAAAGCTCAATGACTACTCTTTTGCAGTGGCGTGGCTGGATGTTTCCAAGGACTTTTACGGCCTCGTGAAAGAGGGCGATGGCCATGTGCGCAGGCCGGAAGCCCTTTCAGGAGACGCGAATGAGCTGCTGGCCAGGGCGGCCAAGGCATTGTCATCGCTTGGAAAGGGCGGCGAGGACCCGGCAAATGATGACGTGAAGAGGCGGGTTGACTCGGCCGCCGACGAGCTCGGCACGGGCTGGTTCGAGTCCTCTATGTTTGACTCGGCCTCTGCCGCGGCCATAGCCCAGTCACAGTCGCTCGTCGAGGGGAAGGAGCATGACGAGCTGAAGAAGATGCTCGCTGAGCGGATAGCTGTGGCGGAAAAGGCTATTTCCGACTCCAATGCGCACGCAGGATGGGCGAAGCTGTATACAGACCACGCCAAGTACTTCATGGAATCCGCGGATTACTATGACGACCTCAACCTGCAGGCGAGCGCTTCGGAAAACCTGAAGAGCGGAATCAGCCTCGCGCTCCTCGCGGAGGAAACTTTCAGGGTTTCGTCAAGGGTTTCCAAGCTATATGAGGGCCTGCCTCCAGCGTTAGATTCAGCCCCCTTGGACACGCCGCGAGCGGCCCGCAGCCCGGGAAAGCCGGAGGCCCTGCCCAACAACCTCGCGATGTACGGGGTGCTCGCCATCCTGTTCGCCTTCTGTGTTGTCCTGTTAGTCCTGCTCATAGCGGTCATGCACTCCAGGAGCCGCGCATCAGTTGCGGGGCTGTCGCCGGAGGAGCAGCGTGAAAGGGCAAGGCACCTGACGGCCATTGACGATTATAATGCGGAAATAAGCGCGCACCAGGAAAAGCTGCGCAGCCTCCGGAAGCACCTCAAGGAAGGGGCCATCACAACGGCACAGTTCGCCGAAAAATCAGCGCAGTATGCAGAGGAGCTCGATGCACTAAAGGAAAAGCTGCAGGCGGAAATAGCCGGCGCAAAGACAGAAAAGTCGGAGGAAGCCCCCGCGGAAAAACATTCAGAGGATTCGGATGCCGGAAGCGCCGGCATGCAGCAGGAGCAGGCTGAGGCCCCCGCAGGAGACATTGAAAAGCCCGAAAGCGAGGCCGCTGCTGAAGCTGAAAGCACGGAAAAGGCCGTGAAAGCCGGGCCGGCACGAAGGCAAAAAGGCCGCAGGAAGCGGGAGAGGCCGCTCACCAGAGGCAGGAAAAAATAGGCGATTGCAGGCACATTAGCCAACAAACATGCAAAGCGCCACACCGGCATTTGAAGAGCGGCAGCGGAGCGGTGATTTACCAACCGTGCGGGAGCGCAAATATGAATGTGTTATGTAGAAGTCAGCTACATAATGGGTTTTGCCCGGCAGAGGCATTACTGAAAACCGACAAAAAGCACCACTTCTACATAATAGGATTTTGTCCGGGACAGGCCCAAACATAAACCCACGCAACACCAACCCCTCCAAAAAAAAACACGGCAGGCCCAAAACATGCATGGCCAAGGCCGCGCGGTAACATCAAGGCATGGGCTGGCGGCATATGAAAATCGGAGCTGGTGACAAGTCAGGGGCCGTTGGTGACAAAAATCGCGAGTTGGTGACAAGCGAAACCCGGGTTGGTGACATGAAAGTGGCGCTGATGGCAAGCGAAACTGAGCTGGTGGCATGAAAATGCGCGTTGGTGACAAAAAAGGCCCGTTTCACGGGGCGCCGGTGACAAATCTGCTATTATAATATGATGATTTCCTGTTTAACGTGCAGCGGAAAAAGGCCGTGAAAAGAGGCCTTATTATTCTCCCGCTCCGCACACGATTTTTCAATGCTCCGGCAGCACGGAAACAAGGAAAACGAAACGTTTACTTCTACATAATAGGTTTTCATCCGGAAGAGCACGAAAAAAAAACACGCGAACCAAGCCACGCATCCCGGCCAAGCCATTATGGAAAAAAATAGGAAAAAGAAAAAGCAGGGATAAGCCATCGGCCTATCCGAACAAGCTTCCAAGGCCTGCAGCTGCTTCCTCTTCGCTCTTCTTGTTGTCTTCTTCCTTGTGCTCTTTCTTCGCCTCTGCGGCGCCTGCGTGTGCCGGCGCTGCTGGCGCTGCTGCTGGTGCAGCGACTGCCGCCTTCTGGATTGCCTCGTCTATTTTTATGTCCTTCAACGAAGCCACGAGCGCCTTTATCCTAGAGTCGTCGGCATTGACGCCTGCCGCCTCAAGGACTTTCTTTACATGCGCCTCGCTTATCTCCTTCTTTGCGGAGTGCAAGAGCATAGCTGCGTATACATACTCCATGCTTTTCACCTCGGTTGCTTATATGAAAATTAAGCGCCCTCCTTCAAATGGCCTTTTATTTCCTTCGCCTGCCGCTCGGCCTTTGCGAGCAGGCCACCTATGGTTGCCGCGTTCATGATGCCGCCCTCGAGGGCGACTGCCTTCGCGTCCCTGAACGACTTGGACAGCAGCAGCTCTATCGTTGCGCTGTTGGCTATGGCCGCATTGAACGCGAGGTTGAACGCGCTCCTGTGCGCGCCCACGAATTTCGCGAACATCTCGTCCGCATCTATGTCAAGGACCTCAGCCTTGAAGAGCTGGCCGGCCTCAAGCGCGGCGACAAGCTTCATGCCCACCTTGAAAGGCATTATGTTGAGCTTTGCGAGCGTGCCCGCGACAGGGGCCGTCACGGCCTGGCCTGCCTTGGTCACTACCTTGTCCTCCATGATTGCTATCGTGGCGCCCTGCACAGCCACTTTCAGGCCGGCTGCCTTCAGGTCGCTGAGCGCCGGGCCGGGAGGCAGGCCCGTGTCGCCTGCCGGAATGCTGATGTCTTCCCCGGCAATGGCGCCGACCTTTGCCGGCACCTTGCCCTTGTTCTTCTTGAGGAACCCGAACAGCTCGAAAGGGTTCATGCCAGTGAAAATCACGGCGCAGTTGCTCTTCGCGAAATCCGCTATAGACTTGTCCCTGCCGGATTCGGCAAGCGCCTTCCTTATGACTTTCGTCTTCGACACCCTGACCACTGCCCTGCCGTGGAGCTTTTTCCTTATCTGCTGGAAAAGGGCCGCGGGGAAATAAGTGATGTCGGCCACTGCTATCACGTTGTGCTTGGAGGCGAGCTGCTTGAGCTCGGCGAACTGCGCTTCCTTCCATTTCCTTGTGTGGGAAGTCATGCATTCCCGCCCTTCATCATTGCCTGCGCATTCTGCGACTGCTCAGGAGCGTACTTCTCGCCCACTTTTATGGGCTTGCCCATTGTGAGCTTGACGTAAACTGATTTTATGCCGCCTTCCTTCGCAGGAATCGCATTGACCACCGCATTGTAAATCTCCATTATGTTTTCCGCGACCTCATTCTCCTTGAAGCTCTCCTTCCCCACCACGGCATGTATCACAGGCATGAACTTGCCCTTCTTGTTCGTGATTTTCGTGTAGGTGCTGACGCTCCTGAGGGCCTGCTCAAGGCTTGCCACGGAAGGCTGTATGGGCTTTGGCATGCGCCCCTTCGGCGCGAGCTGCTGCCCGAGGTGCTTCGCGACAGCAAGGATTGACGCGCCCTCCGCGAGGAACACGTTGTAGTCCCTGATGAACATGTCCACGTCCTTCTTCTTGAGCGCGGGAATGTCGGCGTCCATTATTATGCGCGTCGCCTTGCCCTTTATTTCCTCCGCAAAGTTCGGGTCCTTCACGAAGACAAGCGATTTCACCGCGGCCTGCCTGCCTGTGGCATGCGGCAGCCTGACATCTAGGTCAATCCTGCTCTCGGCCTTCTTGAAGTCAATGCCCTTGAAGTTGAGCACCATCTCTATCGACTGCTCGAACTTTCTCTTCTTGCTCAGCGCCTTGGCATACTGGAGTGCCTGCAAAACCTGCTTCGAATCCATGCGACTTACCTACCAACGAATTGGTACAGCCCCGCAAGCGGGGCAGCGGCCCTGAAAAACAGAGCTTTTATTCTAAGAATAGTCCTTCGGGAAGGTTTTTAAAGAAAGCCTTGAATGGGCCATAGGAATATTTTAATATAACAGCGTGTTTAATATTATTTAGTGGTTGTTTAATGCAGGTGATTGTAAAGGTCAAGAAGATTGGGGGTTCAATGATGGCACGAATACCAAGCGAGGCGGTGAAGGAACTTAACCTCAAGGAGAATGAAACCGTACAACTGGAAGTCAAAAAGCCCAAAAAAAGCTATTTCGGGGCGTTAAAGGGGCAGATTGGCGAATTCACGGAGGCTGACAGGCTTGACAGCAGGCTCTAGATTTGTGGTCGATTCAAGCGCTTGGGTGGAATACCTTGAAGGCTTAAAGGACGGAAAAAAAGCCAAGGAAATTATAGAGGGCGAGGGCAATATCATAATCACCCCGCGCATCGTCATGGCTGAAGTGTACAGCAAGACTTTTAGAAATAGGGGAGATGCGGAAAAGGCAAGAAAAATAATCGAGGATTTGTCCGCCCCGTCCAATGAAGACGACGAAACGTATTTTCTTGCAGGAAGGATTCATGCAGAAATGAAGAGAAAGTTCAAGAATATGAGCCTTGCAGATGCGGTGGTCTTGGCAGTTTCACAGAGAGCAAATGCAAAATTAGTCACAAAGGACTTCCACCAGAAGGGAATGGATACGATTTACATAGGGTGAACTTACGTCAAAGAAAATAGTGAAAAAACGGCAATCTTATTTCGGCACAATGCCAAACCTCACTGAATTCACTGAGGCGGACAGGTTTGACAGACGTCTCTAAGCGTGTTCTGGGTTCATGCGTCAAGATAGAATATGCTCAAATAGGGCATAATGCACAAGATGGAAATTCTTTCATGCCTGGAAAATATGATATAGAGCTAGAACGACTCTACTGCTCTTCCGCGAACTTCTTTATGTCCTCGAAGTTCTCGACAATCAGCTTGGCCTTTCCCTTGCCGAACGTGAAAGGGTAGCGGTCATTCTCATCCCTTTTCAGAGTCATTACCTTGTTTCCCTTGAATTCGCCGTATTCCACTGGCATGCACAAACCCCCCCCATCGCAATTTAAGCATTTTACCCGCATTGTCCACTCATGCCTTCAGGATGCTGTCCCACTTTCCCTCGTCTATTTCCTTCTGCATTTCCTTCGCGCGCTTTCCCTCCACTGTTACGGCCATGGAGTTGCATGTGCCGACTATTTCTCTGGCGGCGGAGTAAATGCTGGTTGATGCGAGTGCATCGAGCTTCATTTCCGCGAGCTTCTTGACCTGTTCCATTGTGAGGTTGCCCGCCGTGTCAGTGCGCTGGTTGGCCCCCCCTTTCTCCCCCTTCATTTCCTTGGTTATCATGGCGCTCGTAGGGGGAGAGCCCACGGTTATTGTGACGTTCTTCTGCTTGTCGACCTCAATGGTAACCGGCACCTTCATCCCGGCGTACCCCTTGGTCTTCTCGTTTATGTCCGCAACAATCTTCCCTATGTTCACTCCGAGCGGCCCCAGGGCAGTGCCGAGCTGCGCGCCCGCAGTCGCCTTTCCGCCTTCAATCAATGCAGTGATTTCAGCCATGCCACCAAACCCCGAAATTCACTCGTTTATTATCCTTATGTGCTCCGCGTGTATCGTGACAGGAATCTTGACCGCGGCCTCTAGCGGCTCGACGGTCACCTCTTCCTTGGTGTCATTGACGCGCAGCACCTTGGCCTTCTCGCCCTTGAAAGGGCCGGCGATTATCTCCACCCTCATGCCTTCCTTTATGCTCTTCATGAGCGGCTTTGCCTCGAGAAGACCTGAGAGCTCCTCGACCTTCACCTCGCCGCCGACTATCCCGCGGCCCTTCACATGCGACGCGCCTGCTATCGCCCGCCTTATCGTGACCTCGTTGTCGCCCTCTATCAGGACATAGCCCTTGAGGCCGGGAATCACTGAAATGGAGTAAATGTTGAGGTCCTCCTTCCTTATCTTGTTGGAGAGGATGTCTACTACGAGGCTCTCCTGGCTGACCGTCGTCCTTATCGTGAAAATCATTCAAACCACTAAAAAAAACCAATAAAACACTATTGCTATGGGAATTGAAGCAATAAGCGGAAAGCCCAATCCTGACTAAAATCACCATAAAATGGTTTAAAAATGAATCTATGGGGCAAAAAGCGGCCCTACAGTTTGAAGCCGCCGACCAGCACAATCTTGACGAAAAACCCTATGATGCCTATCACGATTATCCCGAGGCCCGTCACCTGAGCCATGACCTTGTATTCATTGTTGCCCGGCTTGCGGGAAACCGTGAAAATCCTCGTGCTCGACTGCACGAACTCATTCCAATTGAACATGGAAACCGACAGAATTACATGGGGAAGGAATTTAAAGGATTGCTGAGGAAAGCGGCCTTTCAGGACAGTTTTCGTGAAGTATGACGCTTCCTAGCGATGAATGGAGGCTTTCCAACGTAAGCCGAAAATGCGCGGACGGAAACAACCTGCGCAAAGACCTGCATTATGAAAAATGGATTGTCATTCACCCCGCTTCACGCGCGTGCTTGCCCTTGTGCCAGCGGATTGCCGTCGCCCCATGGAAACAGCACCAGCTTGAATTCCTCCGGGTAATAGAGCGTTTCAAAGTCGCGTATGATGTCCGAGAATTTATACCTCAGCTCCGAGAGGAAAGCGTAGTATTCCGCCTTTTCCTTCATGTAAAGCTCTATTTCGAAATCAGGGCCTCCGAGCGAGCGGTCAATGTAGATGACATTAGGGTGCCCTGCCGCGAAGGACATGAGCCGGCTGAAGCGCTCCTTCGAGAAATCCTTGAGGAAGAGATGTAGCTTGTAGTAGTGCAGGCCTATTTTGCCGAGGTGAAGCCTGACGCCGTAGGAATGGATTATTCCGGATTCCTCAAGCCTTTTAATCCGGTATGCAACAACCTTGTCTGAAACGCCGAGCTCTTTCGCGATTTCCACGAGCGGCTTCCTCGCCCATGTTGAAAGTATTTTCAGGAGCCTGTAATCAGTGGCGTCAATGTCCTTTTTCCCCTGCAGGCCGCACTCGAAGAATTTCGCGGAAGTGTCCTTCCTGCCCACGAGGAATGCCTTGGGAAAATTCGCATAGTATTCGAGCAGGTTCAGCTCCTTCTTCTCTATGTACCTTCCGAACTTCGCGTTGAGCTCTTCCCAGAAATCCCAGTACTGCCTCGCGCCTTTCGACCAGTAAATGAAGTTGAAGTCGTAGTTCCCCTCCACCCTCACGAAGAACCCGATGGAAGGGCAGGAGTCCACGAAGCGGATGAATTCCTTTTCCTTCCCCGGAGAGAGGTTCTGCATCCGCAGGAATGTCCTGAAGAGCGTGAAGCCGAGCGCGGATGTCTCTATGCGCGCATAAAACCCCTTTATGACTCCGGCCCCCAGCAGCCTGTTTATCCTGTAATTCACCACTTCCTTGCTCAGGCCGACTTTTCGGCCTATGAGCGCGAGCGGCGCCCTCGCGTTGATGTCGAGCTCGTAGAGAATCTTCCTGTCCTTCAGGCCAAGCGCGATTGCACCATTTTCAGCCATATTTTACTTATTCACTATATTTGCTTATATATTTATCGTTTTATGTAAAAATTTGCTGAAATGTTTTAAATATTAGAAAACAGCATGTATTGTATGCTTCTCGAGTCGCTTTCGCACCTCGCTGCAGGGGACATCGGCTGGCTCTTTTCCGTGGCCATTGAAAATCTCGCGATAGCCTTCATGCTGCTCTCTGTGTTCTTCGTTTTCCTCGAGGGAAAGAACTTCCTGAAAGGCTCGATAGTCATATTCATCACGCTGTTCGCATTCATGGATTTCGGGAAGGTCCTCGGCGTCACTTTTTTCAGCACGAATTTCATGCTTTTGTACTACATATCGAAGATTGCGGTGCTCTCTATAGCGGAGGGCGTGCCTTTCATGAAGAAAAACCTGATATTCATAAACGAGCTTCAGTTCTATGGGGCGCTGGCGGTTTCGCTCCTTTTCACAGGGTGAAAGCCGCATGGGAATGGCAAACCATCTTGCAAGGGCAGCAGTGATGATGTCAATAGGCTATGCCGGCATAATCTCGCTCGGAGCTGCAGGGGCCGGATTCAGCGATATGGTGTTCAGTCCGATAGGTGCAGTAGTGGTGTTCGCGCTCGCGCTGAGTTACAGCTTCTATTTCAGGCTGTGAAAGACATGCAGGCAAATTCACGTGAAATGCGGGATTGCGGACAGCTTCAGTCCGCGAATTGTATCCCCAGGTCAACAGGCCCCGATGGCTTGCCGTCGTCGTCAAGGTACGGGAACCTTCCCCCGGCTATGACGACCATGGCCTGTATCTGGTTCTTGGGCACGGAATCGTCTATCATCGCGCCCCATATTATGTGGGCGTTGGAGCTTATCTTGGACGATACAGCCTCGACAATCATCTCCGCCTCGCGCAGCGTCATGTCCGAGCCCCCGACAACGTTTATGAGCGCCCTTCCGGCGTTCGAAATGTCGACGTCAAGCAGCGGCGATGTGAGCGCGTTCTCCACGGCTTCGAGCGCCCTCGAGTCGGAGCTGCCACCCTGCGTGCTGCTCTCCCCGAGGCCTATCATTGCGGCCCCGCCCCTGTCTAGTATGGTGCGCAGGTCAGCGAAGTCGAGGTTGATGAGGCCCGGCTTGGTAATCATTTCCGTGATGCCCTTTACCGCGTTCGTCAGGACCTCGTCCGCGACCTTGAAGGCCGCGTTTATCGGCAGGTCCGGCGCTATCTCCAGTATCTTGTCATTCGGTATCACAATCACCGTGTCTGCGTGCTGCCTCAGGTTGGATAGGCCGTTCATCGCGTTCTCTATCCTTTTCTTGCCCTCAACGCTGAAGGGCAGGGTGACGACGCCTATCGTGAGCGCCTTCTTGTGCTTGACAAGCTCCGCCACGACCGGCGCGGAACCAGTGCCTGTGCCGCCGCCCATCCCGCAGGTTATGAACACTAAATCGGAGTCGGAAAGCACTTCGGAAAGGTCTTCCATGGACTCCTGCGCCGACGCTTCGCCGACAGACGGGTCGGAGCCGGCCCCGAGGCCGCGCGTGAGCTTCCTGCCTATGAGAACCTTCCTGTCGGCCTTCACCTTGAGAAGGTCCTGCGCGTCCGTATTCACCGCGATGGTCTCGGCACCGAGAATGCCGACCTCTGTCATCCTGTTTATGGTGTTGCAGCCGCCTCCCCCGCAGCCCACGACCCTTATCTTCGCCTTGCTGGCCTCAAGCAGGTTCGCAAGCTCCTCATCATCATCCGAACCCTTCTTCCTTGCCCCTGAGCCTTCCTGGCCGCCGGGCCTCGCCTTCAATGACTCATCCTTGGCCATCCTGAGGGCCTTCGAAACAACAGACTTCATCCACATCTCCCCTTCTAAAAGCTTCCAAATCGCTGAATATAAGAACTTTATATAACTGCGGGCTAAAAAGGAATATAAATTCTTGCTTCGGCCAAAACCCCTGGGCGCATTTAAATACCCGCAGCAGCCCTACCAAAAGGATTTATTCAGGTAAGCATTATTCCTTGCATGCTCGTTTTCCCGATGACGAACAGCAAGGCACTGGGAGCAAAAATAGCGGAGGCCGCGGGGTGCAAGGCCATGTCCATTGAATCCGAAAGGTTCCCGGACGGCGAGCTGCACCTGCGCTTCATGGACGAAGTGAATGGCCGCGATGTCGTTCTCGTGCAGTCCATGCACCCTAACCCGAACGATGCGCTCTTGGAGATGGTGCTCGCAGGAATGACCGCGAAGGAGCTCGGCGCGCGCAACGTGACGGGAATCGCACCCTACCTCGCTTACATGAGGCAGGACAAGAGGTTCCATGCAGGCGAATGCGTTTCCAACAGGGTCGTGGCCCACATGCTGAGCCAGAGCGTTGACAGGATTGTCACGGTAGACCCGCACCTGCACCGCGTGCGGAGCCTTGCGGAGCTTTTCCACATCGGGCACAGGAAGGTTTCAGCGAACAATGCGATTGCCGATTACATAAGCCTGAGGTTTTCCGCGCACGATTCCGTGATTGCCGGGCCTGACATAGAAAGCAGCCAGTGGGCGAGGAGCATCGCGGAAAAAATAGGGTTCGGGTCCGCGATTTTCCTCAAGGAGCGCTTCGGCTCGCGGCACGTGAAGATACGCGTGACGGAAGAGCTCGAGTGGAAAGGCAGGAACGCGGTCATCATTGACGACATCATAAGCTCCGGGCACACCATGATTGAGGCCGTGAAGGAAATCAGGAAGAGGAAGCCGAAAGCGGTGCATTGCATCTGCGTGCACGGCATATTCGCCGAGGGCGCCTATGAAAAGCTGAAGAAAGCGGGCGCAAAGAGCATCGTGAGCACGAATTCGATAGCGCACAGGAGCAACGCGATTGACATTTCAGGGACGATTGCGAAGGAATTATGAATCATGGGCAATAGCCGAGTCGCCCGTTTTTATTGAAAAAAATGCAGGGGGTGGAAAAAATGGCAATACTGGTATGCGACAACTGCACATCCAAGGTGAAGACGCCGAAGTGCTGCGGAAAGGAGATGGAGCTGAAGGGAACAGACCTCGTCTGCGGGGATTGCGGCAACACAGTTGAAGTGAATAACTGTTGCGGACACGCGATGCACGAGAAGAAATAGCCAGTAGGAACTGGACAGGCCATGTTTATCGGGAATGGGGGCAACGCCGGAAACTCGGTAAACAAATAGTCTTTTATTAAGGTAAAAGAAAATTAAGTTATGGCAAAATATAAGGAGTTTAGGGTCGTCCTTGAAAGGCAGCCTGATGATGGATACGCTGTTTATGTCCCGGAGTTGCCGGGCTGCATATCACAGGGCGATACGCGGGCAGAGGCAATGAAGAATATCAAGGAGGCCATAGAGTTGTACCTCAGCGACCTCACAAAAGAGGAACTCGGTTCATTAAGGAACAGGGTTTCGATCGCCACCGCGAAAGTGAGTGCCCTTGCCTAAGCTACCTGTTGTTTCCGCGAAAGAAGTGCTGAAAGTAGCCAGTAAACTCGGCTTTCATCCGGTGAGGCAGACCGGTTCGCACATAATACTCAGGAACGAAAACATGGCCAGGCTGGTAATCCCTAATCACAAGTCAATGAAGCCCGGCACTTTGCTTCAAATCCTGAAAACACTCCAGTTAACCAAGGAAGAGTTCTGGAAATTGCTGTAGTTGAGGCGTCATTTCTCCAGGAACACATTCACGCCGGCAGTGAGCTTCTTCCCGTTCACGCCGCTTACCGACACTTCGCGGCCATCCACAATGAAATTGCCGAGCTTCCTCGATCGCACCATCTTCCGCAGGGCCTTCACTTCCTTCTCGCCTATTTCCCCCATGCCCTGCACGCCAGCGTGAAGGTCCATCGTCCTGAAAGAGAGGAACGCCCTCCCGCCAGGCGCAAGGCACGCATACACTTTTTTTACCATCTTTTCCGGCTCGCCGATTTCATGCATGGCGCGGAAAGAGAACACGAAATCCACTTCCCGCGGAAAAGCCGCCTCCAGCGCATCCCCGATTACCATGTGGTCCGGCCCGTTCAGGGGAGCGAGCAGGTCAACGCCTATCGTGTGCACGTGCTCGCCGAACATCTTCTTAAGCTCGCCGAGGAATCCGCAGTCGCCGCACCCGATGTCCATGACCTTCACGAAGACCTTTTCCTCCAGCCTTTCCCCAATCATCGCCTCTATGCCGCTTCCGATGCCCATGTTCCTGCAGAATGAGTTGTAGCTGTCAATAGAGTTGCCCGCGTCCACGACACCGAGCGAATACTTCTCCAGGTATTTCTTCACGATTTCGCGGCGCATAGGAAAAATTCGCGGAAAAAGGTTTATTACATGGTGCGATGCAGGAGCGGATGGCCAGGCCGAAGACAATGCATGGCGCGTGTCACGGCCAGTGCTATTTATGGCGATTTCCAAAAGCGCAACCCCACCTTATCGAATCGAAAACAGGCCCAAAATGCCGGCTTGGCTTAGAGCCTATCCCAATAGGCCTGTTGTCCTCCATGTGATTATTCCGCACGCTAAGTGTAGCATTGCTGTGTAGTGTGTTGCTTATTTTGTCCAGCGGATTAGGATTCCGCGGAAGCGGTTGAGCCAACTGTGAGTGCGCTCAACAACCCACCTGCGCGCTTTGAAGCGGGCTTTATTCTAGATGAGATTTGCTTCTTCCCCTCTTGGTCGGACATGGAGTGTGAAACCGAACTCGCGTGCAAGTTCTTCAACTTCATCTCCTACATATGCTGCATCCAAACAAAGATTTTGCTTGTGATATTTTCT